>JAZQDS010000017.1:0-31369 GCA_045546895.1 Eubacteriales bacterium | reverse complement strand
TTTCCCTTTGATCCGTCCTATTCCGCGGGGTATACCGCGCGGTTGGCGCGGGTGAGGGATTTTGCAGATCGCTTGGAGCGATTTGGAATGAAGCTTTTTCTCTATTTAAATGAACCGCGCTCGATGCCCGCTTCTTTTTTTGAGAAGCATCCCGAGCTTCGCGGTCATATTCCTGCGGGAGATGATAAAATCTGCCTTTGCACTTCCTTATCGCAGGTTCAGAACTATATTAGCAATCAGGTTGAGGCGCTTTGCCGCGCGGTACCTAATTTGGGGGGCTTTTTTACCATAACGCGCTCTGAAAACCCGACAAACTGTTATTCTCATAGCGAAAAACATTGCAATTGCCCGCGCTGCGCCGAGCGATCGGTGGCAGAGGTTGTTGCGGAGGTCAATCATTGTATTGCTCGTGGTGTGCGGCGCGTTTCGGATAAAATCAAAGTAATTGCCTGGAGCTGGGGCTGGAAGGAGCATAATGAAGAGATTATCCGTCGACTTCCCTCAGATGTTATTCTGATGAGCCAGAGTGAGCTTGGTGTTCCATTCGAGATTGGCGGGGTCAAAGGTTCGGTGAGGGATTATTCCTTGGGGAATATTGGTCCCGGTGAATCGGCCAAGCAGGAATGGGCAATTGCGCAGGAGCGCGGGCTTGAGATCGGCGCCAAGGTTCAAATTAACACCAGCTGGGAGGCATCAACCGTGCCGGCTGTTCCGGTCTATCCGCTGGTAGAGGAGCATATGCGCCGCCTGCAAAAGAGCGGGGTGCGTCATTTGCTTTTAAGCTGGACACTTGGGGGATTTCCGGGGCGGAATATCGCTTATGCAGCGAAATATTTTTATGAAAATGTTGTTTTGGAACAAGAATCAAAGGCTGTTGTAAAGGCAACAGAGCATTTTGCAAAAGCCTTTAAAGAGTATCCGTTTCATATTTACAGCCTTTATTTTGGCCCGCATAACGCGGGGCCTTCAAATCTTTTATATGTTGAGCCAACCGGCTATCAGGCAACCATGACCTGTTTTGCCTATGATGATCTTGAAAAATGGCGGTCGATTTATCCTGTTGATGTTTATGAAAATCAGTATGCCATCCTTTGCGCCGAATGGGAGCGGGGGCTGGAATGCTTACGGGATGAGCCGATGAACGAAACCAAGCTGATGGCGGAGGCTGCCTATTGCCTTTTTCAATCCTCGCTTAATCAAATTCGTTTTATTCGAGCAAGAGATCGCCGAGAGTGGCAGGAAATGAGAACGATCGCGGAGCAGGAAATAATAATTTCCAAAAAAATGCTTGCATTGATGAATCAAAATGCAGCCATTGGATTTGAAGCGGCGAATCATTATTATTTTTCAAAAGGTCAATTGGCTGAAAAGATCATAAATTGTAAGGATATTCTTGAAAGGATAAAGAATAATGATGCTTAATCAGGCAAAATGGATTTGGCTCTCCGGTTGTGAAATGCCAAATTCTTATGTTGATTTTAAAAAATCATTTACTCATTCCGGAGATAAATCCCTTTTTATTGAATTGAGCGTAGATGGTAATTATGCACTCTATTTGAACGGACAATTTATAAACAGCGGCCAATATCCTGATTATCCCGAATATAAAGTCTACGATCGATTGGAACTTTCCGATTATGCTAAAGCAGGCAAAAATGAACTTTTGATTCGGGTATGGTGGCCGGGCGAAGACCATTTTTCTTATCGCGCCGAGGGAGCCGGTTTAATATATTCTCTTTGTGAAGAGGATGAGGAGATTGCATTCAGCGATACCGATACCCTTGCAGCTCAAGCGTTGGCTTTTCAAACGGAGAATGTTCCCAATTTGACCCCTCAGCTGGGGCGCAGCTTTTGCTATGATGCCCGCAAGGCAGGAAATGAGAAATATGAGCCGGCCTGCTTGGTTGAAAAGCGGGTGAATTTATATCCGCGGCCAATTCAAAAGGTAATCATCGGCGATCGTGTTTCGGGTAAGCTGGTTCATTCGGGTGTTTTTTCGGAGCGCCCCTATGAAACCCTCGGCCAGCGGATGCAGAATGCTTCCCTTGCAGCACGATATCAACTTCCTTCCGATTTTCCTTGCAGTTTAGATGGGGAACCAAGTGAGGATGGTATCTATGCAATTATTGATCTCGGTAAGGAATCGGTAGGGTATCTTGATCTGGAGCTGGAGCTGCCGCAGGATGCGCTGATTCTTTGCGGTTATGGCGAACATTTGCAGGATCTGCGGGTACGCACTCATATTGGAAATCGCAATTTTGCCTGCAGCTATTACGCTGTTGCCGGAAAAAATGAATTCTTTATGCCGCTGCGGCGATTTGGGCTGCGGTATCTGCAGCTGCATATTTATGCCCCTTCAGTGCGAATTCAATATGCGGGCGTACGGTCTGCTGATTATCCGCTCAAGATTTATCCGCTGGAAATTAAAGATCGCCTGCATCGCAAGATCTATGAAACCTGTATTCATACCCTCCGCTGCTGCATGCACGATCATTATGAAGATACTCCTTGGCGGGAGCAGGGGCTTTATGCCATGGATTCCCGCAATGAAATTCTTTGCGGTTATGATGTCTTTAAGGAAACGGCTTTCCCGAAGGCGAGCCTTCGGCTGATTGCGCTCTCGGTTCGTGAGGATTGCTTGGTGGAACTTTGCTCACCCGCGCGGGCAGAAAAAACAATACCGTCTTTTTCTGCTGTTTATCTGATGGAATTGCAGGAATACCTTGCCGAAACAGATGATTGTGATTTTCTTTCGGAGGTATTACCTTATGCCGAGAGGATTGCGGAAGGCTTTGTGCAGCGGATGGATCCTTATAATGGCTTGCTGCCTAATTATTCCGGTGAAAGTTATTGGAATTTTTATGAATGGCGTGAGCTGCTGGATGGGAAAACTTCACAAGAAACCTATGATGCGCCGCTTAATGCATTGGTTTCGCTGGCTTTTCAGGCGATGGAAAAAATTTATCTTCGCTTGGGGGCGAATGAAAAAGCGGCTTATTATGCTCAATTATGGAAGCGGATAAATGAGGCGGCGGAACGAAGCTTTTGGAATGGTAGTTATTATAATACCTACCGCAGTATATCAGATGGCTCTCTTTATCATGGCACGCAGCTTACGCAAGCTTTGATGATTTGTTGCGGCGCCTGCCCAACCGAAAAGCAGGTGCAGGTGCGGGAATATTTGATGAAAGACGTGCTTGTTCCCGCTACTCTAAGCTACAGTATTTTTAAATATGATGCAATTATGACTGATCCCGAAAATTGGCAATGGGTTATGGATGATATAGCCAAAATTTGGGGCAATATGCTCTTTAATGGCGCCACAACCTTTTGGGAAACCGAGCTGGGCGCGCAGGATTTTAAAAATGCGGGCAGTCTTTGCCATGGCTGGTCGGCTATTCCGCTCCATTTGTATCATAAATACGGTCAACCGTAATAAAAAAACAGAACTCAAAAATTTGAGTTCTGTTTTTTTATTATAATTCGCAATTGTTAACGGTTCTGGGGAAGGGGATGACATCGCGGATATTACCCATTCCGGTAAGATACATTACACAGCGCTCAAAACCAAGGCCAAAACCTGCATGGCGGGTAGAGCCGTATTTCCGCAGATCCATATAGAAACCGTAGTCCTCTTCATTAAGTTCAAGCTCCTGCAAGCGCTTTTGAAGCAGGTCATAATTATCCTCGCGCTGGCTGCCTCCGATAATTTCGCCGATGCCGGGAACCAGGCAGTCCATTGCTGCTACAGTCTTGCCGTCGTCGTTCAGCTTCATATAAAATGCCTTGATTTCCTTTGGATAATCGGTAACAAATACAGGGCGTTTGAATACCTCTTCGGTAAGATAACGCTCATGCTCGGTTTGAAGATCGCAGCCCCAATGAACGGGATAATCAAAATTGGCATTGTTCTTTTCCAAAATATCAATAGCTTCGGTATAAGTGACATGACCAAAATCATTTTCCAAAACATTATTGAGCCGATCAATTAAACCGGGATCAATAAATTGATTGAAGAAATTCATTTCTTCAGGCGCATTTTCCATAACATAGCGGATAATGAACTTCAGCATACTTTCCGCCAGAATCATATCGTCTTTAAGATCTGCGAAGGCAATTTCGGGCTCAATCATCCAAAATTCCGCTGCATGGCGGGTGGTGTTGGAATTTTCAGCGCGGAAGGTGGGGCCAAAGGTATAGATGTTTTTAAAGGCTTGCGCATAGGTTTCGCCGTTGAGCTGGCCGGAAACGGTAAGGTTTGTTACTTTATTAAAGAAATCTTTGGCATTATCAACCTTACCTTCCTCGGTAAGGGGCAGATTATCAAGATCCAAGGTGGTTACCCGAAACATCTCGCCTGCTCCTTCGCAATCGCTGCCGGTAATCAGCGGGGTATGAACATAAACAAAATTACGCTCATTAAAGAATTTATGAATTGCATAAGCAGCAAGTGAGCGAACGCGGAAAACAGCCTGGAAGGTATTGGTGCGCGCCCGCAGATGGGGAATGGTGCGCAGGTATTCAAGGCTATGGCGCTTCTTTTGCAATGGATAATCAGGGGTAGAGGGACCTTCAATAGCAATTTCCTCAGCTTGAATTTCAAAGGGTTGCTTGGAATTAGGGGTTTCAACCAATGTACCGCAAACGATCAGCGCAGTGCCGACATTTAATTTGGTAAGCTCGGCAAAATTGGAAAGCCCATCACCGTAAACAACCTGAAGCGGCTCAAAGAATGTGCCATCATTGAGAACAAGAAAACCGAAATTTTTAGAGGCACGATTGGAGCGGACCCAGCCGCCTACCGTTACTTTTTTCCCAATATAGCTTTTACGATCGCGAAATAACAGTTTGATTTCTGTAAGTTCCATAAAACAACCTTCTTTTAAACGAAATATTGTTGATATTGTAACATATTATTAAATAAAATTCAATCCCTTTTTCTATAAGGGACATTTTACGATAATGTATTTCTGCGGAGGACAAATGTTGTCGATATTAACAAATTTTTTAGTTTCTTTTTTCGATGTTGTGCCGAATAATCGGCAAAATAAACAAGAATTTTCAAATTATAGGTGAAATATTGAAATGGATGGAAAAATAAAGTATAATTAACTTATCATTCTATTATTTTTATAGGAGGAAAATCTTATGTTCAGAATGAGAAAAGTAATTGCATTGTTATTGGTTCTGCTGCTTGGCTGCACCATGCTCGCAAGCTGCGGCGGCGATAGCGGCAAAAAAGTAATCAAGGTTGGTATCTTTGAGCCCGGCACCGGCGAGAATGCCGGCGGCGGTAAGCAGGAAGTTTTAGGCATCCGCTATGCTCATTCTTTGGTTCCTACCGTTGAGATCAATGGCGAAGAATATGAAATTGAGCTGATAGAAGTTGATAATCAATCCGATGCCACCAAAGCTCCTTCTGCTGCTCAGCAGCTGATCTCTTCCAAGGTTTCTGTTGTTTTGGGTACTTACGGTTCGGGTTGCGCCATTGCTGCAGGCTCTATCTTTGCTGAGAATGAGACCCCCGCAATTGGTTGCTCCTGCACCAATCCGCAGGTAACTGCCGAGAATGACTATTATTTCCGCGTTTGCTATATCGATCCTTTCCAAGGTACTGTTATGGCAAACTTCGCTCTGGAGCAGGGCTGCAAGAAGGTTGCGCTGATTACTCAGGCCGGCGATGATTATTCTGTTGGTCTTGGCACCTATTTCAAGAATGCATTTGAAAATGCGGGCGGCGAAATTGTTAAGGCTGAATTCCAGACCGGTGAGACTGATTTCACTACTATGGTTGCCGGCTTTACCGATTGCGATGGTATCTTCGCTCCCTCTTCTATCGAAACTGCTCCTCTGCTGATCAAGCAGATCCGCGATGTTAATTCCGATTGCCTGATCATGGCGGGCGATACTTGGGAAAATGGTCAGATCATTGAGAATGCCGGCGCTGCCGCTACCGGCGTTTACCTCTCCACCTTCTTTGATGAGAACGACGAAAGCAATGCCAAGGGCAAGGAATTCGTTAAGGGTTTCAAAGCTTGGATGAATGAGGATTCCGGTCGACTCAATAATAACGGCGGTAACGATAGTGTTGCTGCAGTTTCTGCGCTGGGTTATGATTCTTATATGGCAGCGATCGAAGCGATTAAGGCTGCTCAGTCTACTGAAGGTAAAGCAATTCGCGATGCTCTGAAGGATGTCAATATGGATGGCGTTACCGGTCAGTTGACCTTCGATGAGAAGGGCGATGCCGAAAAGAATCTTGCTTATATCAAGACTATCGATGTTGAAAAGAAGGCCTTCAAGTTCCTGAAGACTCAGACCATCACAGCTGCCGAGTAATTTATAAGCTCGTAATAATCGGTAGCGGGGAGCAGCCGCTCCCCGCTACCTTTGGTATTTTTAAACGGATGATTGAAGCGTGCCTTTGAGAGAAGATCAAAATTGCGCTTCAGTCATCCGGCTGAAAAAATAACGGAGGTTGGTTATGGATTATACCTATTATGTCCAGCTGTTGCTTACCGGTATAACAGTTGGTAGTTTGTATGCTTTGATTGCGATTGGCTATACCATGGTATATGGTATCCTTCGCCTGATCAATTTTGCCCATGGCGATATGTTTATGATGGCGGGCTTCTTTATGATTTATCTTTCAGCGATCCCCCATCTCCCGATCTGGGCAGCGCTGTTGCTTACGCTTGCAATGACTGTTTTGCTGGGCGTTTTAATTGAGCGTTGCGCCTATAAGCCCCTGCGCTCTGCACCGCGGATGTCTGTTATGATTTCTGCGATCGGTGTTTCCTATCTTTTACAAAATTTTGCAACATATTTTACAGGCGGTTTGGCGCAGCGGTATCCCACCATTCCGTTTATCAGCAATAAGATTACCCTCTTTGGTGTTTCTACCAAGCTGATTACATTGATTACGCCGATTCTTACCATTGTTTTGGTATTGGCTTTGGTTGCTTTAATCAAGTTTACCAAGATTGGCATGGCGATGCGCGCTGTTTCCAAGGATTTTGAAACCTCTCAGTTGATGGGCATTAAGATTAATAGCGTTATCAGTATGACCTTCATCATTGGCTCTTTCTTGGCGGCGGTCGGCTCCATTCTTTATTTTTCCTATTATGAGCAGGTAAGCCCGATGATTGGTGCAATGCCCGGTCTGAAAGCCTTTGTTGCCGCGGTATTCGGTGGAATCGGCTCGGTACCCGGTGCGGTAATCGGAGCATATCTGATCGGTATTTGCGAATCGTTTATTAAAGCGAATCCCGATATTGCAATTTTCAGTAATGCATTTACATTTGTTTTGCTGATCGTTATTCTTGTATGCAAGCCAAACGGTTTGTTTGGCGAAAAATTGTCGGAGAAGGTGTAATGCGATGAAAAAGAATACAAAGTTATTGGCATCGCTGATCCTTACGGCGGTTTGCCTTGGCGTTTTGCTTTTTATTGATAATAGCTCGATGAAATCTTCGATGCTTTCTACCTGCCTGCAAAAGGGCGCGATTTATGCCCTTGCGGCGGTATCGATGAACCTGCTTAATGGTTTTACCGGCCTCTTTTCTTTGGGTCAGGCGGGATTTATGCTGATCGGCGCTTATACATACGCCATCCTTACCATTCCTGTTTCAAGCCGCGGCTCGGTTTATCAATATTTTGATGGCGGCGTTGTTCAATTTACCATCCCTTCGCTGCTCGCGATTGTTCTTGCAGGTATTTTGGCAGCAGCGTTTGCCGCTTTAATTGGGTTGCCTGTATTAAAGCTGAAGAGCGATTATTTGGCGATTGCTACTCTTGGCTTTGCCGAAATTTTGCGCGCCATTATTCAATGGGAGAAGCTCGGCCCGCTTACAAACGGCTCCAATCTGCTTCGCTCTTTTAAGACCTATGACAGCATTTTGTTCCCGTTTATTATCTCGGGTATTTGTATTGCAATTATTGTTATGTTGCTGCGTTCTTCTTACGGGCGCGCCTTTAAGGCAATCCGTGAGGATGAAATCGCAGCAGAAGCAATGGGTATCAATTTATTTAAGCATAAGATGATGAGCTTTATTATCAGCTCTTTCTTTGCGGGCATTAGCGGCGCGCTTTTGGCAATGTTTCAGGCAAGCGTTCAGGCCAAGGGCTTTACCTCCGCCATGACCTATGAAATCCTGCTGATTGTTGTTATCGGCGGTATCGGCTCGGTTACCGGCAGCATTATCGCCGCCTTCCTCTTCGTTTGCTCGATGGAATGGTGGCTCCGCTTTCTGGATGAAGTGCAATATATCGGAAGTTTTGAGGTTCCTTTCTTGCGAACCGGATTCCGTATGGTTGTTTTCTCCATTGTTATTATGATCATCGTTTTGTTCTGGCGGCGCGGTATTATGGGCAATAAGGAGTTCTCATGGGATGCCATTGCTGAATTCTTTAAAAATCCTTTCGGCCTCTTTAAAAAGAAAGCGAAGAAAGAGGAGGTGGAGAATAATGGCTAATACAGTACTTTCCCTTGAAAATATTACAGTTCAATTCGGCGGTGTTGTTGCGGTTAATAATCTAACCATGAAGGTTGATGAAGGCGAGATCGTTTCTTTGATCGGGCCTAACGGCGCAGGGAAGACAACCGCATTTAATGCAATTACCGGCGTTTATCAAGCAACCAACGGCCGCGTTACTTTCAATGATAGAATTATTCTTGAAAGCTATCCCACCGGTAAGATGAAAAAGATCTATGCCGGCGAAAATTTAGGAATGTATCATAGGATGATTAAGAATACGCCCGATCGTATCGCAAAGATGGGAATGGGCCGTACCTTCCAAAATATTCGTCTTTTTAAGGCCCTTACGGTTTTGGAAAATGTTATGATCGCTAAGCACATGCGGCTGAAGGGGAATCTCTTTACTGATACCTTTATGATCAATTTTAAGGAAGAAAAGGCTTTGCGCGAGGAATGCCTCGAGCTTTTGAAAATTGTTGATCTTTATGATTCGCGGGATGAGATTGCATCCTCCTTGCCTTATGGTAAGCAGCGGCATCTTGAAATTGCAAGAGCGCTTGCGACCAATCCCTCGCTCCTCCTTTTAGATGAGCCTGCGGCGGGTATGAATCCGCAGGAAACCGAGGAACTTACGGCGTTGATCCGCAAGCTTCGGGATGATTTTAAGCTGACTGTTTTGCTGATCGAGCATCATATGAATTTGGTTATGGATATTTCTGATCGAATCTATGTTATTGATTTCGGAAAGTTGATTTGCGCAGGAACGCCTGATGTTGTTCAAAATGATCAGCGCGTTATCGATGCTTATTTGGGGGTGGCAGAGGATGAATAATATTCTTGAAATTAAAGATCTTGTTGTTTCCTATGGCGGCATTGAAGCGGTAAAGGGAATTTCCATGGAAATTCCGGAAGGTCAGATTGTTACCTTGATCGGCTCCAATGGCGCAGGCAAGAGCACTACCTTGAAATCCATCGCCGGAATTGTTAAGCCCAAGAGCGCATCGATTTTATTAAATGGGATGGAAATTTGCGGAAAAAGCCCCGATAAAATTGTTAGCAGCGGCATTACCTTGGTGCCGGAAGGCCGGCGAGTTTTCCCCAATCTTACTGTTTTGGAAAATTTAAAGATGGGCGCCTATCTCCGCAAGGATAGCATCAAAGCAGATCTGGAATATGTTTATAGCTTGTTCCCGCGGCTAAAGGAGCGTGAATGGCAGTTGGCCGGCACCCTTTCGGGCGGCGAGCAGCAAATGCTTGCGGTAGCGCGGGCGCTGATGAGCAAGCCGCGCGTTATTATGATGGATGAGCCTTCGCTTGGGCTTGCACCGCTGGTTGTTCGCGATATTTTTGAAATCATCAAAACAATTAATGCGCAGGGAATTACAGTATTGCTGATAGAGCAAAATGCCAATATGGCGCTAAAAATTGCTCATAAGGCTTATGTTATTGAAACCGGACTGATCACCATGGAGGGTACCGGCGCAGAACTTCTTTCAAATGATAAGGTGAAAGAAGCTTATCTTGGAAAAACAAAATGAGAAAAATGCCCGACATTTGTCGGGCATTTTCAGGGAGAAGATAAAATGATTCAAAAAGCAAAATTTTCGCAGCTGAACGATATTATAGAGGTTTACCGCGAAGCGCAGCAATTCATGCGGGAAACGGGAAATCCTACCCAATGGGGAAATTCTTATCCCGATCGCGCCCTTTTGGAAGACGACATTCGCAAGGATCAGCTTTTTATAGTTGAGCGAAATGGGAAGATTTGCGGTGCCTTTGTCTTTTTCATTGGAGATGACCCTTGGTATGCGGTGATTGATGATGGCTGCTGGGCTGATGATAGCGCTTATGGCGTTTTGCATCGGGTCGCGGGGAAGACCTCCGAGCGGGGAATTTTTAAAGAAATGCTTGAATTTGCCGAAATGCAAATTGCGCATCTGCGGATTGATACCCATGCCGATAATGCGGTAATGCAACATATTCTTTTGAAAAACGGATTTGAGCGGCGGGGGATTGTTTATGTGCATGAACATAGCCCGCGAATTGCTTTTGAACGCTTAAAGTAAATTAAAAATCCCATCATATTAATTTATGATGGGATTTGTTTTATTTTCTTGCTCGTTCCAGATAATCCTGCAAAATAATCTGAGCGGAGAGGGCATCGATGGATGCCTTTTTCTTTTTTCCTTTTGTATTAGCTTCCATCATGAATCGGGAGGCTACCATAGTTGTCATCCGTTCATCATAAAATTCGATGGGCAGGGCGGGGCAAAGGGATTGAAGAAGATCGGCAAATTTTCTTGTGTGTTCCGCGCGGAACCCTTCTGTGCCGTCCATATTTTTCGGAAGGCCCATAACAATTTTGTCAACCTTTTCATCCATACAAACAGCGGAAATCTTTTCCGCAAGGCGATCTTTATCGCGCTCATGAACGGTACCGATAACGGTGGCAACCATTTCGGTTTCATCGCTGATGGCAAGCCCTGTTCTGGCCTCGCCGTAATCAATTCCCAATATGCGCATTTTTATTCCTCGATTAATTTAATAAGATTTTTGCGATTTTGCAGAGCCGCTTCTTGAGCCTTCTTTGTATATTCCTCCAGCCGTTCGCGGATGGTATCGCTGTCGCTTAGAATCTTTTCAAAGGCTTGCACTAAGGCTTCTCGGTCAATATCGCTATGGTTTAGCAGGAAACGATCCAACCCCAGCGCTTCTAAAAAAGATTGGTTTTTGGGATCATATTGAATAGGCAGGAAAGGAATCCCAAGCGCAGCAGAGATGATCTGCCCATGGAGCCGTTCAAAAATCTGATATTGATTTCTTGCAATATAGCCGATCAAACGCTCCGGATCGCTTGTGTCTTCGATCAGATCACTGCATTGATCCAGCTGCTGATGAAGTCTTTCCAAGGCCGGTCGATCCTGATCGCCATGGAGCGGGATTAAAAAGTAATAAAGAGAATGGCGCTCTGCCAAAAGGGCAAGGGCTTTTGCAATTTCATCGATCATGGGGGAGGCGGGCGGTAATTTGAAATTAATTCCGACCGGCGTTTTCCCCTCGGCAATCGGATGATCCTCTATTGGAGAAATAGCGGAAAAATTAAAGGAAAAGGCATCATCCGCTGTGAGAATTGCAGGGGTACAAACATTCAATTCTTTTAGAAAATCGATGGTATTTTGATCCCGCGCGGTAATTAAATCAAATCGATTGAGAAGTTTTGCGGTTTTTTGCCGATTACGTTCCCGCCGAATAGGGCCGACTCCATTGGCATAGAGCATGGTTTTGCAGCCATATTTCAATGCCATTTTCATAATGTAGTGATAATAGAAAATAGAGCGATTGGAGGTAGTATCCTGCAGAATACTTCCGCTTCCCAAAAGGAATACCTTGGTCTGCTTCATGATTTTGCGGATTTTGATAAGATTGAAACGATGCACCAATTCAACTTCATCAGGAACGTTAGTTGAATCGATATTGCAGGTAAGAACGCAGCCTTTTTTTGCGGAAAGATGCTGCATCAGGCATTCAAGGGTAAGCTTGTCCCCAAAATTATCGCTTCCGTAATAACCGCTGATAATATAATCATTCGGGCGCAGCGCCTGAATGGCTTCAGCATATTGCTCCATGGCGGTAGCGCTCATGGTTTGGATGGAAAAAGAGTCAGCCACAAGCTTTTTACCTTCTTCAATTTCCTTTTTTAAATGATCGCGATTCAAGCATCGGATGATCAGCTTTAAAAGCTCCGAATCAGGGGGATAGGGATAGCCGCGGCAGGTAAGATTGGTCTCAATACATTCCTTTTTAATGGCATCGGAATAAAGGCCCAGATAGCCGAGGTTCCCCAGCAAGATGGTGGGTAATTCTGCCGACATCGCTTCCAGCGCCGAGCGGGAAATACCGATAAACAGATCAGCCGCCGCTGTATATTGCTCGATATTGGTGCGTGCGCCCTCCATACGGATGAAATCGGGATGACATTCGGCGTTGATTTTTTCAACCTTTGCGCAAAAATCATTAAAGCTATCGCCGTTGCCGACAATAACAACTCTGCTATTATTATTTTCTCGGTAAAGATCGGCGGCAACATTCAAAAAGCGATCCACATGGATGGATGCTTCTTTATCCAAGCGGCTGACCAAAAGAACCATTTTATGATGCTCCTCAATGCCGAGAGAAGCGCGAAACGCATTGGATTCTTTGCGGCAAAAGCGCTCCATATCAATGCCGTTTACTGTTAGACGAATATGATCGGGGTTATAGCGGTATTCTGCTGCAAGATAATTCTTAAGATCCTCGCTGACCGCCAGCGCTCTTACGCCCCAATTGGATAAGAGGCGAAAGATCAAGCCGCTTTTAAAATTAAAATGAACAGTTGTTACCATCGGGATGCCGAGCTTTTTGCATACCTTTCCGCCGATGTAATTGGAAATTCTTGTATGGGAATGGACAACATCGGGGCGGTTTTCGGAAAAAAACTTTTTCAGAATTTTATATGATTTTAAAAGCGCACCGATCTTTTTGGAATGGAGGGGCGCCTGAATGTGACGAACGCCCGCTTCCTCCAGCGCGGAGGCATAAACACCGCCGTTTGAAAAAACAGTTACATCGTTGCCTTCCTTTTTTAGTTGCTTTGAAAGCTCGTAAATATGGGTTTCTGCGCCGCCGATATTCAGCGACATACAAAGCATGGCAATTTTTTTACTCATAATTTTTCCTATCTGTAAAATTCATTGAATATTGAATCTTCGGGGATATTGATGGAATCGCAGGGATGGAATTCTTCCAAAAGTTCCAGCGGAAGATAGCCCTTCAGCTTTTCTTGCTCTTGCTCGGAAAGCGCGGCAGCTGCTGCCTTAATACGGGTTTGAAGAATGCAAATTTCATATTCAAATGAAGAATTAAAAAAGAAATCCGCATATTTTTTCATTGGTTTTATATAGCGCTCTTCGCCCGCTCGAACACTGGGCCACATTTCCAGCGTTTTCATAATGTCCGAATTGCGATGAACATGATCTCGAAGGCTTCGCCGCATCAGGCGGATCTCGCGGGAGGTGATTTCACCTTTGCCGGGGATGACATAGGAATCAAAGGGGCAAATATAAACACCGATGGTGCGGCTGAAGGAGAGCGTTTTGGTTAGCTTGGGGTTCATGGCGTGGATTCCTTCGATGATCAAAAGATCCTTTTCGGTGGGGCATAGGGTACGCCCGCTATTTACCCGCTTTCCTAATTTAAAATCATAGCGCGGAAGCTCAATGGGAGCGCCATTGAGAAAGGCGCTCATCTGCGCTTGAAAATAAGCAACATCAAAGGCTTCCAGACGTTCGTAGTCCGGCGTTTCAGCCTCGGGCTGGCGCCGCCGGATTTCATCACGGGAAAGATAGTAATCATCAACAGAGATAACGGTGCATTGAAATCCGTCCTGCTCCATCAGCGCGCAAAGCCGATTGGAGAAGGTTGTTTTCCCCGAGGAGGAGGGGCCTGTTACCAAAATGGCGGCGGTAAGATGATTGCCGATGGTTTGCATGCACGAAAAGTTAATCAGGCGGCGCAGCTGCTCAAATTGAAGGGTATGACGGCTTTCTGCTACCTGCACAAGCCGGTCAACCTGATTGTTTTTAAAATATTCATTAATTTCTTGCGGATAATATTTCATAATAATCAACCTTAAATTAGTATTTAATATATTATATCATCCTTTGGTCGGATAATGCAATATTAAATTAAGGAAAAGAAAAAACACTCTCTATCCGAGGATAAAGAGTGTTTCAATTGGCTGGGATAGCTGGACTCGAACCAGCGAAATGACGGAGTCAAAGTCCGTTGCCTTACCGACTTGGCTATATCCCAAAATGCCGGGTAACTTTTTTCGGAAAGAAAAAAGTGGGGTGGATGGTGGGATTCGAACCCACGACCTCCAGAGCCACAATCTGGCGCTCTAACCAGCTGAACTACAACCACCACATATAACCATTTGCCACCGGCAACGAATTGAATTATAAATCATTTTAATGGTATTGTCAAGATAAAAATGAAGATTTTTCATTTTCTTTGTTTGATGCGCGTAAATTTGTTAATAAAGTGAAAAAATTTCAAAAAAGTATTGCATTTCAAAAAAAGTATGCTAAACTATATTTAGCACTCTTGGAGCAAGAGTGCTAAATTCTGATCGGAGGAAATAAGGTCATGAAATTAAAACCTTTATTTGACCAGGTGGTCATTAAAATGGAAGAGGCGGAAGAAACTACCAAGAGCGGCATCATTCTTACAGCAGCTGCTCAGGAAAAGCCTCAGGTTGCCCAGGTGCTTGCAGTAGGCCCCGGCGGCTATGTGGACGGCAACAAGGTCGAGATGGTTGTTAAGCCCGGCGATCGCGTTGTTTTGCGTAAATACGGTACTACCGAAATTAAAATTGACGGTGAGGAATTTTTGATTGCTCGCCAAAGCGATATTTTAGCAATGGTTGAAGAATAAGGAGTGAATGAGAATGGCAAAGAAGATTCAGTATGGCGAAGAGGCAAGAAAATCTCTTCAGAGCGGTGTTGATAAGCTTGCCAACACTGTTAAAATCACCCTTGGTCCCAAGGGAAGAAATGTTGTTTTAAGCCAGCAATTCGGCAGCCCGTTGATTACCAACGACGGTGTTACCATTGCGAAGGATATTGAGTTGGATGATCCCTTTGAAAATATGGGCGCTCAGCTTGTAAAAGAGGTTTCTACCAAAACCAATGATATCGCCGGTGACGGCACAACTACCGCAACTCTTCTTGCGCAGGCTTTGATCCGCGAAGGAATGAAGAATGTTGCTGCGGGCGCAAATCCCATGGTTGTTCGCAAGGGTATTAAGAAAGCTGTTGATTGCGTTGTTGACACCATTCATCAGAATTCTCAAAAGATCAGCGGAAGCAATGACATTGCGCGGGTTGCTACCGTATCTTCCGCCGATGAGAATGTGGGTCAGCTGATTGCAGAGGCAATGGAGAAGGTAACAACCAACGGTGTTATCACTGTTGAGAAGTCCAAGACCGCCGAAACCAGCTGCGATGTTGTTGAAGGGATGCAGTTTGATCGCGGTTATATTACTCCCTATATGGTTACCGATAGCGATAAAATGGAAGCGGTAATCGATGATGCATATTTGCTGATTACCGATAAGAAAATCAGCAATATTCAGGAAATTCTCCCTGTTTTGGAGCAGATTGTCCAGGCAGGAAAGAAGCTGCTGATCATTTCTGAAGATATCGAGGGTGAAGCTCTTGCGACTCTGATTGTGAATAAGATTCGCGGCACCTTCTCTTGCGTAGGCGTTAAGGCTCCCGGCTTTGGCGACAGCAGAAAGGAGATGCTGCAGGATATTGCAATCCTTACCGGTGGTCAGGTGATCAGCGAGGAGCTGGGTCTGGATCTTAAGACCGCGACCATCAATATGCTGGGCCGTGCAACCCAGGTAAAGGTTCAAAAGGAAAAGACTATTATTGTTGGCGGCGCGGGCGCTCCTGAAAATATTCAGGCACGGATCGATCAGATCCAAAGTCAGATCGCAATTACAACCTCTTCTTATGATAAGGAAAAGCTGGAAGAACGGTTGGCAAAACTTTCCGGTGGCGTTGCCGTTATTAAAGTCGGCGCTGCTACAGAGACGGAAATGAACGAAAAGAAGCTGCGTGTTGACGATGCGCTGGCTGCAACCAAAGCGGCGGTTGAGGAAGGTATTGTTGCCGGCGGCGGCACCGCTTATATCAAAGCAATCGACGTTGCTTCCAAGCTCTTGGATGAGGTTGATGGCGATGAAAAGACCGGCATTCAGATCGTTCTGAAGGCGCTGGAAGAGCCGGTTCGCCAGATTGCGCTGAATTGCGGCCTTGAGGGCTCGGTTATTTTGGAAAACATTCGCAAAAATGATGATGTTAATTTTGGATTTGATGCCTTTAAGGAAGAATATTGCGATATGCTGAAGGCCGGTATCGTTGATCCTGCCAAGGTTACCAGAAGCGCATTGCAGAATGCTGCAAGCGTTGCGGCGATGGTGCTTACCACAGAAAGCTTGGTTGCCGAGATCAAAGAGCCCGATGCTGCAGCAGCAGCCGTTGCCAATGCGGCAATGAACCAAATGGGCGGCATGTATTAATTATTTTAAATTTTAAGGAGCAAAAGCGTGCTTTTGCTCCTTATTTTTATGCATAGCATCCTCTTTTTACTCATATAGTATGGTGTAATATCTTGGAGGGTGCGATGAAACGTTTTTTAATTTTATTATTAATAATTGCGCTGTTTGCCTGCGGATGTACAAGAGAAAAATTGCCTGAATCGATGGAAGAGGCAGCTGATAACAGCGGAAATCGCGCGGTAATCTATTTTGATAAGACCGCTTTCCCAATTTCGTTAACGCAGGACGGGGAGCAGAAGATTGAAAATGGGGCGCATTGGTTTTACGAGCTTGGGGATTGCCCTTTGGAAAGTGAATTTTATCTTTATAATGCTGATAGCCTTGAATTGAGTGGAAAAAGTAAGGGTTATGAAATTTCCGAAACCCCTTGCTTTGCTGTAAACGGAGAATGGCCTCTGTTTTTAAACCCTGTTCACACAGAGTATTCGCTGAAAAATCAAAGCAATGTTGATGAAAAAATTGCCAAGCAAGCCAAGCGCTTGCTTTCTGCCAATGGGCTTGCGCCGGAGGAAGCAGTTGTTACTGATATTTGGAGCTGCGATCTGGACGGGAATGGGGAGCAGGAGGTATTATTCAAAGCTTGCAATTGCGGCGATATAGAGGCTAAGAATTATTATTGTTTCTTTGCATTCGGCGGGGAACAAGAAAGCCAAGGATTATTAACGCTTAAGGGAGACGATAAAGAATGCGCGCCGCAGAAACTGCGTCCGTTAGTGATTGATCCTGAGGGAGATGGAAAGTGGTCGTTGATGCTCTATATGGAAAATGAGTATCGAAGCTTTATTGCTTATAGCTTCAACGGCGGTAATTTTGCTGAATCCTATAAAATAATTTTTTAAGATAAAACCGTAATGAAAACATTACGGTTTTTTAATTTTTATTGAAATTATTTGTCTGTTATGATACTCTTTAATTATGAAGGAGCGCAAAGGAGAATGATCTATGAAGAAAAATGAATTAATTTCAAAATTCAATGCTTTTTATAAAGAAACATATCCCTCTGCTATGCGCTATTGCATGGTAAAAACCGGAGATTTTGTGAATAGCGAGGATCTTTTGGCTGATACATATTACGCGATTTACAAAAGCTTTTTGAAGGATAAGAACGGTGAACTGCGTTCTCCGGAGGATTATTTATTCAAGGTGCTTAAAAATCGCATTGCTCAATATTGGAAAAAGCAACGGATTACAGAGCCGCTGCCCGAGGCAGGGGATGAATACGAAGCCCTGCTGCAAACCGAACTGAATTTAACGGAAGAGCAAGCGATGAAGCAGATGCTTTTGCAGGATATCCTTGAATTTGTTTCGGAGCAACCTCCCTTGATGCGCCGTGCTTTTACCATGCATTTTTATTTTGATATGAGCATTGAAGAAACAGCAAATGAGCTTGAGGTTTCGGTTGCGGCCGCAAGGAATTATATCTATCGTCTTTTGTGCAAGGTGAAAGAAAATTATCTTGAAAAATATGAATAAGGAGATGTAACGATGAAATTTTCTGATCTTTTAAATCTGAATAAAGAATCGATGATGCCCGATTCCGAGCGCGTTTTAAAGCGGGCAACTCGTAAGCATACGGGCTTGAAAATTGCAGGGATTTCCGCCGCATCTCTTTGCGCTGCGGCTGCGCTGGTCATCGCGGGTATTTGGCTCTTTTCCAATCCTGCTGCAAAGCCTATAGTTGAAACGGTAAATGATGGCGCAATCAATGTAATCAAAACCGTCAGCGCTGCTGAGGGCGAGCTTGCATTTATGGATGATGAGGGCGAGCTGCTGATTAAAACAACGGAGAATGTTGCTGTAAAAGAATTGAAAAAGAGAATTTCCATTCAGCCACAGGCGGATTTTTCTTTAAAGAAAAGCGGGGATTGCTCTTATGTTTTGAGCTTTTCCAAGCCGTTAGCGCAAAATACCCTATATAATTTGGAGGCTGTTTTTGCAGGGCGGGTTGTTTATCGCTGGGCTTTTCAAACAGAAACAAATTTTTGCATTACCGGCTCTGCTCCTGCCGAGGGGCAGCATACCGAGCGGAATACTGCAATAGAGATTATTTTCTCCCATGCGGATATCAGCGGTTTTGAGGAGGCCTTTTCTATCTCGCCGAAGGTGGCGGGCTCCTTCCAGCAATATGGGCGTACCATGGCGTTTATTCCCGATGCTCCGCTGGATCCCGCAACGCTTTATACCGTAACCATCGATAAGGGCGTAACGGGCCCCAACGGAACAAGCCTTGCGAAAGATTATCGCTTCTCGTTTTCAACCGATTATGATGGGCAATATGCCTTTATGATCTATCAGGATCATGAGGCGGCCGATACCTTCCTGCCGGATGAAAAGCCGATTTCTGTTATCAGCTATAACGACATCGACGTTTCCTCCGCTGATGTTCGATTATATGCATTTGAGAGTTGCGATGCATATATTGATGCCTATAAGAAATATGTTCGCAATGGCGAGGTATCCGCGGAGATTACCGATCTTCAGCTGGCCCCCCGCGCTTCCTTTAAAGCAACGCCTGTTTTGGCGGAAAACTATTGCGGCATTTATGAAAAAGCGGCGTTTATCAATTATCCCGAGCCGCTTGCAATTGGATATTATTATGCCGAAATTGAAATTGGCGGAAAGCGGCTTTATCAATTGCTTCAATCGACAAATCTTTCGGTATATACGCTGGCAACCAACGGTGATTATGTTGTTTGGGTCAACGATAGCAAAGCCGGAAAGCCCTGCGAGGGGATGGAAGTGTCGCTGGAGGGCTTCGGAAATAAAAAAACCGGAGCCAACGGTACTGCCTTTTTTGGAGGTGCCGAGGAAGAAGCCAATATGCGCGCTTTGAAGGTTGGGAATCAATCACCGTATGTTGTTTTGCTGCGCGGTGATGCTCGCGATCCGGAAATTGATGCGGCCAATCGTTATTATAGCTATATTTCAACGAATAGCAAGCTTTATAGAAGCGATGATATTGTTGGTGTCTTTGGCGCCATTATGCCGCGCGCCAAAAACGCAAAATTACCGAGCGATGTGGTATTGCGCTGCGATATTGATGGAAAAGAGTATAATGTTGATATCGGTAAGAACGGCGCTTTTGAGCTGAAACTTCCGCTGAATAATACGGCCAATAGTTCGGCGTGCATTGAACTTTATATCAATGACTGTCTGCTGGATTCAACTTATATTACAATTGCTAATTATGAGCTGCCTGTTTACCGTATTGCAGTTAAAACCGATCGAAGTGCCTATATGGTAGGAGATACCGCACAAGCAGAGGTCCAGGTTACTTATTTTGACGGTACGCCTGCGCGCGGTGTTTATATCAGAGATTGGAACGATATGGGCCTTTCAGGGTATACTGATAAGGACGGTTTATTAAGATCTTCCTTTACCGTCGCCCCGCTTTACAGCGACTTTGATTATGTTTCCGAATCTAATCAACCGCAGGTTCGTTCGGTTGGTTTCGTTGTTGAGGATGGATCTGAAAGCAGCTGCGAGGGATATGCGGATTATATCGTTTTTGATGCGCCGCAGTATTTAGAGGGGCGCTATCAGGATGGAAAGGTTCTTTTGAGCGGAAGTGATGTTGATGTAAGTAAGGTCAGCAATACGAAGGAAGAAGAATTTTATAAGGTTATTAATGATAAGACTGCTTTTGAGAAGGCGGCTGCCAATTGCCCGGTTTATGGCGAATTACATGAGGTTGTTTATACCAAGGAAATTGAAGCAACCACCTATGATCCCATCAATAAAAAGACGGTCTACAGCTATCGGTATAATGAAACAGATAATATTCTCAGATCGTTTGAGGCTCAGCTTGAGGATGGGCAAGCGGAGCTTGAATTTGATGAGAAATCTGATGAGGAGCGTCATTATTATGTGATCCTCTGGCCCGAAAATTCTACCGGCGCAATTCGTATTGATCTTTACGATTATCAAAGCTATGTTTCAAATAATGAGCTCTCCTATTATTTCACAGCCGATGAGAATTATGTTAATATCGGTGACTCGATCAATCTTATTGCGCGCGATACTCAAAATCAAGAACTGCTCAATAGCGGAAGCGTTCTTTATTCTATGGTATGCGGCGAGATTGTTGAAACCTGCTACAGTGAGTTTCCGCAATATACGATGAACTATAAGGAGCGCCACGCGCCCGATATCCAAATCTACGGCGCGTATTTTGATGGAAAGCATATTTATTCCTTAGGATCTGAATATGTTTCTTATAATACCGAAAATGCTCAATTAAAAATTGAGCTGCTCAATGCGCCCGAAAACACATCGCCCGGCGATCGACAGGATCTTGAATTCAGGGTGACGGATCAAGAAGGGAAGCCGGTAGCCTGCGCCTTGAATATCAGCGTTTTGGATAGCGCTTTATTCGAAACAGGCGGAGAATTCACATCGCCCTTGGATCTGATTTATCATTCCCGTAGCTTTAGCTCGGAGGTTTATACTACTGTTTCCCATCGTGATTTCAAGAATGGTGAGGGGCTTTATGGTGAAGGAGGCGGCGGAGATGGTGAGCCGCGCAGAGATTTTGAAGATGCGCCCTATTTTGAAACCATTCATACCAATGCAAAGGGTGAAGGCAAGATTTCCTTTGTATTGCCCGATAGTATTACCGAATGGACCATTGTTGCGCGCGCAATTTCCAAGGATGTGCGGGCGGGGATGGAGCATTTTGCGCTGACCTCTGAAAAGGACTATTTTGTTTTTGCATCGTTGGTTGATAAGATTAAGGAAACCGATGATTTTGTTGTTGCGCTGAAGGGCGAGAGCAAGGTCTTTACCGAAGATGATGCAAGCCAATTTACGGTAACTCTATCTGATCAGGATGGAACTCAAATCGATAGCCGTAAGGTTGCTGCTGCCAATTCGAATTTTGCTTATTTGAATTTCGGCGAGTTGCAAAAGGGGTATTATACTGTTTATATTGAGGGTGAGAGCGGCGGAAAAAAGGATTCCCTGCTTTATTCTCTGGATGTTGTTGAAAATTTGAATACGGTATGGATTCATAATGCAGAAACGATTAAGGGGGATGCGCTTGCGCTTCAGCTGAAGCCTCAGGCCGGCAATGTCACCCTGACAATCGCGGATGAAAGTTATGCATTTTGGCAAGAGGCAATGGCGCGCTTGCGCTCAAATTCGGGCGAGCGGGTGGATCAGGTATTGGGCGCTTATTTGGCTGAGCAATATTATGAATCCGGCCGCTGGATGAATCAGGAAAGCCTGGATTATTCGATTGTTCGCCCCTATATGGAATTCGGCGGGGTCAGAATGTTCCAAAATTCTGAGGAGGAAGATCTTCGGCTGAGCGCAAAGCTTGCAGCGGTTGCTCCTCAATTCTGCAATCGTAATGAATTGAAATGGTATTTTGAAAATTATATCAATAATCGCTATGCTGCAAAGATTGATGTAATAACGGCCTATTTTGGTCTTGCAGCCTTAGGTGAGCCGGTTCTTTCCGATCTGCATCAGATTTATAAAGCTGAAGCAGAATTGAGCGTTGATGAAGGCGCTTATCTGGCGCTGGCCTTTGCTTACGGCGGAGATTATACAACGGCGGAATATATTTTCGAGGAATATCTCGGTGGAAATCTCGGCGAAGAAGAGGGGTTGGCCCGAATCGTTATTAATGAAGCGGTGAGCGAGGAACTAACCGGGTGTGCAGCGCTGCTGGCAAATCGCCTTTCCTTGGATTCTGCAGATGCGTTTATGAAATATATCATAAAGACCGATACAAGCGAAACCCTTTTGAGTTTGGAATTGATTGGATATCTGAACGATCGCGTAAACTATGTTGAAGGCAAAAATGTTATCAGCATAACAACGGCAGACGGTAAGACAAAGAGTTATACTTACGCTAAAAATGAGGTTTTGAGCCTCTCGTTGGTTCCGGAGCAAAGCTGCGATATGAAGATCGCCAATCAGGAGGGGGTTTCGGTTGTTGGATATTCCTATAAGGGGATGACTGAGGAACTTGCTGCCTTGAGCGGAGGAATCCAATTTAAGACGTTTGCGGTTCCTGATAAAATGGAACGAACAGAATGGTCGACCCTTTCCTTTAGCGTTGATATTCCGAAGGATTTTGATCAGGCATCGCTTGAGATGGTGCTTCCTGCCGGTTTGATTTATGATTATTGCGTTATCAGCGCAGGAGAGAGGAGCTATACTGTTGCGCCTCATTTGAATAAACGAGAAATCTCAGCAGCTTTGCCGCAGGGAAGAGTTAAGGTTGAAATCTCGGTTATGGGCGCAATGCCCGGCGAATATCAGGTGGAACCGATTGTTATTTCTCATTCCGGGGATAGCCGCTTCCTTTATACGCCCACCTCTAAAGTAATCGTTACCGAATAAGGGCTTGACAAACCTTTCTTTCCGCGATAAAATATATCGGTAAAGGCTTTGAAGGAAAGAAGTAGGCTTTTGCCGCTGCAAAGAGAGTTGCCGGTTGGTGAGAGGCAAACAGGCAGGCGGGGCTGAATACATTCCGGAGCTGCTGCGATGAACAGAGTAGTTGCAGACGGAATCTTCCGTTAAAGAGAAAGGTAGTAAAGCTACTTGCTGAGGAAAAATCTGCGAGGATTTTTCGATGCAGAGGTGGTACCGCAAAAGAAATTTTGCCCTCTGCTCCCTTTAGGGGGGAGCAGAGGGCTTTTTTATCAGAAAAGGAGCAAGAAATGAAGATTTACGAAGAATTGGTTGCCCGCGGTTTAATTGCGCAGGTAACAGATGAAGATGAAATTCGCGAGCTTGTTAACAATGGTAAGGCAACCTTTTATATTGGATTTGATCCCACGGCGGATAGCTTGCATGTTGGGCATTTTATGGCGCTTTGCCTGATGAAGCGCCTGCAGATGGCGGGCAATCGCCCCATCGCATTGATCGGCGGCGGTACTGCAATGATCGGAGATCCCTCCGGCCGTACCGATATGCGCTCGATGATGACCAAGGAAACCATTCAGCATAATTGCGATTGTTTTAAAAAGCAAATGGAGCGGTTTATTGAATTCGGCGAGGGCAAGGCTCAAATGGTGAATAATGCCGATTGGCTGCTGGAGCTGAATTATGTTGATGTTTTGCGCGAGGTTGGTGCCTGCTTCTCTGTTAATAATATGCTGCGTGCCGAATGCTATAAGCAGAGGATGGAGAAGGGTCTTTCCTTCCTTGAATTTAATTATATGATTATGCAATCCTATGATTTCTATCATCTTTTCCAAAACTATGGCTGCAATATGCAGTTTGGCGGAAATGATCAATGGAGCAATATGCTCGGCGGTACTGAGCTGATTCGCAGAAAGCTTGGTAAAGACGCCCATGCGATGACGATTACCCTGCTGCTGACCAGCGAAGGAAAGAAGATGGGGAAAACCGCGGGCGGCGCGGTCTGGCTGGATCCCAATAAAACCTCGCCCTTTGATTTTTATCAGTATTGGCGTAATACTGACGATGCGGATGTTTTGAAATGTATTCGGATGCTTACCTTCCTGCCCTTAGAGCAGATTGATGAAATGGATCAATGGGAAGGCAGCCAGCTGAATAAGGCAAAAGAAATTCTTGCTTTTGAGCTTACAAAGCTTGTTCACGGCGAGGAAGAAGCCACCAAGGCGCAGGAAAGTGCAAAAGCGCTTTTTGGTTCCGGTAATGCGGAAAATATGCCGAAATATTGCGTTGTGGCAGAGGACTATACTGATGGCGCCGTTGATGTTATTACTCTTTTGGTTAAGAGCGGCTTAGTACCTTCTCGTTCGGAGGGGCGCCGTGCCATTGAGCAAGGCGGGGTTACCGTTGATGGAGAAAAGGTTACGGATCTGAAGCAGGCCTATACTGCCGAGAAGGTGGCGGAAGGCTTTGTTTTGAAGCGCGGTAAAAAGAAATTTATCAAAATTGTTAGTGAATAATGGCCAAAGAGGTTAAAACAAATGCGATGCGGATTCTTGAGCAGCATAAGATCCCGCATCGGATAAATCTTTATGAATGTGATCAATTCATTGATGCAGTTCATGTTGCCGATCAGCTCGGGCAGGAGTATGAATGCTCCTTTAAAACGTTAGTGGCTTGCGGGAAAAGCGGTAAGCATTATGTTTTTGTTGTTCCCATCGCAGAAGAGATGGATCTTAAAAAAGCGGCGAGGGCAGTTGGGGAAAAATCAATGGAGCTGATCCCTGTTAAGGAAATCTTTGGCTTAACCGGCTATATTCGCGGCGGGTGCACCCCGATCGGAATGAAAAAGCAATTCACTACTGTTATTGACGAAACAGCGATCCTTTTCGATGAGATCATCATCAGCGGAGGCCGAATCGGCGCTCAAATTCTTCTGAATCCGCAAGATCTTGCGCGATTAATTTCCGGTACCTTTCAGGATATAACTCAATAAAAAACACGCTGTATCTTTGGATACAGCGTGTTTTTTTATTCTTTGATCATCTGCTGATAATCAAGCATTTTAAAACCAAGGCGGTAATAAATGGATTTTGCAATTTTATTATCTGCAGTAACCTCAAGGCGGAAACGGGCGGCGGTATCTTTATAAAGCTCAATAATCTGTCGCAAAGCTTTATCCCCTAATTTATGGCCGCGGAAATCGGGGGAAACATAGAGTTCTTCAATCCAAACCGTAAAGCCGCCAGCTTCATTGGAATATGTATGGCTAAGGAGGCAGTAACCTGCGATTTTACGCTCGAATTGAATAATATATGCGTTTACATAGGGATCGCCCTCAAACAGAGCAGAGAGCGTATTTTCAAAGTTTTTGGTTGGAATGGTATGTAAAACGCCGGGGGAATTATAAAATGCAAGCATCATATCGATCAGCACTTGGCGGTCTTGCTCGGTGGCAAAGCGAAGGCGCTTGCCGTCTGGAACAGGTCTGCGATAGAGATCGGGACGCATTTTTTTGGTAATTTGGATTGATTGCTCCAGCTTCCATTTTTCTATCAGCCGATGGTTTCCTTCGGTAAGCAGGGCAGGGACCTCTCGTTCCATCCAGCAGCGAGGCTGGGTATATTGAGGATGCTCTAAAAGGCCGTTATAATGGCTTTCGCAGGAATAAGAGTTTTCATCTGCCAAAACGCCGGGGATCATCCTTGCAATGCAATCAATTAAAACACAGGCGGGAAGCTCGCCGCCGGTTAAAACATAATCTCCGATGGAGATTTCCTCATCAATGATTTCATCCAGAACCCGCTGATCCACGCCCTCATAATGGCCGCATAGGATTGCAAGATGGGGAAGGGCACTCAATTCTTTGGCCTTCTTTTGCGTTAAAATCTTGCCGCGGGGGGAGAGGTAGATGGTATGGGGCCGCTCCGAATTGGTTTGAAGGATTTTTTGATGGCAGTCATAAATAGGCTGGCATTGCATCAGCATTCCGCCACCACCGCCAAAGGGGTAATCATCCACCCTACGATGCTTATCGAGGGTAAAATCACGGATATTCAAGCATTCAATGTCGATCAAACCGTTGGCTCTGGCTCTTCCGATAATGCTTTCATTTAAAACTTGATCGATCATTGCAGGGAAGAGCGTCATAACGGAAAATTTCATTCAAACAATCCTTTCAATGGACGGATTTTTATGGTTTTGTCCTTGAGGCTGATATCGATAACAACATCATCAATTTTGGGAACCATCAAAAGACCACGCTCACCTTTGATTTCAAAAACATCATTGGCACCGGTTGTGATGACATTTATTACTTTGCCGTAGTTTTCATCGGTATCGATGTCGATAACCTCCATGCCGATGATATCATCAATGAAAAATTGACCTTCCTCCAATGAAACATCTTTTTTATCAAAAAAGACCTCTTTTCCGATATAGGCTTCCGCATCTTCGATGCGATTAATTCCCTTGAAATGAATTAATGCTTGCCCTTTATGAACGCGGGCGGTTGTGATTTTATAAGCTTCGCCATCGATATATAATTTTTTGAGATCGCAAAGAAAATCGGCGCTGTCGCAATAGGGATAGATGCGAACTTCGCCGCGCAGCGCATGGGTATTGACGATCTTGCCCGCCAAAAGCAGTTCTTTTTCCATAAATGCCTCCAAATAAGGATTTTTGAATATTATATAATATTTTTGACAAAAAAACAACCGTCCCGCTAAAAATATCGGGACGGTTCATAAAATTCCGATTATCTGATCTCAACGACCACTTTCTTCGGCATTTTAAAGGACGCAGATTTAACAATGGAGCGAATCGCTTTTGCAATTTTTCCATGCTTGCCGATTACGCGCCCCATATCATCTGCAGCAACATGCAATTCGTAAACGATTGCATCCTCGGTTTCAGATTCGGTAACGGTAACCGCTTCCGGATCGTCTACCAACGATTGTGCCAGGTAAATGATAAGTTCTTTCATGTTGCTTCCTCTCGATTAGAGAATTTCCTGCTTCTTCAGCAGAGCCTTAACCGTATCGGTGGGCTGAGCGCCGTTCTTGATCCAAGCCTTAGCCTTTTCGCCATCGATAACAACGGTAGCGGGCTCGGTGCAGGGATTGTAGGTGCCGATCTCCTCAATAAATCTGCCATCGCGGGGATAGCGGGAATCTGCAACAACGATCCGGTAGGTGGGGGCCTTCTTGGCGCCGAGTCTTCTCAGTCTGATTTTAACTGCCATCTTCCATTCACTCCTTTCAAAAATCTCTTATTAAAAACCAAAACCCCGGCGTTTGCCTTTTTTGGATTTTAGTTGTTTAACCATTTTGTTCATTTGCTCGAATTGTTTGAGCAAGCGGTTTACCATTTCAACGCTGGTTCCGCTGCCGGCTGCGATTCTTTTGCGCCGAGAAGCATTCATCAGCGAGGGATTTTCCCGCTCCTCCGGAGTCATCGAAAGAATGATTGCTTCGGTACGATCGAGCTGTTTCTCATCAATTTTAACGTCTTTAAGCTGCGCCTGATTCATTCCCGGCATCATACCGAGCAGATTTTCCAAGGGGCCCATCTTTTTGATTTGGCGCATTTGATCTAAGAAATCCTGAAGCGTAAAGCGATTGCTTCTCAGCTTCTCCTCCAGCGCAAGCGCTTCTTTTTCATCAAAGGCCTCCTGCGCTTTATCGATCAGCGAAAGAACATCGCCCATTCCCAGAATGCGGGAAGCCATCCGATCAGGGTGGAAGGGTTCAATATCCGAAAGCTTTTCGCCGATACCGGCAAATTTGATGGGCTTTCCGGTAATGTATTTAACGGAAAGGGCGGCACCGCCGCGGGTATCGCCATCTAATTTGGTAAGAACAACACCATCGATATTCAAAAGGTTGTTAAAGCTTTCGGCAACATTTACGGCGTCTTGGCCTGTCATTGCGTCAACGACCAGTAGGATTTCCTGCGGTTGAACCGCTTTTTTGATGTTTGAAAGTTCATCCATCAAAGCATCATCGATATGCAAGCGACCTGCGGTATCCAAAAAAACAAGATCATTCCCATGCTTTTTGGCATGGTTGAGCGCTTCTTTTGCGATCTTGACGGGGTTCATTTCGCCATCAATCTTAAATACGGGGACTTCGACCCCTTGGCCAACGATTTCAAGCTGGGTAATGGCAGCAGGGCGGTAGACGTCGCAGGCAACAAGAAGAGGGCGGCGACCTTTTTTCTTGAAATAGCCCGCAAGCTTTGCGCTTTGGGTGGTTTTACCGGTACCCTGAAGGCCGACCATCATAACAATTGTAGGCCCGCCGGATGCCATTTTAATGGAAGTGACTTCGGAGCCCATTAAAGCGGTGAGCTCTTCGTTTACGATTTTGACAACCTGCTGGGCGGGGGTAAGGCTTTCCAAAACATCGCTGCCGACGCATCGCTCCGAAACCTTGGCGATAAAGCCTTTAACAACTTTGAAGCTTACATCCGCTTCGAGCAAGGCTAGCTTGATTTCGCGCATTGCAGACTTAACATCGGCCTCGGTAAGATGGCCATGCTGCTTGAGGTTTTTGAATGCACGGGCAAGTTTTTCGCTTAATCCTTCAAAAGCCATGGATTACTCCTGTTCTTTGAAAAAATCGGTGATTTCGATAATCTCCTCTGAAAAATGATTAATTTCAGGGGATTTTTGATGGCGCAGATTGAAATCGCGAATATTCATCGCGAGATTACGGATCTGCTCCATCTGATCTTCTAATCCGGAATATTTCTTAAAGAAACCAACACGCTGCTCTGTTTCGGAAAGGAATTGCTCGCCTCGTTTGATATTATCACGCACACCCTGACGTGTGATGTTCATATGCTGAGCGATTTCGGATAAGGAAAGATCTTCGTTATAATAGAGCTCCAGAGCATCTTTCATTTTGGGCGCCAAGAGGTTTCCGTAAAAATCAATCAGCAGGGAAAAATGCAGGTCCTTCACTTTAAAATCACTCCTTTGACTTGAATGTAAAGAAAATTACTTTACACATTATAATCGTTTCACTTCGATTTGTCAATAGTTATTACGAAAATAATTTAAATATTTAGTCCTTGTAATTTTTAGGCAAATGATGTATACTTATAATGTATTATGATGCGCAAGTTATGGCTATTTGCGCCGAAAGGAGCTTGTTCTTTTGCATTATGATTTTTTAATTGTAGGCAGCGGCCTGTTTGGCGCTGTTTTTGCCCATGAAGCAATGCGCAGGGGGAAGAGTTGCCTTGTTTTGGAAAAGCGCTCCCATATTGGCGGTAATATCTATTGCAAGGATTGCGAAGGGATTACGGTGCATCACTATGGCGCTCATATTTTTCATACCAACGATAAAATGGTCTGGGAATATGTAAACCAATTTGCGGAATTTAATCGTTATACCAATTCACCTGTGGCTAATTTTAACGGCGAGATGTATAATATGCCCTTTAATATGAATACCTTCAATAAAATGTGGGGTGTAAGGACCCCTGCGGAAGCGAAGGCTAAAATTGAAGAGCAGCGCGCGGTGATAAAAGGGGAACCTCGTAATTTGGAGGAGCAGGCGATCAGCCTGGTTGGAACTGATATTTATAACAAATTAGTTAAAGGCTATACCGAAAAGCAATGGGGGCGTTCTTGCGCGGAGCTTCCTGCGTTTATTATTAAGCGTCTGCCGGTTCGGTTTACCTATGATAATAATTATTTTAATGATCGTTATCAAGGAATTCCCGAGGGTGGCTATAATCAAATTATTGAAAAGCTGCTGGATGGGGCAGATATTCGCTTAAATACCGATTTTCTGAAGGATCGCGAGCAATGGGAATCGCTGGCGGATAAGATTGTTTATACCGGAATGATTGATGCATATTACTCTTATCGCTTCGGAAAATTGGAATATCGTAGCCTACGCTTTGAAACAGAGCTTTTGGATGAAGAAAATTATCAGGGTGTTGCGGTTGTGAATTATACCGATCGCGAAACTCCGTTTACAAGAATTATTGAGCATAAACATTTTGAATTCGGCACCCAGCCTAAAACCGTTATCACCCGCGAATACCCTGTTGATTGGCAAGAGGGAATGGAGCCTTATTATCCTGTTAATGATGATCGCAACAGCGCTCTTTATCAAAAATATGCCGATCTGGCCGCCAAGGAGGAAAAGGTTTTGTTTGGCGGGCGTTTGGGTCGCTATTGTTACTATGATATGGATAAAGTAATCGCTGCTGCATTAAATATGGTAAAGGAAACTTTCAAAGATTAATGAAAAATAATGCTTTAATCAGTATTATCATGCCGGTATACGGTGTTGAAGAATATGTTGGCGCGGCAATCGAAAGTATTCAAAAGCAAACCTTTTCCGAATGGGAACTTTGGGCTGTGGACGATGGCACCAAAGATCGCAGCGGAATGATTTGCGATGAATATGCTAAAAATGATCCGCGTATCCATGTTATTCATAAGGAAAACGGCGGCGCCCCGAGCGCGCGCAATGTTGCCATCGATCAAGCCGGCGGAAAATATTTCTATTTTATGGATTCCGATGATTGGGCCGAGCTTACTATGCTGGAGGATATGTTTTCTTTGGCAGAGAGAAATCAAGCGGAAATGGTTGTTACCGGATATTATATTGATTCTTATTATACCGATGATGAGAAATATGTTCAAATTCAGCAGGTGGAACCGATCGTCTATCCCAATCAGCAAGCCTTCCGCGAGGATGCCTACCGACTGTTTGATGAAAATCTGCTTTATACTCCTTGGAATAAACTTTTTCTTGCGGAATATATCAAAAAGAATAAGCTTTATTTCCCTAATACATTTTGGGACGATTTTCCGTTTTGCCTGAGTGTTGTAAGGGATGTTGAGCGTGTTGTTGTTAGCGATCAGCCGTATTATCACTTTATGAGAAAACGCGCGGAGAGCGAAACAACCCGCTATCGTAAAGAAATGTATGAAAAGCGGGAAGAGGAGCATGGATGGCTGATTGATCTTTTTCAATATTGGAAGATCAACGATGCGCGGGTTGATGAATTCCTTGCTCGCAGATATGTTGAACGATTGATTGGCTGCATTGAAAATGTTACCAATCAATCCTGCACCTTGAATAAAAAAGAAAAACGAGCGCATATTGCTATGATTATTAAGAGCGAAACAGCTCAAAGTGCATTGAAGATTGCAAAGCCTCGCTCGCTCTATATGAAAATTATGCTTTTGCCGCTGCGCTGGAAAAATATTACCCTTTGCCTTTGGGAAGGGGCTTTTATCAGCCGTGTCAAAAAAGCAAATGTGAAACATTTTGTAAAATTAAAGGCAAATCGCGAAAATTTGCAGGAAAAGGAAAAATATTTG
>JAZQDS010000016.1:0-23252 GCA_045546895.1 Eubacteriales bacterium | reverse complement strand
TTTTAATGATGCTGTTTAATTTTCAAAGTCCGCTGCTTTCCCGCTTCTTTCCTCGGGTTCCGACCCTATCGGATCGACCCCCTTTTTTGCGGGTGCCTGAATATAATATCAAATCTATCCCCGTTTGTCAACACTTTTTTTGAGATTTTTTTTAACTTTTTCGTTGTTTTTTGTTTTGCACAAAACATCAACAGGAAGTCAACAGAGTTTTGCACAAAAATTACCCCTTTGCGCCGGGCAAAGGGGTAATTTCCTTATTATAATTACATTCCCAAATCTTCAACATAGAGCTCGCGAACGGCATTTTCATCCTCGGCGGGCTTATTGCGCTCTGCCAAGAATTTAGAGGCAACCTGCGGGAAGAGAGCGTAGCTCAAAACATCCTCTTCACAGCGGGCAAGATCGCCGGCCTCTTCGCGATATTTTTCCAGCTCGGGTTCCAGAAGATCGGCAGGACGGCAGGTAATAACCTCCTCATCGCCGATCGCCTTCTTGCGAACCTCCTCATTTACCTCGCCGGGCACCTGACCATATTCGCCCTTCAAAAGACCCTTGGATTCCTTGGTAACCATCTTATAGCGCTCGCCGGTCAAAACATTCATAACCGCCTGAGTACCAACAATCTGGCTGGTAGGAGTAACCAACGGGGGATAGCCGAAATCCTTACGAACGCGGGGAATTTCCGCCAATGCATCATAATATTTATCTTCAGCATTAGCCTGCTTCAGCTGAGAGATCAGATTAGAAAGCATACCGCCGGGCACCTGATACAGCAGCGTTTTTGCATCCACATTGAGAACCTTGGGATCCAAGGTACCATCCGCTTTCATCTTATCGGCAATTCCGCGGAAATGGGTAGCGATATCGCTGAGCTTATTTAAATCCAAGCCGGTATCGCGCTCGGTCCCCTGCAGGGTTGCAACCATTGCCTCGGTAGAAGGCTGAGCGGTACCATTGGCCATCGGCGACAAAGCGCAATCCACAATATCAACGCCCGCCCAGGTAGCCATCAGATTGGTCATATCGCCGGTACCGGTAGTATTATGGGTATGAAGATGGATCGGTGCCTTTACCGCATCCTTCAGTTTCTTAACGAGGCTGTAAGCATCCATCGGCAGCAGCAGATTTGCCATATCCTTAATGCAAATAACATCCGCGCCCATTCCCTCGAGGGTCTTTGCCAAATCAACAAAATAATCCTCATTATGAACGGGGCTGGTTGTATAGCTGATTGCCGCCTCGCAAATACCGCCGTATTTTTTGCAGCTCTTCATTGCCTGCTCAACATTACGAACATCATTCAGCGCATCAAAGATACGGATGACATCGATGCCGTTTTCGATCGATTTTGCAACAAAGGTATCAACAACATCATCGGCATAATGCTTATAGCCGAGGATATTTTGACCGCGCAGCAGCATCTGCAGCTTGGTTTTGGGCATATATTTCTTAAGGGTACGCAAGCGTTCCCAAGGATCCTCATTCAAAAAGCGCATACATACATCAAAGGTAGCGCCGCCCCAGCATTCCAGCGACCAATAGCCAACCTCATCCAGCTGAGCCAGAGCAGGGATCATATCATCGATCCGCATTCTGGTAGCTGCCTGAGATTGATGGGCATCTCTGAGGATAGTATCCGTAATATATAAAGGTTTTTTAGCCATTTCATTCTCCTCCATTCAATTAGCCGAACATCGCGATCAGAGCACCTGCAGCGATGGCGGAGCCAATAACGCCCGCAACATTCGGGCCCATGGCATGCATCAGCAGGAAATTGCCGGGATCTTCCTTTTGGCCAACAACCTGAGATACCCGCGCAGCCATCGGAACAGCGGAAACACCGGCAGAGCCGATCAACGGATTGATCTTCTTTTTGAGGAACAAATTCATAAACTTTGCCAGCAATACGCCGCCTGCAGTACCCATACCAAACGCAACAACACCCATAACAATGATCTTGATGGTCTCCCAGGAAAGGAAGGTGGAAGCGGTAGCGGTGGCACCAACGGTAATACCAAGGAAAATGGTAACAATATTCATCAATTCGTTCTGAACGGTCTTATTCAAACGATCCACAACGCCGCACTCGCGGAACAGATTGCCCAGCATCAGGCAGCCAACCAGCGGAGCTGCGGAGGGAACCAAAAGCGCAACAAAAGCGGTAACAACAAAGGGAAATACGATCTTTTCGGTCTTGCTGACAGGGCGCAGGGTTTCCATTCGGATCGCGCGCTCCTTCTTGGTTGTAAGCAGCTTCATAATCGGCGGCTGGATAACAGGCACCAGCGCCATATAGGAATAAGCCGCAACAGCGATGGGACCCAGCAGCTCAGGCGCCAGCTTCGAGGTAACAAAGATCGCGGTAGGACCATCGGCACCGCCAATGATACCGATCGAGCCGGCCTGCGCCTCGCTAAAGCCGAGGAAACGGGCGGCGATAAAGGTTGCGAATATACCCAACTGCGCAGCGGCACCCAGCAGCAGGCTCTTGGGATTGGCAATCAGCGGGCCGAAATCGGTCATCGCGCCAACACCGAGGAAGATCAGGCAGGGATAAATGCCGAGCTTTACGCCCAAATAGAGATAATCCAAAAGACCCGCGGAAACGCCGCGAACATTCTCCGCAATCAGCAGGCTTTCCTGCATCAGATTGCCATCCACAACGCTCAATCCGGGCATATTGAATACGATATTTGCATTTTGCGCAATAACATTGCCGGAAGCATCAACAATACGGCCGGCCGCATCGATCAACGCATTGGATTCCAGGCTGAGATTGGTCAGGTAGCCGAATTCATAGCCTGCCTGCGTAACAACCTCGCCGGATTTAAGAATTTGAAGCGCCTCGGGGATTTTCAGATCTGCGGTATTGAAAAATTCCGCGCCGCCAAAAAGATCCCAATGAACATGGCCGCCCGCAAACAAGCCCTCATGGAACATTTCCGCTCCGGGCAGATTGGTAAGCAGCATACCGAAAGCGATCGGAAGCAAGAGCAGGGGCTCAAACTTCTTAACAATTGCAAAATAAGAGAGCACAAACGCGATCAAAATCATGATCAAGCTTTTCCAGGTATCCCCTTCCAGGAACATAGAAAAGCCGGTCTGGCTCAAAAAATTGGTAATGGACTCTATCATTTCAAAGATCCTCCGCTTTTACGGATTAGCCAATGGTGCAAAGAACATCGCCGGTAGAAACAGATGCACCGTTTGCAACATTAACCGCGCCAATGGTACCATCGCAGGGAGACATGATTTCATTTTCCATCTTCATTGCCTCCAAAACAAAGAGAACATCACCCTTCTTTACCGCAGCACCGGCAGCAACATTTACCGCCAGAATGGTACCGGGCATGGGAGCGGCAACCGCCTCACCGCCTGCAGGCGCTGCAGCGGGAGCGGGAGCAGCCTCAGCAGCGGGAGCAGGAGCTGCCTCGGCAGCAGGAGCGGGAGCAGGCGCGGCAGCGGGAGCTGCGGGAACGCCGTCCATTACTTCGATAGCAACCTCATAAACAGTACCATTAACATTGACTTTATACATTTTCATTGTTCTAAATTCCTTTCGATATTTTTATACAATCAGATTTTTTTCAAAGATACGATACGGATTGCGGAAACATCTGTTCCCAGTTCTTCCGCCAGACAGCATGAAATTGCAGCAACCAATTCCTGACGATTCGGAATCGCGGCAGGAGCGGGCGCAGCAGGAGCAGCTGCAGTAGGTGCAGGCGCTGCGGCGGGCGCCTCTCTCTTTTCCAGCAGGCGAACCACCTTTCCCATCAAAACGCAAAGAATAACAATACAGATCAAGCCCAGAAAAACAATTCCTATGCCCAAAAAAACAACATTCATAATCGGCATGGTACCGGGCGTCATCAACACAGCATTCATCATCTTCTCTTCCTCCCTTCTGATGAAAAGTCTGTTTTAAATTAACCATGATACATTTCGCCGCAGCGGCCTCAAGCAAGGTCCGTTCAGCAGCGGGAAATTTGAATTTTTACCATATTTCCCATTGTGGATTATTTTACCACGATTGTCAATCGGTGTCAACGGCGGAATCAACAATTTATTTTGTTTTTTTCTCCATTTTTGCACATTTATTTTGATCATTATTTTCACAAATATTAAAAAAAGAGAGATGGACGCCCATGCGCACATCTCTCATTTTTTTATTCTTCAAAACCGTTGGGATTTTTCTTTTGCCAATTCCAGGCATCGCGGCACATCTCATCGATGGTCTTTTCGGCAACAAAGCCGATCTCTTCCCGCGCCTTGGCGGGATCCGCATAAAGGGTCTCCACATCGCCGGGACGGCGATCAACGATTTTATATTTAATCGGATGACCTACCGCCTTTTCAAAGGCCTTTACCATATCTAAAACACTGTAGCCCTCGCCGGTACCGAGGTTATAAACAAATACGCCGCTCTTACCGCTCTGGCCCTGCAGCGCCTTGATATGCCCCTTTGCCAGATCAACAACATGGATGTAATCTCTTACCCCTGTACCATCGGGGGTATTATAATCGCCGCCGAAAACCGAAAGGCATTCACGCTTTCCGATGGCAACCTGCGTAATATACGGAGTCAGATTATTGGGAATTCCTTGGGGATCTTCGCCGATCAGGCCGCTCTCATGGGCGCCGACCGGATTGAAATAACGCAGCAAGGTAACTGCCATTTCGGAGTCTGCCGCCGCAATATCCTTCAGCATAATCTCCTGCATCAATTTTGTCTGACCATACGGATTGGTGGCGCCGGTAGGAAAATCCTCCTTTACGGGGACCACCTTGCTATCGCCGTAAACGGTAGCGGAAGAGGAAAATACGAACTGCTTAACGCCGTATTTTTTCATGGCCGCCAAAATATTCAGGGTACCAACAATATTATTATGATAATACTCCCAAGGCATTTGGCAGCTTTCGCCTACCGCCTTGAGGCCCGCGAAATGAATTACCGCATCTACCTGCTCTTGGGCAAAGATCCGATCCATTGCTTCGCAATCCAGCATATCCGCTTCATAGAATTTAAAATCCTTGCCGGTAATCTCCTTTACCCGAGCCAGCGACATCGGCTTGCTATTATAGAAATTATCAAAGGCAACTACATCATAACCGCTTTCCAGCAGCTCAACAATGGTATGGGAGCCGATATAACCGGCGCCGCCTGTAACCAAAACCTTCATTTCTTTATCCTCCTAAAATATCACTTAGTTCAATCCGCATCTGGGAGAGAGAATTTTCAGCGCCCTCCGCCACCCATTCGGCATAATCCAAATTCTCATCGGGCGCAACTCGGTTCAATTCGATGGCAAAGGTTGTTAGCCCCTCTTCCCGCTCATAAATCAATTTTGCGCCCTGCTGCTCCAGCAATTTCTTTGCCAGCGGCAGCCCAAAGCCCAGACCTTCCGCGCCGCGGGCATCGGGGGTACGATAGCCCCATTCGAAAAGGCGCATCGGCTCCGCCACCCCGGGGCCGTTGTCCTGAACCAGAATGCATACCTTTTCCTGATCCGCAAAGGTAGAGATCAAGGCATCGCCGCCGAAGCGGACTGCATTACTTACCAATAAATTCAGCACCAGCTCCATCGTTTCCGGCATCAGCTTTGCAAGCGCGCCGACCTCCCCTTCGCCCGGCAGCTTTTGCACCCTTGCGCCCAGCTCGCCGGCGCTATGGAAATAGGCGGTTACAAACCGCTCAACATCCATCGGCACCTGATATTCCATCCGCCCTTCGCCGCCCAAAAGCAGCTGCAGATGATCCGCCATCCGCAAAAGGCGGCGAACATTTTGCGCGACTGTTTTTCCAAAATCGGTATCCAGCCCGATCTGCTGCGCCGCACCATAAATATAATTGAGATACCTTCTCAAGCTTTCATAGCAATTCATTAAGAGTGCGCGCAGCTCCTCATCCTTCATTACTGAAGGCTTTTCCACCAGCCGCAACACCGCATAAATTTCTTCCGCATAAAAATAGGGCGTCAGCTCAACGGTAAACATCTGCTCATTCAATAAGATCGGCAGCAGCGCGCCCTGCCGCCGAATCAGGCAGCTTTCCGCCTCGCGCAGCAGCGGCGGCGAGAGCAATTCATATTCTGTTTTCATTCCCAGCCGCTCCGATAAGGCTTTCATTTCAGGGCTGCGATAGACTACCGCCTGCTCCCGATCCAAAATCAAAATCGGCTGAACCGCCTTTGAAAAAAGCGCCGCAAAAAAATCGTTTACTGCATTCATTCCAAAACTCCCAACCAAGGAAAAGCGTTGCTTTCCCCTTTTTTATCGGAATTACAAAATCAATTAACATTTATTATATAATATATTTCCCCATTTGTAAAGAAGAAGCCGCCTTTTTTTGAGGCGGTTTCAAATTTTTTTAAAAAATTTAAAAAGGGGGTTGAAAAATAAAACCAACCTTATATAATAGGCAGTGAATAGGGTACTTTTATGCTTTTCGGCAACCATGGAAGGAGGTATACTTCCCATGTAATCTAAGGCTTGGGGCAAAAGGGGTTTTCTCTGCCGCATCCAGCGGGCGTCACAGCGGCAGAGGAAGGAGCTGCATTTTCCTTTTGGGGAAATGCCGTACGTCCGGATTTATTCTTATGAAATCATTCCGTTTTATCCTTTCCCATATGCGCGGAAAGAAAATTCCTTATTTCACCTGCTTGGCCGTTGTTGTGGCCATCGGGCTGATCGCCTTGGTGCCGACCTTAATCATCGGCAATCTGGTTGATAATGTTCTTTATAAAGAGGCAACCATTACCATCACAGAGCAAATTCTCGGCATTACCGCCGAAAGCTCCTCCGCTGATATGCTGATCCGCTATGTCATCGGAATTGTTTTTGTTTCTCTCTTTTCCACTGCCATTCGCTATATCGTTCATTATTGGATGCATAATATCAGCGTTGTTGTAGGCGCGCGGGTGCGGCTGGCGCTTTACGCAAAGCTCCAGACCCTGAGCGCAGGCTTTTATTCCAGAACGCCCAGCGGCGAATTGATTGCCAATCTCACCTCCGATGTTGGCTTGGTGGAGAACTTTATCCGCAATGATGCCTATAACTGGATCAAGAGCATCTCGCTCTTTATCTTTACCCTTTTGATGCTTTTTTATTATAATCCCATTCTGACCCTGATTCTTTCGGTCTTTCTCCCGATCATCGGGGTGCTCAGCTGGATCATTTTCCGCTATACCCGCACGCTCCATCGCATCCTGCGGGATAAATTCAGCGATATGAATACCTATGTAAATGAAAATCTGGGCGCCTATCGGGTGGTGAAGGCCTTTGCGCGGGAGGATTATGAAAATGATCGGCTGAATCATATCAGCACCGATTATCTGAATACCGCCGTTTCCAATACCCAAAAGCGGCTGTATCTCTCTACCCCGCTTCATCTGGTAAGCCGGCTGATGTCTGTGCTGGGGCTTTGCATCGCCGCCATCTATGTTATCAACGGAGATATGACCATCGGCGCGCTGACCATCTTCAATTCCTTTATCTTTAATTTACAGGAGCCGATCCGCTCTATTACAACGCTGGTCAGCGTAACCCAGCAGACCGCGGTCTCCGCCCAAAAAATCTATGATCTTTATACCACCGATCCGGAGGTGGAAAACAGCCGCCATCTGCAAAGCAAGCATGGCCGCATCCGTACCATCGAATTTCGGGATGTTTGCCTGGATCTGGGCGGCCATCGGATCCTCGACCATATTAACCTTAAAATCCATGCCGGCGAAACGCTGGCCATTATGGGTCCCACCGGCGCAGGTAAGACCATCCTGATCTCGCTGCTGATCCGCCTTTATGACCCTACCGAAGGGGCCATCTATGTAAACGGCGTTGACATCCGCAGGATCGATCTGCAGCGGCTGCGCCGAGAGATCGCCATTGCAACGCAGGATGTTTTCCTCTTTTCCGATACCATCGATAGCAATATTGCCTATTCCAATCCCGATATGTCGGAGGAAACGGTAAGAGCGATGGCAGAAACTGCGCAGGCTGCCGATTTCATCGAAAAGCTTTCCGATGGCTACGATACCATCATCGGCGAGCGGGGCATCGGCCTTTCGGGCGGCCAGCGGCAGCGCATTGCGCTGGCGCGGGCAGTGGCCAAGGATTCCTCGGTCATCATTCTGGATGATACCACCTCCGCAGTCGATATGGAAACCGAAGCCAATATCCTTTCCGAGCTGCGCAAGATCACCAATAAAACCAAGATCATCGTTGCCCAGCGGATTACCTCCGCCACCGAAGCGGATGAGATCATCATCCTGCAAAACGGCGCCATTACCGAGCGCGGCACCCATAACGAGCTTTTGGAAAAGGATGGCTATTATGCGGAAATCTACCGCATCAGCTGCCAAAATGAGGAGGTGGAGCTCCATGGCTAAACGAAATACATATGATGTTGATGAATCCCTTGAAACTCCGTTTAATATAAAAAATCTCTTTCGTTGCGTCCCCTATATCAAGCATAATATCGGCCTGCTGATCGGCGGCTTGCTTTTCAGCATTCTGGCCACCCTCTTTGGCCTGCTGGGCCCCTATTATACGCAGGTCATTATCGACCGCTTTATCCCCGCCAAAAATATTAAGGCGGTTATCATCGTGGCGGCGGTTTATTTCCTGACCCTCTGCCTGGCGGAGCTTTGCGCCTTTTTCCAAACCATCCTGACCGCCAAGGCCGGCCATAAGATCATCCATGAAATCCGAGTGGATATTTTCGGCCATATTCAAAAGCTTTCCTTTAATTATTTTGATAGCCGCCCGCGGGGCAAAATCCTTGTTCGGGTGGTCCATTATGTCAATAATGTTGCTGATTTTCTTTCCAACGGGCTGATCAACATTATTGTTCAGGCGCTCTCCATCTTCTTTATTCTTTTCTTTATGCTTTCCCTCAGCCCCAAGCTGACCCTTTGCGTTTTGGCGGGCTTGCCGCTGGTTGTTCTCTATCTGGCGTTGATCAAGGGGCGGCAAAGAAGGGCCTGGACCAGCTGGAGCGCCAAAAATTCCAATACCACCGCTTATATTACCGAATCCATCAACGGTATGCAAATTACCCAGGCCTTCAATCGGGAGGAGGTCAACCGCGGCATCTTTAATAATCTGCAAAAGAAGCTCAATTCGGCCTTTATGAAGGCGGCGGGCATCCAGCTGATGATGCCGGTGCTGATCGAAAACATCACCCGCTTTGTCACCTGCTTCCTCTATCTGATGGCAATCCTTTTCTTTACCAAGGAGCAATACAGCGCGGGCGTCATTATCGCAATGGCTTCCTATTCCGCCCGTTTCTGGGGCCCGATCCAATCGTTGGCCAATGTTTATAACAGCCTGATCAATACCGGCTCCTATCTGGAGCGGATCTTTGATACGCTGGATGAAACTGTTGAAATTGAGGATGCACCCGATGCCGAGCCGCTCCCCACCATCACCGGTCGGGTGGATTATAATGATGTTACTTTCGCCTATGAAGAGGGAATCAACATTCTGGAGCATATCAATCTCCATGCCGAGCCGGGCCAAAGCATTGCGCTGGTAGGTCCTACCGGCGCCGGAAAGAGCACCATTGTAAACATCCTTTGCCGTTTTTATGATATTCAGGGCGGCGAGATCCTGCTGGATGGCCATAATATCAGCAAAGCCACCCTTCATTCCCTGCGCAGCCAGATGGGCATTATGCTGCAGGATAGTTTCATTTTCTCGGGCACCATCCGCGATAATATCCGCTACGGCAAATTGGATGCCACCGATGAGGAAATCGAAGCGGCGGCCAAGATTGTTTGCGCCCATGATTTCATTATGAATACCGAAAACGGCTACGATACGGAGGTCAATGAAAAGGGCTCCAATCTTTCCAGCGGCCAGCGGCAGTTGATCTGTTTTGCCCGCACCGTCCTCTCCGACCCCGCCATTTTGATTCTCGATGAGGCCACCTCCTCGATCGACACAGAAACGGAAAAGCTGGTGCAGGAGGGAATTTCCAATCTGCTTAAGGGCCGCACCTCCTTTATCATTGCCCACCGCCTCTCTACCATCGCCAATTGCGATCGGATTCTTTATATTGCCGATAAGGGCATTCAGGAAGAGGGCTCTCATGAAGAGCTACTCGCCAAGAAGGGGCTTTATTATAATCTTTATACCGCCCAAATGGAAGAACATAAAGAAAGGAACAATTTATAATGAGAAAACTTGGTATCAGCTTAATGGGGCCCGATGCAGAAACCTTCCGCAAAAATACTCGCTGTGCCAAAGCAGCAGGCTTTGAAACCACCTTTCCCGGCTTCAGCACCTATGAATCCTGCGCCCAAAAATGCGAGATCCTTCTGGAGGAAGGGATGGAGATCGATAATACTCATTCTCCCTTCGACGGCATCAACAATATGTGGCTGCCCGGTGAGGAGGGCGACACCATGCTGGCCCGCCAGAAGCAAAACATTGATTGCTGCGCCGCCTTCAACATTCCCAAAACAGTCGTTCATATCAGCTCCGGCTGGGATGCGCCGCAGGTTAATGATTTGGGGCTTTCCCGCTACGATGAATTGGTAGACTATGCCATCGCCAAAGGCGTTCGGGTGGCCTTTGAAAATCTCCGCAAGCCCGGCAATCTGGCGCTGCTGCTGGAACGCTATGAAAAGGTGCCGGAGGTAGGCTTCTGCTGGGATAGCGGCCATGAGCTTTGCTACACCCCCGCCTGGGAATATATGCCGCTCTACGGCGACCGAACCATCTGTATCCATCTCCATGATAACATCGGCATTCTGGCCGGAGATGAGCATATGCTGCCCTTTGACGGTAAGCGGGATTGGGAAAAGACCGCTCGCTACATCAAGAATTCTGCCTACGATGGCCCTATTATGCTGGAAAACTGGTATCGCTCGGAATTCTACGGCAAGCTGACAACAGAAGAATTTTTTGCCCGTGCCTATGATGCAGCATTCCGGATCCGAGATCTGATCGAACAATAACCATCCATAAAGCAGAAACAATTCAATTGTTTCTGCTTTTTATTTTTAAGGCGATAAGATTGACGGACCGAAACTTTTGTGCTATACTATACTAAATTTTTATCCAAAGGAGAAAAAATATGGAACGCGAAAAATTAGCCAGCCGCCTCGGCTTTATTTTGCTGAGCGCGGGGTGCGCCATCGGATGCGGAAATGTTTGGAAATTTCCCTGGATGGCAGGTCAATATGGCGGCGGTGCCTTTGTATTGATCTATTTGATTTGTTTATTGGTACTGGGATTGCCGGTTATGGTAATGGAATTCTCTCTCGGCCGCGCCAGCCAGGCGAGCCCGATCGGAATCCATAAGAAGCTGCAGCAGCCGGGGCAAAAATGGCATTGGCACGGCAAGCTGGCATTGGTTGCCAATTTCCTGCTGATGATGTTCTATACCTCTGTTACCGGCTGGATGCTCTATTATTTCGTGCGCTTTATTTCCGGAAAAATGACCAACCTTTCGGCGGATGCTTGCGCAAGCCAATTCGGCAATATGCTGAGCAGCCCCTGGATCATGGTCGGCTTTATGGCCATCGTTGTTGTTATAGGCTTTCTGATCCTTTCCTTTGGCCTGCAAAAGGGCGTAGAGGGTGTTACCAAATATATGATGATCGCTTTATTTGCCCTGATGATCATTCTGGCGATCAACAGTTTCACTTTAGACGGCGCGAAGGAAGGCCTGGCTTTCTACTTAAAGCCTGATCTTTCCAAAATTAACGGTAATGTCATTGTTGGCGCGATGAATCAAGCCTTTTTCACCCTGAGTCTGGGCATTGGCTCCATGGCGATCTTTGGCAGCTACATCGGCAAGGAGCGCTCCCTGATGGGCGAATCCTTAAACATTCTGGGCTTGGATACCTTTGTTGCATTGATGGCAGGTATGATCATTTTCCCTGCCTGCTTTACTTACGATATCGAAGTCGGCGCAGGCCCCTCGCTGCTCTTTGAATCCATGGCAACGGTATTTAATAATATGGCCGGCGGTCGTTGGTGGGGCAGCTTATTCTTCCTCTTTATGTTCTTTGCCGCGATGTCTACCATCATTGCGGTATTTGAAAATATCCTCGCCATGGTTCGCGAGATCACCGGCTGGGGGCGTGTAAAGGGTTGCGTTGTCTGCGGCATTGCTGTTTTGATCCTTTCTGTTCCCTGCGCGCTGGGCTTTAATCTCCTTTCCGGCTTTGTTCCCTTTGCTGCCGGCTCCGGCGTTTTGGATCTGGAGGATTTCCTGGTTTCCAATTGCTGCCTGCCGATCGGCGCCCTGCTCTATGTGCTCTTCTGCGTAAGCAAAAAGGGCTGGGGCTTTGATAACTTTATCAAAGAGGCCAATGCGGGCAAGGGCTTAAAGATGCCCCGCTGGCTGAAGCCCTATTTAACCTATATCCTGCCCCTGATCATTATTTCCATCTTTATTATAGGTATTTTGAATTTCCAATTCGCCGATAATTTCACCATCCTGGGCTGGATAAAATCTCTCTTTTAAGATGCAGCAATAGAATAAACCCCGCTTGCAAATCGCAAGCGGGGTTTCGTTTTTAATATCAGCAAAAATCTTCTTTATATTGATGGATGGCAGATTCTATCACCTTGATCGCGGCAGCGCTGCCGTTGACCTCGCCGGGCGCGGTTTCCTTCCGCTCCAATGCTTTATAAATGGAAAAGAAATGGGTCATTTCATCAAAGATATGGGGCGGCAGATCAGAAATATCCTTATATTGATTATAGGTAGGATCGGTAAAGGGAATTGCGATGATCTTTTCATCGTTGCGCCCGCCATCCAGCATCGAAATATAGCCAATGGGATAGCAGCGAACCAGCGTCAGCGGCTCCAGCGCTTCGGAGCAAAGCACCAAAACATCCAAGGGATCGCCATCATCGCCATAGGTGCGGGGGATGAAGCCGTAATTGGCAGGATAATGGGTAGAGGTATGGAGTACGCGGTCTAAGATAATAAATCCCGTTTCCTTATCCAATTCATATTTCTTTTTGCTCCCTTTGGAAATTTCCACCACCGCAACAAAATCATCGGGGCGGATCCGCTTGGGATCAATATCATGCCAAATGTTACGCATCCGAAAGCCTCCCTTTGCTTTTTAAAATATTATACTATATTTTCTACCCCAAAAGCAAGGATTAATATTGCAGCAGATACGGCGAGGATGAAAAGCGAAAAGATGCGCCGTTTTTTTATTCTGATCGCTCAAATGGGATGAGATTTTCGTTTTTCTCCGACTGAAGGCGTATGCCGATACGCCGAAAGAGGAAAAACGGAAAGATCGCCCATTTCAGCGGTCAAACCGCCAATTTGCGGTCTAAACGAATCCTCTCAGTCAACATCGAGATAAATTCACCGTTGGTCGGTTTCCCCTTGGAGCTTTTAACGGTAAAGCCAAAGATGGCATTGAGGGTATCGATATCCCCTCGGCCCCAGGCAACCTCAATGGCATGGCGAATGGCGCGCTCAACGCGGGACGAGGTTGTATTATTCTTTTTGGCAACGGTAGGATAAAGCTCTTTGGTAATGGCTTTGAGCATCCCGCGATTTTCCAGCGAGAGCAGGATGGAATCGCGGATGTAATCATAGCCGCGGATATGGGCAGGCACCCCTACCTCATGCATCAGCTCGGCAACATAGCGCTCCAGCTCAAAGCGGGCGCGATCAACAGGCGGCTCATTGCCTGCGCGCTTTTTATCCAGCAGCAGGCGGAAACGATCCTTTAAAAATTGATAATCCAGCGGCTGCAGAATAAAAAGATCGGCGCCCGCATCCATTACCTGCTGCGCCAGCCGATCATTGGGAACTTTGGATAATACCGCAAATACGGTTGCCTTGGCATAGCCGACCTGCTGCAGCTCTTCCAAAATATCAAAGCTGCTGCGGCCGGGCAGATAACCATCCATCAACACCGTATCGGGCTGCTGCTCCGCAATTACCCTTACCGCCTCCGCGCCCTCGGCGCAGACCCCCAGAACCTCCAGCCCCAGCGCCGATAACCGCTCGCGATGAAAAGCGGCGGCCTCTTCATCGGCCTGCAGCAGCAAGAGGGTCATTTTTTCATAACCTTCATTTCTCATGATTGATGTTCCTCCTCATCAGGGGCAGGTTGCTTTTCGCCCCATTTACCCAAATGATAGCAAATTACTTCAACATAAACTGTCGAAGTATGACTGAATATAAAAATTTTTTCCGCAAGCGCCGGAGAAGGAAACGGGGATCGCAACGCTTGCCCTCTTTTCGAGGAGGAGCAACATCGGTTTTCGCAGCGCCCGCAAGAGAAGCAGCTTGCAGGGCCGCGGCCCACATACACACCAAATGAACTCCTATTTGCTTCATTTTCCTTGATTATACACAATATGTGAATGATTGTCAATAGTTTTTCCAATATACTCCCGTTTTTCTTGACAATATTTCACATTATGTGTATAATAATTTATGAGGTGATATTATGGCATTATTTTCAGATCGATTGCGCAGCCTGCGGCAGGCGGCAGGGCTTTCCCAGCTGGCGCTGGCGGAGGCGCTGGGAGTATCCAACAGCAGCATCAATATGTATGAGCGCGGGCAGAGGGAGCCCTCCTTTGCGCTCTGCGATCGGATCGCGCAATTTTTTGATACCGAGCTGGATTATCTTATGGGCCGCTCGCCTTATAAGAATAAGGAAGAATGGCTGGCGGCGCAGCGAGGCGGCGCGCTCCCCCTTCTGGGCGAGATTGCCTGCGGGCAGCCGATCTTTACCAATGAAGAGCAGGGCTGCTTTACCGATGGGGTAAGCGGCGCTGATTTTTGCCTGAGAGCGCGGGGAGATAGCATGGTAGGCGCCCGCATTTGGGATGGCGATCTGGTTTTTATCCGCCGGCAGGAGATGGTTGAAAACGGCGAGATCGCGGCGGTTGTTATTGAAGACAGCGCCACCTTGAAACGTGTTTATTATTATCCCGAGGATCAAACGCTGATCCTTCAGGCGGAAAACCCGCGCTATCCGCCGCTGATTTATCGGGGCGCGGAATTGGAGCAGGTAAGAATTTTAGGGCGGGCGATCGCATTTCGCAGCGAAATTTGAGTTTTTTTCGATTTTTATTGACAAAGCTTTGCCCTTATGGTAACATTTTAGCAGATTAAACAGATAGAGGCGCGGTAATCATCAGTACCCGCTCCAAGGGGTTTTGGGAGCGGAGGAAAGGGGCTACCGCCGAAGCCGAAGGCTCGCCCCCTAAAGAGCGCTCGGCTGGGTCGGCGCAAAATATGCGCCGAACTGTCACAGTTCTTTTGTGGAGTGCTATCGCAACATTTGCTGCCATTAGCAGGCGTTCCGCAAGAGCGTCTGTTTTTTATTTTGTAAATTATTGATAGGAGGCTTTTAAAATGAAAGCAAAGAAACTCATTCCCAAGCTTTTGATTCTGGCATTTATCATTGGCTTCGGGATCCTCTGCGCCTGCACCGGCTCCATTATGAATCCGGTCGGTACGCTCTGGTCCCTCTTCCCGCCGGTTGTTGCGATCGGCCTGGCGCTCATTACCAAAGAGGTTTATTCCTCCTTGTTTGTGGGCATCCTGATGGGCGGCCTGCTGGCCACCAAGTTTAATCCCATTCATACCATCGATTCCATTACCACCAACGGCTTCATTAATGCCGTTTCCGGTACTGCAGGCATCTTTGCCTTTTTGGTATTTTTGGGAATTATCGTTGCGCTGCTCAATAAAGCAGGCGGCTCCCGCGCCTTTGGCGAATGGGCTGCAAAGAATGTTAAGGGCAAGATCGGCGCTTCGATTGCCACCTTCATTTTCGGCATTTTGATCTTTATTGACGATTATTTCAATTGCCTTACCGTTGGCGCCGTTATGCGCCCGGTTACCGATAAGGCAAGGATCTCCCGCTCCAAGCTGGCGTATCTGATCGATGCTACCGCAGCCCCCGTTTGCATGATCGCGCCTATTTCTTCCTGGGCAGCGGCGGTTGCTTCCTATGCGCCCGAGGGCGAAGGAATCGGCTTATTCGTCAAAGCAATTCCCTATAATATTTATTCCCTGATGACCTTCGTTTTCATCATTGCCATTACCCTGATGAAATTCGATTACGGCCCGATGAAGAAGCATGAGCTGAATGCCGAAAACGGCGATCTTTTCAGCGGCGAGAAGGTTGGCAACGGCGATGAGCTGGAGGAAGGCTCGCCCAAGGCCAAGGTGATCGATCTGATTATCCCCATCGTTTTGCTGATCGGCATCTGCGTTTTTGCGCTCTTCTATGTTGGCCGCTGCATGGGCGCGGAATGGGTATTTGCTTCCGCAAATTATGATGCATCCCTCGGCTTTATCGATGCCTTTTCCAATACAGACGCAACCGTCGGCTTGCCTTGGGGCGGCCTGATTGCGCTGATCGTTACCCTGATCTATTTCATTGCCCGCCGCCTGATCTCCTTCAAGGATGCAATGGCTTGCATTCCCAAGGGCTTCATCGCGATGGTTCCCGCCATCCTGATCCTGACCATGGCAACCTCCCTGAAGAATATGACCGGCCTTCTGGATTCCGATGGCTTTGTTAATGCCGCCTTGGCTTCCGCCGGCGCGCTGCAAAGCTTCCTGCCCGCCATCATCTTCCTGGTTGCTTGCGGCATCTCCTTCTCTACCGGCACCTCCTGGGGTACCTTCGGTATTCTGATCCCCATCGTTCTGAGCGTATTCCCCGTTGGCGATCCGCTGGGAATTATCGGTATGTCGGCTTGCCTTGCAGGCTCTGTTTGCGGCGATCATTGCTCCCCCATCTCGGATACCACCATCATGAGCTCCGCGGGCGCGCAATGCAACCATATCAACCATGTTTCTACCCAGCTCCCCTATGCGCTTACCGTTGCAGCCATTTCGCTGGCAGGCTACCTGCTGGCAGGCTTTGTTCATAACGTTTATATCGTTTTGGCCTTCACAACAGTTATGACCGTAGGTGTTCTCTTCATCATCAAGCAGTTCACCAAAAAAGTATAATATAAAATAATTATTTAAAAGCGCCGAATCGGTTTTCCGATTCGGCGCTTTTTTCATTGATCGGTATAATCCAAAATACCGTTATAGATTGCGCGGGCAAATCCATCGGGATCCTCCGCCATTTTGCGTGCATCCTCCGCATTGGTAATAAAGCCCAGCTCCACCAAAACGGCGGGCATTCGCGTTCGCCTCAAAACATAAAGGGAGGGATTGGTTTTAACGCCGAGATCCTTCATTTGCATCTCTTCCACAATCGCCTCCTGAATCTCTTCCGCCAGCTCATAGGCGGCGCCGCTGTTGCGAAAGGTATAAACCTCGGTGCCGTTTGCCGCCGGATTGGTGGAAGCATTGGCATGGATGCTGATAAAATAATCTGCCGGCCATTCATTGGCAATGGCCACCCGCCGCTGCAGGCTGGTGGTATTGCTGGTACCCAATACCTCGGTAGGGGAATTGCGGGTCAGCCGCACCTCGAAAGCGGGGTTGGCGCGCAAAAGCTCCGCCAAGCGAACGGTCACCTCATACACCAGATCCTGCTCCCGATAGCCATTTCCCTCGGCGCCTGCATTCACGCCCTGCGGATTATGGCCCGCATCCAAAACGATCCTGATTGCCATATCATCGACTCCTTTCTCTTTCAATCTATGAGCAAGAATGCGGAAAATTTACAAATTATTCAAGACAATTCAGCAAAAATGGTGTATCATATAGGTAATATGAATTTTCAAGGAGGCCGCCGATGTTTGGATATGTTGTTGCCAATACTGATCAACTGCCCGAAGAGCTGAAAAAAATCTATAGCAGCTATTATTGCGGCCTATGCCGCTGCCTGAAGCAAAGCTACGGCAATTTCGGGCGGCTGACCCTGAATTATGATATCACCTTTATGACGCTGCTGCTGGCGGATCTGGCAGACCCTGAAACCACCCTCTATACCGCCCGCTGCGTTGCCCATCCCGCAAAGCAGCGGGAGATGGCGGAAAATGAGGTAATCCGCTATGGCGCCGCCATGAACATCCTGCTCGCCTATTATAACCTGATGGACGATTGGCAGGATGAGGGCAAGCGTACCGCCCTTACCGCCGCCAATCGGCTGAAAAAATATATTCCCGCCATTCGCGCCCAATACCCCCGCCAGGCTGCGGCGGTGGAGGAAGGGATGGCAGCCCTTGCCCGCGAGGAGGCAACTGCGCCCCGCGATCCCGATACTGCAGCCAATATTTTCGGGCGGCTGCTGGGCGAGCTCTTCATCCTGCGGGAGGATCATTGGTCGGCCGATTGCCGCGCCTTCGGCGCTGCGCTGGGGCAATTTGTTTATTGGATGGATGCTTATGAGGATCTGCCAAAAGATCGCAAAAAGGGTCGCTATAATCCCCTGATCCTGCTGGCAGACCGCCCCGATTATGAGGCGCGGATCGAAGAAATGCTAAAGGGCGCGCTGGGCGATTGCGCGCTGATCTTGGAGCGGCTCCCGCTGGTGGAGCATCTTGATATTTTGCGCAATATCCTCTATTCGGGCATCTGGAGTAAATACGAAAAAATCAAAAAGGAGAAGGCTGATGGTTCAAAATCCCTATGAAATCTTAGGGGTCTCCCCCGCCGCCACAGACGACGAGATCAAAAAAGCATATCGCAAGCTTGCCAAGCAATATCATCCCGATATCCATCCCGATCCCGCCTTTGCCGAAAAAAAGATGGCAGAGATCAATGCGGCTTATGATGAAATCCTCAATCTGCGGCAAGGAAAAACCAATACGAGCGGCTTCGGCGGCTATCAGGAGCCTTCGCAGGGCTCCACCCCCGAGATGACCGCGGTTCGCCATTATCTCCATTACCGCCGCTATCGGGAGGCCTTCAATGTGCTCAATCGCATTCAGGATCGCAATGCGGAATGGTATTTTCTTTCCGCATATGCCCATGCGGGGGTAGGCAACCGCACGCAGGCGCTGGAATTTGCCCGTAAGGCGGTGGCAATGGAGCCTGCCAACAGCGAATATCAGGCATTATTGCAGCAGCTGCAACATTCAGGCGTTGCTTACGAACGCTATGAGCGCGGCTTCGGAATCCCCCGCAGCGCAGGGATCAGCCCCATCTGCCTGGGGCTCTGCTTGGCTAAAATGTGCTGCCCCTATTGCTGATTAAAGAAAGGAATGAATACATTATATGAAATTCAGAGATAAAATGATCCGCTTCATGGCCGGCCGCTGCGGCGCCGATCCGCTGAATCAGGCATTGCTTTGGGTTTATTTGATCTTTGCAATCGCCGCCCTCTTTTTCCGCCCGCTGATAATTTTGGCGTTGCTTACTCTGGCCTATCTTTGCTTCCGCTTATTTTCCAAAAATCTTTATAAGCGGCAGCAGGAAAATTTCAAATATATGCGGATCACCGGCAATATAAAGCGTTGGTTTCGGCTGCAAAAGCGGAAATTTACCGAGCGGAAAACCCATGTCTACCGCCGCTGCCCCCATTGCAAGGCCACCCTCCGCCTCCCCCGCAAAAAAGGGCATCATACCGTCTGCTGCCCCCATTGCAAAAAGGATTTCAAAGTGAAAATATAAATACAGCCCCGATGCTTTCGCATCGGGGTTTGATTTTTTATCAGGTTGTAAAAACATGAAAGCCCAGCGCAGATACGATGATCATAATCAGCCCTGCGCCGAGAACGCCGAGGGCAATCGCGGGAAAGGCGTTTTTCATCCGCATATCCAGCATCGCCACCAGAATGAAAAGCCCCCAAAAGGCATATTTTTGAACGCTCTTTGACGACTTCGCTTTCAACAATAGCTTCGCGCGTGTTCTTGAATATGAGGATTTTGTTGGGGGGGTGTTTCACCATCGGCTGAACTTATGGGAAGAGAAAGCAGCAAAGCGCCTATCAATATTGCCATTAAGAAACTAAGCAATATGATATGTGTTCTGGATACCGGAGACCGTTGTTTTCTAATATTATCCTAACGCGACCATGCTGAAAACGAGCGCGAACAATGCAACGGTTTCGCAAAGACCAACAACCGTAATATACTGCGAAAAGCCTTTTCCTGTTTCAGCCAAGGCATCTGCACCTGCAGCACCGGCTTTACCCTGAGCAATGGCAGAAAAAGCCATTGCCAAACCGGATGCGATTCCAAGGCCAAGCAAAAAAGCAGGATCAGCAGCGGATGCTTTCATCTGCTGCATTAAAAGAAAGCCGTAAATGGTCTGTGTAAGCGGTGCACCTGCGAAAACAGTAAGAATAAAAGGTGCCGCTTTATTTACCATATAACACTTCTTCCATGCGCCAATAGAAGATTGACCTGCAATACCAATACCGATTGCCGATCCGATTGCGGCAATGCCCATAACTAATGCTGTACCTAATGCTCCAAAATCCATAATAATTCTCCTTAATAATTAATTTTTTCTTCGAAAGGTTTAAACTTGTATCCACTCCAGGACATACCCAAATGAGATGAAAACTCCAAAGTGTTAAGTCTGATTCCGTGAACGACAACCGAAAGAATGTTTAAAATCATATTCAGTCCGTGGCCAAACACCAAAAGAACAATGGCAAGTATCATAAACATAAAATTGCCAAGCAAGGGACCTGCCAATTCATTAACAGTAGCAGAGATTGCGGCGCCTGCAAGGCCGACAGCCCAAAGGCGTATATAGGAAACGATGTCACTGAACAGATTAAAGATACCAAGTAAAACCGAAACAATATTGGTAAGACTTGAAAGTATAGATTTAATTACACTACCTTCATAGTTTGCAAATATAAAGCTTAAAACAAACCCAATGGCAATAAAAGCAACAGCGACAGTACCAACGGGAATGCCGCCTATAACTAAGCTAAGACTGAAAACCTCTCCGTTTACTACAAAGCTAAGCACTAAATAGAACATACCAATAAGTTCGATTGCAGAACCAATATCACCAATCACTTTAAGGGATTTTCTATTCCGTATAGCACATTTAATATGAGCTACAGTCAGCTGAATAAGGGCGAAAACAAAACACAATATTTGTAAATTTTGTGCTGTGGTGAGTCCTGCGGTGCCTTTGGTCCAGAACGGATACCATATCTTATCGGCATATACATTTGAAATTACCGGTATGGATAAACTTTTAAGCCACGCAGGCAACTGCTCCGGAGAGAGTCCGAACCAAGTGCAAGTAAGCGTTCCCCATAGAACAGTTGATAGACCGAACAATCCCACAAGCAAAAACATCGGCGAAATCTGCTTTTTGGCAATAAGCGATTTTATAATCGGGATTGCCGCAACAGCACAAATAAACAATCCGTATCCGCCGTCGCCGAAAATAATGCCGAAGAATATGAGTATAAACGCCAAGAACCAGCCCGAAATATCATACTCAAAATAACCGGGAACGGTGCCCAAAAAGTCGGTCAAAGGATAAATAAGACTTACAAATTTGTTGTTTTTAAGCTTAGTGGGAACATTATCCTCTTCGCTTGGCTCTTCCACGAGAAGTCCCCACGAATTGCTTTGGGCGGTTTGCTTGAGCCGATCAAGGTTATCAGCTTCAATATAGCCCTTGAAATATGAAACAGAAAGAGGGGTCTCACTTTCAGATGATAAATTTTCATCTGCCATACCCGTAGCGTAGGTTTCAAATTCAATTTCCTTTTCGGTCGCCCCAACAGCTCTCTTAATACTCTCGACATAACAAGCATTAGCGGAAATCGTTTCGTCAATTTCATCTATACGAGCGCTAAGTTCCGAAAGCCGTTGCTTCATCTCGCTTGTAGAAAGCTGCGGTAATTCCAAACGGTATGTGTTCAGTGCTGTAACAGCTTCATCAAGCTCTTCCTTATTGGATTTGAGCAGCATAAATCTAACAATCGATTTTGTTGCATCAATCCGAACGGTTTTAATGCTTTCGTCAAGCAGTTCATATTCAGCTTTAGGCATCTCGTAAAAGGATATCTCATAACCTTTTGCTTCCAAATCGCTTATATTTCTCGGATCAATATCACCCCAGCTTTTTAAGCGGTCAAGCTCGGAGCTGAGTGCAATTCGCTCTGCCCCGCACTGTTTTTTCTCCGCATCAAGCGCTTGAACCTTCGTTGCAACAGACAAAGCCTCTGCAGTGCTCATCTCTTTTTGCTCTGCTTTTTTCTTTTTGCCAATCGTAAAGATCGCGCTTTCAAGTAAAGCAATTTGATCTTTGAGCGAGGCGAGTCGTTCCCCTGAGCCTTCGGTTATCTCAATGTGGACAATTCCTAATTTACGAAGTTTTTTCAGGGTTTCGTCCTTTTTGTTTTCTCTGATAATAAGAGATACTTTTTTCATAGGCACTATCATAATGAATAAACCTCCCTCTCGGAAGCCACAGCATTACGAAGGGCTATCTTACGTTTTGATATTTTTGAACGCACTACGGCACTAACCTGTTGGTCTGCCATATAAATCGATATTTTTTTGATATTTTCCTCCGTTTCGGGGATTTTAACCTTTTCAAACAGATTGACTCTTTGAGAGGTTGCAAGCAATTCACTCTCTAACAACCTGACCTGTTCATCTAACACTTCCGCCTCTAAATCGAGGGATATTGCCTTTTCCATGTGGTTTGCGGCGATATCCACCCAAAGAGGTGTTTCGTAAAGATCATAATCTCCCCGCGAAAAATCCGCGCCCTCAAATATAGGAATATCAACGCCTGCAATATTTCCTTTTCCTTTGCGAATATTGCTGACGGTTATAATTTCTTGAGGGAAAGCATCCATTTCACTAAAAACAGCGATCCATTCACGAAAGCCGGATTCAAGATCTTCTCTTTCTTTTCTCACTGCCTTTGCCTTGGCTTCAATTGTGCGGATCTCCGATTGGAGTTGTTGCTTTTTCAGTGTCAGAGTAGGCAAATATCTGCGGTACATTTTAAGTGCGTCCTTTTGTACCTTCAACTCATTTTTAGTTAGTTTGATTTTTGCCAAAACTACAGACCTCCTTAACCTTTAGGCCAAAATTCATCGGTAAGGTCTGATTTGATTCCGGTTTCGTCCTTTTCGAAGCAATCTGCTAAAATTTCCCATCCTAAATCAAGTGCATCCTCAAGCGGAAGATTAACGGATAGTGACATTAGCTTGCTTTCAAAAAGTTCACCGTACTTCAGCAATTTTTCATCCCAACGGCTCATAGAAAAGCCCATGTTTTTCTTTTCAAGCGTTTCCTTGTAAGAAGAATAAAGGCGAATCATCGCATCCATAAGTGCTCGATGGTCTTTTCGTGTTTTACCGTTTACGTTTTGCTTCAGTCGGGAAAGAGAACCGAACGG
>JAZQDS010000015.1:0-35520 GCA_045546895.1 Eubacteriales bacterium | reverse complement strand
CTTGCTGCCCGCCTTGGAGAAATTAGCGGTTACCGTATAATCGGTAACGGGGGCATTGGTATTATTGCTATAATATGCGGTAACGATCATGCCTGCCTTATCAAAGGCTTCGCCGATCTCATATTCCAGCTTGGAAGGCTTCTTGGTTACCTTAATCTCTACCAATTCAACCACCTTCAGCTGCAAAGCGTCAATGGCATCATTGATGGCCTTTGCCATGGCATCGACCTCTGCTTGCTTGAGAATATTAAGGCCATATTCTACGTCAAGAACTGCTGCATCCACCGCGGTAAGATCCTGATAGGCTTCGCGATCCAGCGCGTTATAACGCGCAATTGCCGCAGTTATTGCTGCATAATCGGCAGGCTTCAGTTCCAGAGCCGCAATGGCATCCTCGATATCCTTGGCCATCTTATTGACTTCCGCCTGATCCAGAACCGTCTTGCCGGTAACAACCGCTTCCAGCGCGGCGGTAACTGCGGAGAAATCAAGATAATTGCCGGCGGTAAGGGATTCCGCCTGTTGGATCGCGGCATTAACAGCGGTATAATCCGCCTCGCCAAACATCCAATCATTCAATGCCTGCGCTGCAGCATCCACTTCTGCCTGAAGGGCAGATACATCCTCAAGGAGCGCATTGCCGGTTCCCAGAAGGGCTTCCAGCGCAGTTGTCTGAGCGGCGGTCAGTTCACCGTTTTGCATCAGGTCTTCCGCATTATCGATTGCTTGCTGCAATGCCTGCTTATTAGCCTCTTTCGCCACATAAGCAGTAGCCTCTGTATAAACCTTGGAAGCAGGATCGGCAACATAGGTATCATTTAAATACCAATTGCCCGCAGGAATGGTTCCGATCAGCTTGCCTGCATAATCGGTATAGAGCGCATCCTCACCGAAGGTAACCTTAACAGGCTTTGCATTCTTCGCATCGGCGGCAACAATTTCGCCGTTCTTCAGCGCCCAAAGCTTCAGAGCATTATCCTCCAAAGCAGCGATTGCTGCATTGGCTGCAAAGAGATCATCGCCGGTAGCAACATTTACATCCGCAGCAATCAGCATAGAACTGCCGTTGCTTATCGCTTGGCCGGAGATTCCGCCGTTGCTGATATTATCATAAGCAACCACATTGGTTACAGCGGCATCGCTGTATTCCAGACCATAGACCAGGCCACCTTGCTCAAAGGCTGCTCCGGTGCCGCCGGTCATTTTGTTTCCGCCCAACACAACATTGGTTATATTGACGGTACCCTGCGCCTGACCGATAACATAACCGACATTGCGCTTGCCAACATTCGCGAGGGTATTATCATAGAGATAAATTCCATCCATTACCAGAGTCTTTTCGGGCAGATTCTGCGCAATCACCAGCGCAACGGAATCGTTCGTGGTAAGAGCTGTAACGGTAGAATTGGTAATGGTAATATTTTTCAGCGTCAAAACGCCGTTATTTGCCCCGATCATCAGGCTACGCTGATAAAGCGTCGCGGTAGCAGCAGGAACCTGAACCGAGCACTGATCCATCGTCACATTCTCGATCGTCATCCCTTCGGCGTTATCCGCGTAAGCGAAAAGGAACGGACGAAGCTGGCTACCGGTAGTGGCAATGCACTTTTCAAATCGCAGATCGCGAATGAAATCGCCGCGATAATACATACCAAGCCAATTATTGGCAACCGTAATGCCGCTGAGGGTATGACCTTTACCATCGATATTGGCCTGAACGCCTGCCCAAGAAACAGATTCCCCGGTTGCATCGATATTGGCGGTAATATAGAGGGTCTTGCCCTTTACAAACTTGCTTGCATTGGCAGAAACTGCCTTCAAATCTGCCAGACCGCTTACCAGATAACCGGGAGCATCGGCATAAGCTTCCTGCTCCGAAGCCTTGGGCAGATTGGGATAAGATGCATAGCCCAGCGCCTTCGCTGCGTTCAGCGCGGCGGTAGCATCAGTAATCTTATCGGCGGTAACCTCTACCTCACGCTCCAAAATCGCATCGGCCAGCGCCATCTTATCGGCCAGCTCGGTATCGGCAAAATAGGTGTAGTTCTTGCCTGCGAAATAATCATAGATTTCTTCCAGAGGAGCAGTATCCAACTCAGCGCCGGGCTCCTGATAGAAGGCATCGGCGGTAAAGATGCTGGCATCGGTGATCGCAACAGCCTCTCCTTCGCCGTTCAGCCGCCAGGTGGTGGCATAAACCGCTGCGGTATCGCCGGCCAGTTTGCCGGTAACATCGGTATAAAGCACGATATTGGCACCGCGCGCAGGATCAAAGATCACCTTCACCGGCAGCTTTTCGCCGGTTTCCTGAATCGCGATCACACCGTTCTTCAGCACCCATTTATAAGCATCCGTACCGGTTGCGGCATTGAGCGCATAGGCAGCACCGCCACCGGCGATGAGCGCCGCAGAGGCCGCTTTATCCGCATTAGCCGTATGGGTACCCAAAGTTGTTGCATTGGAATGGGACCAGCCAAGATAATCGGTATCCGCATAAACATTGGTCAGATCGGGCATCTCATCATTATTTCGACCAAAGATCAGGCCCTTGGCGCTGCCGTTATTGGCGGCAATAACATTCTCTACCGCCACCGTTACATTGGTCAGACCGCCCGCACCCATCAAAACGCTGATGCGGTCGATTTCGGCACCTACGGTCGTATTCAATACAACCGCATTGCGAATAACAACATCCTTCTCTTTCTCTGTAATGTTCATTCGGCCCAGCAAGATGCCAACGCCCTCGTGATATTCAGAGGTAGAGCTGCCGTTGATGGTATTGCCATTGAGATAGATATTCTCCAGCACTACCTGCTGGGTATAGGACTTAGAGCCTTTTGTTACAGAACCGATAGCACGCCCAACCAGCATGCCGACTCCATCGTCTGCGTTGGACAAGGTCATCGTATTGCCTTCCATTACCACATTACGGATGGTAAGAGTTGCATCCGCATTAGTGGGGGCAACACCGCCTGCCAGAAGAGCCATGGAGCGCACTCCGGAGCCCTCTTCCACCGTTGCGGTAACATTCTTAACGGTAAGATCGGAAAGGAGCAGCTCATTGCCGACCGATTTGCCGATCAGCATGCCCACATCTCTTAAGGCGCTGCCCTGATAGGTGGCCTTCCATCCATCGATGGTCAGATTACGGATAAAGGAACCTTCATAAAGAGGCGCCATCCAGCCGCCGTTATCGGAAGAAACAGACAGCGAAACACCGGAAATGGTATGGCCGCCGCCATCGATGGAGGCATGAACGCCCAATGCTCCGGCTGCGATATCCTCGCCTGCGGTCAGGGCAATATCATTGGTAATATAAAGGACTTTCTTCGCTGTGAAATATTTGCGATTGATCTGATTTGCAACAAAGTTCAGCGTTGCTTTATCGGGAACAGTATAGCCCGGAGCATCGGGATAGGTTTCCGCCAAAGTAGCATTCGGCAGATTCGGAGCATCCTTATAGGTGGGGTTGCTCAGTACCGAAACCAGCTCCGCAACTTCCTGCTCATCCAGCGCACCTTCTGCATCCAAAAGCTCGTTGGCGCGAGCAATGGCGGCATCAAGAGCAGCGGAGTTTTGGAAATAGGAGGTATCTTTTCCGTTGAAATACTTCAGCGCGGTGGCCAGAAGTGCCTTACCATCGAGATCGAAGTTGATGGTATAGGTCTCGCCGGCTTCGGCGGCAAAAGTAACGGTATTATCATCCAAAGTATTGGCAGTTACAACTCTGCCATTGGAATCCACAATGGTAGAATAGGCAATATTCGCAGCCTCTACCTTCAGCGCGTCATTGGCGGTACCTACCCGCAAAACAGCGGCGGAGGGGGCGCCATCTTTCCAAGCGGCATCCACTTCAATATTACCGCGGGCGCGCATACCGCTGAAGGAGCCTTCGGAGGCCCAAACAGAAGGCAGAGCAGGGGTAATCTCAACCGAATCAGATTCGCTCTGCATCAGCATTTCTGCCAAGCCGGCGGTTGTACCCATATTACCATCGATCTGGAACAGATCCACGCTACCGCCGGTCCAGCGGTCAAACATATTGATATAAGTCATGTTATTGAAGAGATAGGCCAGGTTGGCATAGGCTTTATCGCCGTCATGCAACCGCGCCCAGAGGCAAACTCTCCAGGCCTGCGCCCAACCGGAGGTGCTATAGGTTTTGCGGGTGCTCAAAGCAACCTTCGCAGCTTCAACCAAAGCATCCATCTCTTCGCTGACACCGGTACGCAGCTCGTTGCCGGGATAGAGGGCATAGAGGTGGTTGATATGAGTGAAGTTATTATGACCGGTGATATCGATCATAACTTCATCTTTCCACTCCTGCAGCTGGCCGGCCTTACCGATATCGTAAGGAGCCAGCTTGCCCAGCATCGTTTCGATCTCTTCCAGCCATCCCAGATGCTTCTCATCGGTAATGTTTAATACTTCGGCAGCCGCCAAGGTATTAACAAAGAGCTCTTTTACGATCATGGTATCCTGCACACAACCAACAGAATATGCACCATGCTCCGGAGAATAGGAGGGGCTGGAAACCATGGTTCCATCGCGGGTATCCATTACCAGATTATCTACCCAGAAAATCGCTGCTTCGATCAGCGTTTCAAAGTTCTCTTCCAGCAAGGCAACATCCTGACCATATTCATATTGCTCCCAGATATGCTGGCAGAGCCATGCAGTGGCTACCGGGAAGTAATAGGCCGAGGAATTGGCAGGACCGGTATGGCCCCAGATATTATTCTTATGATAGGAAGTCCAGCCGCGGGCGCCTTCCTTCTGCCCCTGATCATTATAGCGATAATGATAAATAGAGGCGGTTTCTTTTCCGCGGGGCACCTGCGCATTGATATAATCAATCAACGGCTGATGGCATTCTTCCAGATTGGTGTTTTCTGCCAACCAATAGTTCATCTGAACGTTAATATTGGTATGATAGTCGCCGTTCCAGTTAGTGGTCAGGCCGGCGGCCCAGATTCCCTGCAGGTTTGCAGGCAGGGTTCCCTCGCGGGAAGATGCAATCAGAAGATAACGGGCAAATTGGAAATACAAGCTTTCCAGATAGAGATCTTCTTCTGCGGTATTGGTCTTATTATACTGCTTGAGCAGATCATCGGTATTCTTAGCAGCGGGTTCTACGCCGAGATCCAGCTTCATGCTATAGAAGAGCTTTTGATAATCGGCGATATGCGCCTCTTTCAGATCCTCATAATCTGCCGGATCCAAGTCAGCCAACCGCGCTTTTACCAGAGCAAGGGGATCTTCATCGGTGAAATAATCATAGGTATCATCCTTGCACTGTTGATAGTTGGTATCCGCAGAATAATACATCGTGATGGTAGTCGCGCCATCCACATAGAGCTGCTTGCCGTCTGTGAAGACATTACCATCGGTATAAACCTGCACCTCACCGGCAAACTTCAGATGCTCCAGATTGGTCTTGGCATCCTGAGGAACACCGGTAATGGTAAGGAAATTACCCTCTTCGGTAACAGAAGCAGACATTTCTGCCTTCGGCTGCGCGCTGGTGAAACCAATCCGGCGATTGATGGTGCCGGGCTTGGTGGTCGTATAGCGGATCGCCATAAAGTTACCGGGGTTGGAGGTAAAGAATTCCTGGCGGATCTCTGCATCGCCCAGCTTATACTCGGCGGATGCAACAGCGTTATCCAGATCCAGGGTGCGATGATAATCGCTAACGGTATTTTCAATGACGGTACCGTCGATCAGAAGCTGCTCACCCTTGGAATTATAGAACTTGAGTTCTGCCAGCTGGGGAGAACCGCCGGCGGTTTCTTGAATCAGAAGACGATAATACAGGTAGCTTGCCTTTTCTCTCAAAGCAAACCCATATTCGGTGGAATTGGCATGATCGTTTTTGGTCTGAGCATCCAGTTCGGTCCAATTGGCACCGTCATTGGAGCCCAACAGTTTCCATTTGGTGATCTGCCGATTATGCTGAACATCATTACTGCCGGTAACGAGAGCATAAGAGCTGATCTCGGTAGTTTGAGGCATCATTACCTGCACCCAGGTAGGCAGAACCAAAAGTCCGTTGCTCATCGCGGTAGCGCCGGTAGCGGCATATTTCGGAGCTTCGCCGCCCATAAAGGCCTGGCTGGCATTATTTCCATCAAAGATCTGCTCGATCCGATTGGTGCTGGTAACCACACCAACGATGGTCTCAGAGGAAACGATGGGCCGATCCGCATCCGCTTCGCCCAGCATGATCTCGCTGAATTCATAGCCGGTAGAAGTATTGGTTCCGCTGGCCCAAACACCGATGGACGCGGTGAAATTAAAGCGATAGTGCTTGAAGGTTACGGGCGATGCCAGCGCATAGCCGTTATTGACAATGGTTCCGGCCCCAACAGTTTTACCGGTCGTCCAGGTGACATTGCTCTTGGTATCAATTACTGTCCAATCCTCGCCGTTGTTGGAGCCCTCAAAGGTCCAGGCGGTGGGCAGGCGGCCGGTACGCAGACCGTCTCTGCCGCTGACAATATTATAGGAGGCGATGGTCTTGGCAGCGCTGTATTCCAAAGCTACATACTGCGTGCTGTCGCCGGTGGCACCATCATTGCTGAACCAACTATCCGTTCCTTCGCCGCTGACCTTGCGGTCGAAGAGCATCGCAACATCGTCTACGGTGGTGGGAGCATCGGTGGTGATATCAGTAATGGTAACTGCGTTCTTCTCATGGAGAACGAACTCACCGATGGAAGTACCGGCACCGCCGGCATAACCGGTAATGCTCAATTTATAATGGCTATAGGCATCCGGATTATCAATATAATAAGTCCGAGCCTCTGCCACTCTGCTCCATTCCACCCCTGCTTCGCTATCCAGAGGAGTCCATGATGTGCCGTCATTCGAACCGTAGAGGGTCCAAGCTGTCGGGAATCTGTTCAAGGAGCCTAATGTATCCGCACCGTTCCAGATGGAATAGGCATCCACCGTCTTCGCCTTCTTATACTGATAAATAAAATCCAACGGAGCGCTCTCGGTGGGCTTTGTTTTGCAGAAGAAGGTATAAGAAGCAGAGCCTGCTGCGCCATCGGAAAGCGCATCCAATGTATTGCCGCCATCATAGGTAGCATTGGTGTTAATGGAGATCAGTTTATTGCTATCATCTTCAGCGGCTACCGCGTTGAGGATCAACTCATTGATCTCGGTACCGCCGGCCGCTTCGCCATTATAAGGATCGATATCCTCATTATCGGTAATATTTAATTTATAATGAGTATAGGTAGCGACCTTATCCAGCGTAAAGGTCTTGGTATCGTAGGAGCCGCTGGAGGCATTACCGCCCCAAGCCACATTTTCCTGCTCATCCAGCAGTACCCAGGAGCCATCTGCGCCGGTATCGGAGCCATAGAACTCCCATGCCAGCGGGCTTCTGCCGCGCCATTTTGCATTGTAGCCGTTAACAATCGTGTAGCTTTCAATGCTAAAGGGGCGATTATACTGCATTACGATCCATTCAGGCAACGATTCATTCGCCGCCCAAGGAGTCTTGCCTTCCAGGCTGAACCAGCTGTTGCTGCCGGAATTGGTAATGCCATCAAACAAGCGATCCAGGGATTGGGTCCCCTTGGCATTGGTATTCGCTGCAACCATAACCGGTGCGCCGGCGGCTGCGTTCAGAGCGAATTCACCAATTTCAACGCCCCAGGCATAGGAATCATTTGTGGGGTCGCTTCCTTCGTTTTCCAGCATCGTCAAACGATAATATGCATAGTTCGCCGGATTTGCCAGATTAAAGGTTTGGCTGGTGATGGCTCCGGATACCGCTTCGCCGCTCCAAGCAACATCGCTCCGGCTATCCAACGGAATCCAGGTATCGCCATCGGAAGAGCCTTCCAAGGTCCACTTGGTAAGGCTGCGGCCAAATTTCTTTGCATTATAACCGTTAGTAATGGTGTAACTATCGATTTCAAAGGGGGAGGAATACTGCATCACCAGATAAATAGGATACTTATCGGTGCCCTGCTGCCACTTACCGCCAACACCCTCGGAGAACCAGCTGGTAGTGGTGTTGCTGACCCCGCCGTCAAAGAGAATGGCAGCGGAATGCGCACAGCCGGAACCACCCTCAATCTCCGCAGAGATCATGGCGGTGCCCTCATTATCTACAATATTCAGAACACCCAGCTCTTGGAATGTTCCGAAGGAGCTCAGATTGCCCTTCAGGCTGTTTATCTTTTGGCCGAATTCGGTCGCATTAAATTCCGTTGTATTGGAAGGGTAAAGATAGCTGGGATAATCCTCCGCCTTTACCTCTCCGGTCGCGGGATCGATATAAGATGAATGATTTTTCGTAAAATCATTCATTTCTTCCTGCAGAAGCTCCCGAGCTTCCTCAAGGGCTTCCCAGTTTGCTTCCGCTTTTGAAGCAACATTTCCGCCGGCGTAGTCGGCCTTTGCACCGGGGCCTCCATCCCAAAGCGTATGTTCATTGAGCAGGATCTGCTCATTGCCCACCTCGCCATAGACGGTTGCGCCCAGATAGCCGTTGCCGAGAGCAAGACCTTGCTGCTCCCAGCCCAGACCGGGCTCATCATAGTTGAGCTGCAAAGACGGCTGATCAACAGTTATGCCGGTAACCTCCTCAGCCGATGCCGAAAGCATCAGCGGAAAGCTGCCCACCAGCATAACAACTGCCATTAGCAGCGCTATGATACGGTTGACTTTCTTTGTTTTCATTCTCTTTACCTCCTATGGTAAAAAATTTCGAAAAACAGATAATACTGCAATTCTATTATAATAAAATCAAAATCTGTTGTCTTTATCTTTTTTGCGCATAAATTTGCACTTTTTGCGCATATTTTTTAGAGTTTTTCTACATATGATGCAAAGTTTTCCTCTTTCCTGCCGCTCTCAAAAAATTCAATTGACAAGCAGCCAAAAGGCTCGTATAATAAAAAATAAGATAAAATTATCTTTTTTGATTATTTTTCAACGATATATTGCCCTATTTTTGGAAAATATAAAGAAAGGCTTTTAAAAGATGAACGAAACCGGACTTTATGAAGAAAAAAAGCGCGGGACCTCCTCCTATCCGATGGATTTTTATCATTGGATCGATGACCGTACACCCCATTATCAGATGCCCTTTCATTGGCATTTTGAAAATGAGCTGATCTATGTACGCGAAGGGAGCTTTTTGCTGAATATTGACGGCTCACCCTCAACGCTGCAGGCGGGCGATTGCGCCTTTATCGGCGAGGAAGCGATCCATGGCGGCGCGCCGCAGGGCTGCTGCTATGATTGCGTTGTTTTTGATCTTTATGCGCTGATGAATAATACCGCTATCTTCGCCAGCGGAGCTGCTGTTTTTTCCTCTGATCCCCGCAGCTGCACCGCAATCTTTAAAAAGGACAGCATCGGTGCCGGGCTGATCACCGCCATTTTTGAAAGCGATGAAAAAAAGCAGGCGGGCTATGAATGGAACGTTTTGGGTTTTCTTTGGCAGCTGATGGGCCATATGATCGCAAGCAATACCGATATCCCTCATCCGCCGCGGAAGGCTAAGCAATTCAAAAAAGTATTACGGCTGATTCGGGATCATTATGCCGAGCCGATCACCTTGGAAATGCTGGCCAAAGAGGCGGGGATGGTTTCCCATTATTTCTGCCGCGCTTTTTCGGCAATGACAGGCAAAACCCCCATCGCCTATCTCAATTATTACCGCATCGAGCAGGCAGGCGAGCGGCTGCTGCTCTCGGAAGAGCGAATTACCGATATTGCCTTTGCCTGCGGCTTTAATGATGCAGGCTATTTTACCAAAGCCTTCAGCCGCCAAAAGGGGCTCTCCCCCTCCCAATATCGCAAACAATATAAGAAATAAGAAAAAAGGATGTGCAGGCTGCAAAGCCTGCACATCCTTTTGCTTTTTTATTTTGCTTTGGTTTCGCAATACATACAGCGATAAACCCGCTTTTCGCGATCGGTAAGATTAAAAATATGGGGCAGCTCCTGCTCGGTAGAGGTAATACAACGGGGGTTTTTGCAGAAAATAACATCCCGCAGCTGCTCCGGCAGCGCAATGGAGCGCTTTTCCGCCAAAATACCATCGCGGATAATATCGATGGTAACATCAGGATCAACATAGCCGAGGATCTTCATATCAAGATCAATTGCGGCATCAATTTTGATGATATCCTTTTTACCCATCTTATTGCTGTTGACATTCTGAATAATGGCAACCGAGCAATCCAGCCGATCCAATTTGAGCAGCCGATAGAGCTCCATTCCGCGGCCCGCGGTAATATGGTCGATTACAATGCCGTTTTTAATGGAATCGATTTTCATACTTGCACCTCCAAGAGTTTTAAGATCAGCGCCATTCTCATATATTTACCGTTGAGCACCTGGCGGAAATAGCAAGCGCGGGGATCTTCATCCAGCCCAACGCTGATTTCGTTTACCCGCGGCAGCGGATGCAAAACAGACATATCACTCTTGGCCTTTTTCATTTTTTCGGGCGTCAGGATATAGCTATCCTTCAAGCGCAGGTAATCCTCTTCATTGAAGAAGCGCTCCTGCTGAACACGGGTCATATAAAGAATATCCAGCTCCGGCATAGCAGCTTCCAGATCCGTTGTCTGAACATATTCGATGCCCTTTTGCTTCAATTGATCCTTAATGTAGCTGGGCAATTTCAGCTCATCGGGGCTGATCAAAACAATGCGATTTCCGGTATATCGCGTCAGCGCATTGATCAGGGAATGAACGGTACGCCCGAATTTCAAATCCCCGCAAAAGCCGATGGTCAGGCCGGAGAGTTTGCCCTTCTCGCGCCAGATGGTCAGCAGATCGGCGAGGGTCTGGGTAGGATGATTATGGCCGCCATCGCCCGCATTGATAACAGGCACCGAGGCATTCATTGCCGCCACCATCGGAGCGCCCTCCTTGGGATGGCGCATGGCAATAATATCGGCATAGCAGCTTACGGTTTTGGCGGTATCGGCAACACTCTCGCCCTTGGAGGCGGAGGAGCTGGCCGCGCTGGATACAGAAAGCACCTGCCCGCCCAATTCATACATCGCCGCCTCAAAGCTCAAGCGTGTACGAGTAGAGGGCTCAAAAAAGAGGGTGGCCAGCTTTTTATAGCGGCAGCTGTCGCGATACTTTTCAGGGTTCGCAATAATATCCTCTGCGGTAGAGATCAGCGCTGCGATCTCTTCGTTGGTTAAATCTAAAATATCAATAATACTTCTCATCATTTTGCTCCATTTACCATAAGATAATTTTTAATGCGAGCAACATTCTCCGCATTCTTAGAATCTTCTTCCAGATATTCAATAATGTCGTAAACATCAACCACCGAATAAACAGGGAAGCCGAATTCTTCCTCGATCTCCGCCATAGCGCCTTTTTCGCCCTGACCCTTTTCCTTGCGGTCTACCATAACAAAGGTGGCGGCAACCTTCGCGCCTTCGATGGTGGAAAGATTAGCCATACTCTCGCGGATGGCGGTACCGGCGGTAATAACATCCTCAACAATTACGATCTCTTCCCCCGCCTTGGGCAGATAGCCAACAAAGATTCCGCCCTCGCCATGATCTTTGGCTTCTTTGCGGTTGAAGAAGAAGGGAACATCCAGCCCCTCCCGCGCCAGCGCAACCGAAGCAGCCACCGCGATGGGAATTCCTTTATAAGCAGGGCCGTAAAGAACCGCCGGCTTTTTGCCCAGCTTCTCAAAATAAGCCTTCGCATAAAATTCGCCCAGCTTGCAGATCTGCTCGCCGGTTTTAATCTCGCCTGCATTTACGAAATAGGGAATCTTACGGCCGCTCTTGGCAGTAAAATCGCCGAATTTCAAAACACCGGCGCCCTCTAAAAACTGAATGAACTCTCTTTTGTAGCCTTCCATTATAATACCTCCTGATTTATGTTCCCCAAAATCAACGGAATAGATTTTTGGATGATTTTTGCTCAATCCGAACGACGCCGGGCTGTTTGCCCTGCAAGCGAGGATTGGGCGAAAAGGGCCGAACCGATACCCTCATTATTAAGGGATGGATTTTCGGATGATTTTTGCTCAATCCGAACGACGCCGGGCTATTTGCCCCGCGAGCGAGGATTGGGCGAAAAGGGCCGAAAAGACACCCTTAATCGCAGAACTCAGAAACGCAACGGCGATAAGCCGCAACAGGATCCTCCGCCGCAGTAATCGGGCGACCGACCACGATATAATCAGAGCCGATCTTTTTCGCCTCGGCGGGGGTCATTACGCGCTTTTGATCGCCGATATCCCCATCGGCAAAGCGAACGCCGGGGGTGACGGTAAGAAATTTCTTGCCGCAGGTATCATGAACCTTGCCTGCCTCCAGCGGGGAGCAAACAACACCATCCAGCCCTGCCTTTTCGGCATTGGCGGCATAATGCATTACTACTTGATCAATGGGCTCGCGGATCAAAAGATCCCGCTCCATCCGCTCCTGATCGGTGGAGGTCAGCTGGGTGACTGCGATCAGCAGGGGGCGGCTGCCATCGGGGCGGGTAAGCCCCTCCAGAGCGGCCTCCATCATCGAGATGGTACCCGCCGCATGCAAATTGGTCATATCAACATCCAGGCGAGAAAGCACTGCCATGGCTTTTTTTACGGTATTGGGGATATCATGCAGCTTCAGATCCAAAAAGATCTTATGGCCGCGCGCCTTCAATTCTCTTACAATTTCGGGACCTTCCGCATAGAAAAGCTCCATACCGATTTTAAGGAAGGGCTTTCGCTCTTCGTTTTTAAATAAATCCAAAAAATTGAGTGTTGCTTCCTTGCCGGCAAAATCGCAGGCAATAATAACATCCTTACCCATTAATGCGCTCCTCCTATAATATCTTGCAAATTATGAATTCCGTATTTTTCCATTGCCCGCGGCAGATCCTCAATGATCTTTTTGCAGGCGAAGGGATCCCGCAGATTGGCCGCTCCCACCTCAACAGCGGTTGCGCCTGCCAGCATCATTTCGATCACATCCTCCGCGGAAGAAACGCCGCCCATTCCAACAATAGGAATTTTTACCGCCTCATACACCTGATAGATCATCCGCAGGGCCACCGGCATAATCGCCGGCCCCGAAAAGCCGCCCATCTTATTAGCAAGGATAGGCTTTTTCTTTTTCAGATCAATCCGCATCCCCAAAAGGGTATTGATCAAGCTGATGCCATCGGCACCCGCGCTTTCGCAGGCCTTGGCGATGGCGGTAATGTCGGTAACATTGGGGGTCAACTTCATAATAATCGGTTTATCGGTTACCTTTCTAACCTCCGCCGTTACCGAAGCGGCGGCAGCAGGATCGGTACCAAAGCTCATTCCGCCGCCATGCACATTGGGGCAGGAAACATTGATTTCAAACCAAGCGATCTGATTTTCCGCATCCAGAAGCTTTACCGTTTCCCGATAATCATCCAGCGAAAAGCCGCTTACATTCGCCATAATCGGGCCCGCAAAGCAGGCCTTTAATTTCGGCAGTTCCTCCGCCAGCACCTTTTCGGCGCCGGGATTTTGAAGCCCTACCGCATTGAGCATCCCCTCGCTGCATTCCGCAATCCGCGGGGTAGGATTGCCAAAGCGGGGCTGAAGGGTGGTTCCTTTAAAAGAAAGAGAGCCCAAAACATTAATATCATAAAGCTCGGCAAATTCATATCCGAAGCCGAAGGTACCGCTGGCGGGAACGATGGGGTTTTTCATTTCAACCCCGCAAAGATTCACTTTTGTTGTTACCATATGATCTCCTCCCTTACCAATACAGGCCCTTCCTTGCAAATGCGCTTATTGCCGTATTTGGTTTTGCAGCTGCAGCCCATGCAGGCGCCAAAGCCGCAGCCCATTCGCTCCTCGAAGCTGAATTGGCCCGAGACCGCAACGGTCTTTTCGATGGCACGAAACATCGGTTCGGGACCGCAGGTATAGAAATAATCATAATCCAGCCCTGCCATCGCATCGGTAACAAATCCCTTGATTCCGCAGCTGCCGTCAACGGTAGCAACCGTTACCGCAGCGCCCAGCGCCTCAAATTCCTCCTTCAGGAAAACCTCCTCGGCGGTATTAAAGCCCAAAACAACCTGCGGCTTTTTCCCGCGGGCGATCAGCGCCTTGCAAAGGCCGTAAAGAGGCGGAACACCAACGCCGCCGCCGATCAGCAGGGGGCGATCGCCGCATTTTTCAAGATCGTAGCCATTGCCCAGCCCGATCAAAAGATCCAATTCCTCGCCGCAGGGCAGCGCTGCCATCTGCGCGGTGCCTGCGCCAACAACCTTATAAATCAAGGTAAGGCTGTTTTCATCCCAATCGCAGATCGATATGGGGCGGCGCAGATATTTGCCTTCCAGCAAAATATTTACAAATTGGCCCGGAGCGGTAATCGCCTCGGTATCGCCGGTCAGCACCATCCGCCAAACATCCTTGGCAATATTCTGCTGATCGCTGATGGTATAAATTCCTTGTTTCATCGTTGATTACCTCAAGAGTCAATGGTAGAAATGCAGAGGGTCGTTTCCTCCAAAACATCCAGCAATACTCTAACGGTATCCAAGGAAGTAAAGAGGGTAATATTATTCTCGGTAGCCGCACGCCGAATTTCATGACCATCGGTTACCGGCCCTTGAGAATTGATATCTCTTGTATTGATCACATAAGCGATATGACCCTGACGAATGGCCTCGGGGATTTCATCGCTGCCCTCGCCGATCTTATGCAAAATATGAGTTCTGATCCCGTTTTTCTTCAAAAATTCAGCGGTGCCGACCGTTGCCTGAATATTAAAGCCGAGGTTATAGAAGCGGCGGATCAGCGGCAGGGCTTCTTCCTTATCATCATTGGCGATGGTGGCAAAAACCGTACCGTAGTTTTGCAGCTTCATGCCCGATGCCTGCAAGCCCTTATAAAGAGCGCGATTGAATTTATCATCATAGCCGATCGCCTCGCCGGTGGATTTCATTTCGGGCGAGAGATAAGCATCCAGACCGCGGATCTTGCTGAAGGAGAAAACAGGAACCTTTACATAGAAGCGCTCCTTCTCATTGGGATAAAGATCAAAGATTCCCTGCTCCTTAAGGGATTTACCCAAAATAACCTCGGTAGCGATATCCGCAAGGCTGTAGCCGGTCGCTTTAGAGAGGAAAGGTACGGTACGGGAGGAACGGGGATTTACCTCGATGATATAAACATTCTCATTCTGATCCACAATGAATTGGATATTGAAAAGACCGATGATCCCGATGCCGAGGCCCAGCTTTTTGGCATATTGCAAAATAATGCCCTTTACCTTATCGGAGATACTGAAGGTGGGATAAACGCTGATGGAATCGCCGCTATGGATGCCGGTACGCTCAACCAGCTCCATAATACCGGGAACAAATACATCCCGCCCATCGCAGATGGCATCGATCTCCACCTCTTTGCCGGAGATATATTTATCTACCAGCACCGGCTTATCCTCATCGATCTCAACCGCGGTTTTCAGGTAATGACGCAGCTGCGCCTCATCGGCAACAATCTGCATGGCGCGGCCGCCCAAAACAAAGGAGGGACGCACCAAAACAGGATAGCCGATCTTGGCCGCGGCGGCAACGCCGTCCTCAATCTTGGTAACGGCGCGGCCTTCGGGCTGAGGAATTTCAAGGCTACGCAAAATCTTCTCGAAGCTATCGCGGTTTTCCGCCCGCTCAATGGCGGCGCAATCGGTACCAATAATTTCAACCCCGCGCTCCATCAGCGGCTCCGCCAGATTAATAGCGGTCTGGCCGCCCAGCGAGGCGATAACGCCGATGGGCTTTTCAAAATCGATGATGTTCATAACATCCTCGGGGGTCAGCGGCTCGAAATAAAGCTTATCGGAGCAGGTATAATCGGTCGATACCGTCTCGGGGTTATTATTGATAATAATGGCTTCATAGCCTGCATTTTTAATGGTAGTAACCGCATGAACGGTGGAATAATCGAATTCCACGCCCTGCCCGATGCGGATGGGGCCTGCGCCCAAAACAACGATCTTTTTTCGGTCGGTCAAAACCGATTTATTTTCGCCCTGATAAGAGCTATAGAAATAAGGGATATAGGCATTGGTATGGCAGGTATCCACCATCTTATAAACCGGCAAAATTCCGTTTTCGCGGCGCAGCCGATAAATCTCCAATTCGGTCATTCCCCAAAGGCGGGAGATGAAGCGATCGCCAAAGCCCATCTTCTTGGCTTCCTTGAGCAGCGCGAGATCACCCTTTTGCGCTGCCAACTTTTTCTCCATGGCAACAATGCGCTCAAAGGCCTCCAGAAAATAGGGAGTAATCTTGGTAAGCTCATGCAGCTTTGCCACCGAAACGCCGCGGCGCATCAGCTCGGTTACCGCAAAGATATTATCATCTTTAAATTCGCCGATATAATCATAAAGCTCCTGCTCGGTCATCCCATCGAATTTGGGCAGATGGAAATGGCAGGCGCCGATCTCCAGCGACCGTACCGATTTGAGCAGGCATTCCTCCAGATTGGAGCCGATGCCCATAACCTCGCCGGTGGCCTTCATCTGGGTACCCAAGGTATTGGGGGCGGTAGGAAATTTATCAAAGGGGAAGCGCGGCAGCTTGGCAACAACATAATCCAGCCGCGGCTCAAAGGCAGCGGTGGTATTGGCAATGGTAATATCCTCCAGCGCCATGCCTACCGCAATCTTGGCGGTTACCCGCGCGATGGGATAGCCCGAAGCCTTGGAGGCCAGCGCAGAGGAGCGGGAAACGCGGGGGTTTACTTCAATCAGATAATATTCGCTGGTATGGGGATTGAGAGCAAATTGAACATTGCAGCCGCCTTCAATCTTGAGGGCGCGGATGATCTTGATTGCGCTGTCGTTGAGCATTTTCAGATCATGGTCATTGAGGGTCATGATGGGGGCAACCACCAGAGAATCGCCGGTATGGACGCCAACAGGATCGATATTCTCCATGCCGCAGATGGTAATGGCATGGTCATTGGAATCGCGCATAACCTCAAATTCGATCTCTTTATAGCCCTTTACGCTCTTTTCGATCAACACCTGATGAACCGGCGAAAGCTTAAAGGCATTCAGCCCCAGCTCCACCAGTTCTTCTTCGTTATAGGCAAATCCACCGCCGGTACCGCCGAGGGTAAAGGCAGGGCGCAAAACAACAGGATAGCCGATGCGGGCAGCCGCTTCCTTCGCTTCCTCAACATTATAGGTGATTTCAGAGGGGATGGTCGGCTCGCCGATCTCGATGCAAAGCTCCTTGAAAAGCTCGCGGTCCTCAGCGCGCTTGATGCTTTCGCTGCTGGTACCCAAAAGCTCAACCTCGCATTCCTTGAGGATGCCCTTCTTTTCCAGCTGCATTGCCAGATTCAGGCCGGTCTGACCGCCGATGCCGGGAACAATGGCATCAGGGCGCTCATAGCGCAGGATCTTTGCGATATATTCCAAAGTAAGCGGTTCCATATAAACCTTATCGGCAATGGTGGTATCGGTCATGATGGTTGCGGGGTTGGAATTGCATAAAACAACCTCATAGCCTTCCTCCTTCAGCGCAAGGCAGGCTTGCGTTCCGGCATAATCGAATTCTGCCGCTTGGCCGATAACAATCGGGCCGGAGCCAATGATCAAAATTTTCTTTAAATCGGTTCTCTTTGCCATCTCAAAACATCCTCTCTATACTTAATCGAAATAATGATATACAATTTCATCACCGCAAACGGTCAGCAAGCATCTGCCGTTTACCTTCATTCCCTCAAAAGGAGTTGCCTTCCCCTTGGATAAGAATTCCGCAGGATCTACCGCATATTCCGCATCCAGATCCCATACGCTAAAGCCATTCAAGGGCAAGCCAAATCTTGCGCGAGGCTGATCGGAAAGCAGCGCAATCAGCCGCTCCAAGGAAAGAATTCCTTTTTTTACCAAGCCGGTATAAAGAACGGGGAACGCCGTTTCCAGCCCAACAACGCCCATGGCGCTGCCGCTGAGCCCCTTGCTCTTTTCCTCGGCGGAATGGGGGGCATGGTCGGTAGCAATCATATCGATCGTTCCATCCAGCAGGCCCTCAATCAGCGCCAGCCGATCCTCCTTACTCCGGAGGGGAGGATTCATTTTAAAGCGCCCCTCTTCTTTCAGATCGCTATCATCCAGCAGCAGATAATGGGGGCCGGTTTCGCAGGTAACATCAATTCCCCGCGCCTTGGCCGCCCGAATCAGCGCAACGCTTTCTTTGGTAGAAATATGGCAAACATGATAGGGGCAGCCCGTTTCCTCCGCCAATTTTAAATCTCGCTCAATCGGCTTCCATTCGCTTTCGGAGCAGATCCCTTTATGGCCGTGCGCTTTGGCGTATTCGCCCGCATGGATATAGCCGCCCTGCAAAAGATCATTTTGCTCGCAATGGGCAACAATCATTTTGCCCAGCGCTTTGGCCTGCTCCATCGCCTGCCGCATCAGCGATTCCTGCTGAACGCCGCGCCCATCATCCGAAAAGGCGATCACATTCGGCGCCATCGCCGCCAGCGCTGCCGGCTCCTCCCCCGCTTCATTTACGGTAATGGAGCCATAGGGATGGACTCCGATCCGCGCGCCCGCGCGGATCAGCGCCAGCTGCTGCTCCAGATGGGCCGCAGAATCGGGAACGGGGTTCAGATTGGGCATGGCGCAAACATCGGTATAGCCGCCTCTTGCTGCCGCCCGAGTCCCGCTGGTAATTGTTTCTTTATAAGAAAAACCCGGCTCTCGCAGATGAACATGAACATCGCAAAAGCCGGGAAAAACAGCAATTCTTTTATCCTGAAAAAGGGAATAGGAAGCCCCAGCAGGAAGATTCCACTCGCCTGCACGCAGCATTCCGTTTTCATAAATCATAGCCTGAATTTTTTTCATTCCGTATCCTTTCAAAAAAGAGCCTACCGCAAGGCAAGGCTCCGCAAGCAGGGGCATCGGTCCACATGCTTATTCGCTTTTAATATTATACTACTTCGCGCGTATAATGTCAATTAAAAAAACTGCCCAAAATTTCCATTCATTTTTATTACATTTTCGGCAAATAAAAAAGCAATGAAAAAAATCATTGCTTTTTATTCATCGGTAATATTATCGTAAACAATTTCGCCAACCGTACCATAGCCGAGGTCGCGAGCAACCTTTTCGATATACTCGCTGTCTACCTCTGCATTCAAAATGCTGTTTAATTCCTCATTGATAATGGTTTGGGCGGAAATCTTTTGCTGCACCTGATTCAGCTCCGCCTTCTTTTCGCGGATCTGGATCTGAAGCTTTACGCAGGGAATGATCATATTGATCGCAACATAAACCGCAGCAACGGCCAAAAGACCCTTGATTACAGGGTTCATCCGCTTGGAACGATTATTCTTTGCTTTGCGCATTTTGATGGCCTTCATGCGGTTTCCCCCTTTCTTTCAGCTTTGCGGCACAAATATGCATTTTCATTGTAACCCATCGGAAGAAAAAAATAAAGGGTTTTTTCAAAAAATTCATAATTTTTTTAAAAGCTTTACCGAAATAAGCCAAAATCGGCCTTAAAAGCGCCGCGATCTTCCCGCTCAGGCGGCCGAGGGTATAATAATAGATCAAAAATCCAAGCCCCTCCCCGATCAAGAGAAAAAGCCTTACCTGCCCGTAATTGGAGAGGGTAAAGCAAAGGGCGGTAGCCATTGCTGCCGCCAATGCAAAGAGCAGATCCTGCAAAAAAACCATCCAAACAGCTTGCCTTCCCCGCAAAATCCGCCCGATCCGAAAAAGATCGTAAAAGCCGCCCAGCCCCAGCCCCAGCGCTGCCGACCAAAGAAAGGCCAGAGCCTGATCCGAAAGATAGACCTCCATCAGCGGAAAAGCCCCTTAAAAAGCCCGCCTTTTTCCTTCAATTCGGAATAGCGCAGCTGATCGATCCTGCCCTCAACAGCAATCTCCCCCGCCTCAACATTCAGCAGGTTAATATGCAAATCCTCCCCCTCAACGGAAAGCACACCCATATTGGTAAGGATCACAACATTTTTCTCATCGAAGCTATCCACATCCAAAACACCGCCGGCGGTCAAAATTCGCCGATCCTCCAGCATCAGCCGATGGCTGCCCTTAATTTGCTCTTTTTCCATTCTTTGCTCCCAAATATGATTTATTAGGCACCTGCGCCCGTTACAATTTATGAGAAAGCCTTTGGGATTAGAACGAAAAAAGCAGCTGCTCCGCGGAGCAGCTGCTTTTTATTCAAAATATGTTCGATTATGCCTCGATAGCCTCAGCAGGACAAGCAGAAGCGCAAGCGCCGCAATCGATGCATTCATCCGCATTGATTACATACTTATCATCACCGGCTGCAATCGCACCAACAGGGCACTCAGCCTCGCAGGTACCGCAGTTCAGGCAAGCATCAGTAATTACATGAGCCATTTCAGAACACCTCCTTGTTATTATGGATATATACTAACATATCAAATCGCGCTTTTCAAGCATTTTTTGAAAATTATTGTTCGCCGGCAGGTTGCTCGGATTTATCCTTCTTCTCCCGATGGCGGCGAGGACGCTCCTCCCGCGGCTGGCGGCTCTTGGGAGCCAGATCGTTTACATCGAAGATTTCGAAGGTAACGGTGCCGTCCTCGGCGGTAAATTTCACCTTCACCTTTCCGCCCAAGGTCATCACCTCCGCCACCTGACCGCGGCCGCTGGGGGTATCGATCTGGGCGCCCATTTTAGGCATCCGCTTATTCAGCTCCTCATAGGTTTCCTGCTCATAATTGAGGCAGCACATCAAAATGCCGCAAACGCCGCTGATCTTAACAGGATTTAAGGGCAAGCCCTGATCCTTGGCGCTTTTGATGGTAACGCGGCTGAAATCATTCAAAAACTGATTGCAGCAGAAGGGCCGGCCGCACATTCCGATGCCGCCCATCATCTTGCATTCATCCCGAACGCCGATCTGGCGCAGCTCAATGCGGGTTTTAAAAACAGAGGCCAGATCCTTTACCAATTCGCGAAAATCCACCCGCCCCTCAGCGGTAAAGAAAAAGAGGATCTTGCTGCCATCGAAGGTATATTCCACATCCACCAGCGACATTTCCAGCCGATGCTTCTTTACCTTTTCGGCAAAAACCTCCGCCGCCCGCTTTTCCCGCGCGCGGTTTTTTTCCATCTGGCGATGGTCGGCAGCATCTGCAATGCGCAAAACAGGCTTCAGCGGCTGAACCACCTCTTTATCCTCTACCGAGCGGGGCGCAATGCTGACCTCCCCGCATTCGGTACCCCGCGCGGTTTCAACAACGCAATAATCCCCCTGATTCAATTCCAGATTGCGGGGGTCGAAATAATAAGTTTTTCCGTTTTCTTTAAAACGAACACCAACAATTTTGATCAACGCAGTAATTCTCCCATTTCTGCAATGAAGCAGGTTTTAACCAAATTCTCATTGCCGTTTTCGCGCAGCGCGTTCTTGCTTTCCAGCGTCAGCGCCGCCATCTTATAAAGCTGATCCAGCTTCATTCTACCTAAAAAGCCCTTGATTTGCAAGATGCTTTCCAAAAAAACAATATTTTCCTCGCCGCTGCCCGTTTTATAGAGCAGGAAGTCATGCGTCAGCCTTGAAAAGCTATCCAGAAAGGTCTTGAATTCGCCCTTCGGCAGCTCGGCGATCATCCGATCGGCGCTCAGCATTTTATCCCTGCAAAGCTTACCCAAAAAGCGGATGCCGAGCTCACCGTAGCTGAGCAGCGTGCCGCCTTCCAGATATTTCATTGCCTTGCCGAGGTTTCCGCCCGCCGCCCGCATCAGCGCCTGCAGCTGCTCCGCCTCGGGATAGCGTTCCCGCAAAAAGGCAACGCCCTCCTGCTCGTTTACCGGCTGCATCTCAATATGAACGCAGCGGGAACGAATGGTAGGCAGCATCACCTCCCGATCCTCCGCCAGCAGCAAAAAGCAGGCGTAAGAGGGAGGCTCCTCCAGCACCTTCAAAATGGCATTTTGGCCAAAGGCATTGAGCTGATCGCAATGCTCGATAATCATTACCTTTTTGGGCGATTGATTCGGATAAACATAAGCCTCGGCGCGAAAATCTCTTACCGCCTTAACAGGGATCTGCTTTCCTTCCTCCTCCGGCCGCAGCCAAAGGACATCGGGATGCTCCTCCCGCGCAACAAGGCCGCGCTGATCCCCCACCATCTTTTCGGCGATCAGCCGCGCCAAGGTCTTTTTTCCCATTCCCGCCTCGCCGGTAATCAGGTAGGCATGGGCAAGGCTGCCTCGCTCCAGGCTCCGCAGCGTTTCGGTATTTCCCAATAATTTACTCATAAATACGCTCCACCGTTGCATCCACCTTCATCGGCGGAATTTCAATCGAAATCCGATCGCCCGCCGCGCAGGGAATACCGGTAACATCAAAAAAGCTATGATTGGTAGCGGGGCGGCCGATCATCGGCGCGGTCCCCTCCTTCAGGCGACCGTAGACCATCGGTTTTTTCAAAAACAGCCGAAGATCATGGTAAAGATAGCGGCAGATATCGGAAAAGCGAAAAAGATCCGCCTCCTTGCTCCGCAGCAGCCCATCGCTGCTGCCCGCCGCAACAATTGCCACCCTACGGGCGGTTTTCAGGCGGCAAACGCCGCCATAGCCCAGATTGCTGCCCGCAGGCAGCTCTCTTACTGCAATAATTTCGGCATCAAACTGCCCGATCCGCCGCAGCGGCAGATCGCATCGGCGAGGCAGGCGGCCCGAAAGGGCGGAGCCGATCCTTACTGCGTCCAGCGCAAATTCCCGATCCAAGGCAGCGCTGGAATTGGCCAGATGCCGCATCGGCAGGGCGATCCCCCGCGCCTCCAGCTTTTTGCACACCCCATCAAAGGCCTGCAGCTGCTCTTTTGCGGAGCCATCCTCCGCAAAGGCGGCATAGCAATGGCTGAAAATCCCCGCGATCTCCAGATGCGGCAGCGCAAAAACCGCCGCGATCTCATCGATTGCATCGGGCAGAAAGCCAAAGCGACCCATGCCGGTATCGATCTTGATATGAACCTTTGCACGCTTGCCCGCAGCGCTCGCTTTTTCGGAAAGCAGGCGGGCGAAAGCAAGGCTGCCGATCGCGCCGCAAAGCTCATATTGCAGCAGCCGATCCGCCGCCGCCTCGGAATCATAGCAGGACAACACCAGAATTTCCGCTCCGCGGCCCGCCAGCGGCAGCGCCTCCTCCAGACGGCTGACCGCCATCAGGGAGACCCCCTCGCCCTTCAGCAGCTCAAAAACGCCCTCGGCGCCGAGCCCATAGGCATTGGCCTTCAAAACAGGAATCACATCCACCCCGCAATGCTCCCGCATCAGGCGGTAATTATGCAAAAGGTCTTCTTTTCGAATCGTTAATCTTGCCATCTTATCCTCTATGCTTTAATTTAAATAAAATCAAATTGATGCGGCGATAGATCTTGCTGCCCCATTTGGACCATTTGAGCATCAGCTTATTATAGATCAGATCCATCTCGCCCACAAATTCGGTAAATTCACCGTTGAAGCCCTTCTTGAAGCGATAAAGGCCGTAAAGAGGGTTGTCCTCGCTGAGATCGCCCGAAACGCCGCGGAAATCATAGATCCGCGCGCCCCGCTCGATCGCCCATTTGATCATCTCCCATTGGAGCAGGTAATTGGGCATATAATTCCGATGCTCATTGGAGGAGGCGCCGTAGAGATACCATACCTTATCGCCATAGCCGATGGCCAGGGTTCCTGCGATGGCAACCCCATCCAGATACGCCATATAGAGGCGGGCATGCTCGCCCATTTCCCGCATCAGGCGGCGAAAATATTCCTCGGTACGTACAACGAAATTATCCCGCGAGCCGGTAGTAACCATAATCCGATGAAAATCAGGCAGCGCTTCCTCGCCGCAGATCTTTACCTCAACGCCCTTCTTAACGGCAACGCGGATATTATATCTCCATTTCTGATGGAAGGAGGCCAGAATTTCATCCTCACTTCTGCCCTGCAGATAAAGGCGGAAAACAAACCGCGGCTGAATCCCCTCGAAATTCTTGGAACGATTGGGGGCGGTAAAGCCCAGCTTGCGGCAGATTGCAAAGAATTCCTCATCCTCTACCGAGGTATCGGTATCGATTTTCAGGGAGCAGGCCTTATATTTTTTGCCAACCTCGCCCGCTGCTGCCACCAGCTTGGCAACCATCGCCTCATCATGCAGATCGCAAACAGGCCCGCGGCAGGAATACATAATCGCCGTACCGGGTACCTTGCGAATCAAAAGACCCATCGCGCCCGCAATGGCGCCGCTTTCATCCCGCTCAATGATCGCCTCAAAATCCCATTCGCTCTTGAGCCTTGCCCATTCGGTGGATTGGGCAAAATGGCCTTTGGGGTGGCTTTGCAAAAATTCCTCATATTCCGCAACCGCCGCGGCATTTTTCAGATCCAATAATTCCATATCTATCTCCTTCGGTCATTCTTGATTTCATACTAATTCAATTTAGAGTATAACACTTTTAATTGTAAATGTAAACCAAATTTCAAAAATACCTTTGCAAAATTCAAAAAATCGTATATAATGAAATCATAAAAAATATTTAAGGAGGTTTTTCCTATGGTAACCAAAGATATGATCATCGCCGAGGTTCTGGATAATTATCCCGAAACCGCTCCCCTCTTTTTGGAGATCGGAATGCATTGCCTCGGCTGCCCCTCCGCCAGAGGCGAGAGCGTTGAGCAAGCTTGCTTGGTGCATGGCGCCGATTGCGATGCCCTCATCGAAAAGATCAATGCAATGATTGCTAAATAAAAATAAAGGCCCGCGGGCCTTTATTTTTTTGCCTGAAACCTCTTTACATTTTGGTTTTTTTATGTTATAATGCCGTAAAGTGTAACAAATGTTACATATTTTGAATATTTTAACGAAAAGAGGGGATCATCTATAAAATGAAAAGAAATGCGCTTTTCGATTTATTCTTATGGAAAGATCTCCCCTCCGAGCGGATCAAGCAATATCTGGCGCAATTACCGCCGCCCCGCAGCTTTGAAAAAGGTGCCGTCATTTATAGCGAACGAGAATTTCCTCGCGCCTTTGCGGTTGTTGCGGAGGGCAAGGCGGAGGTTCTGGCCCATAGCGGCGCATCCATGCGGATGCTGGAGACGGGCGATGTTTGCGGCGTCACCGCCCTTTTCGGCAACGAGCGCTATGCCTCAACCATCCGCGCGGCAAGCCGCCTGAAGCTGCAATTTATTCCGGAAAACCTGCTGACCGACTGGATGGAGGCGGAGCCCATCCTTTCAATGAACTATATCCGCTTTTTGCATCAGCGGATCCTTTATTTAAATGAAAAAATCCGCCTTTATACCGAAGGCTCGGCGGAGGAGCGGCTGCGCCGCCATATTGAGGGGCATATCCGCCCCGATTCCTCCGTTGATTTCCCCGGCGGGCTTGCGGCCATGGCCCGCTCGCTCAATATCAGCCGCACCAGCCTTTATCGTACCTTAGAGCAGCTGGAGCGGCAGCAATATATCGTTAAAAAGGACCGTAAATGGTTCAAATTATAATAAAACTTTCAAGAAGGAGAAAAAAATGAAAGCATTGAAAAGAATAATGAGTTTGGTTATGATCGCCGCCTCTGTTATGATCATGGCAGCAAGCTGCAGCAAGGAGCAGGCAAAGCCCCGCGTTTTTGCCATTACCGGCCCCACCGGCGTTGGTATGGTGCATCTGATAGAGGATTATGATATCAGCCTGACCGCCGCTGCCGATGAGGTTGTTGGCAAGGTTGCCAATCAGGAAGCCGATATTGCCGCGGTGCCTACCAATGTAGCTTCCGCTCTTTATAAAAAGACCAATGGCGGCGTTACCGTTCTTTGCGTAAATACGCTGGGCGTTCTTTATATGATGGATAAGACCGGCGCCGTTAAGAGCTTTGCCGATCTGGAGGGCAAGACCATCTATGCCATGGGCGAAGGCGCCAATCCTCAATATATTTTGGAATACCTGCTGGCGCAAAATAAGGTCAATGCGACCATTAAATTCGTTGCCAATAATGATGAGCTGGTAGCCAAGATGGCAAGCGGCGAGGCCGAAATTGCCATGGTTCCCCAGCCGGTTGCCACCTCCGCTGCGGCCCAGACCGGCTTTAAGATTGCGCTGGATATGACCGCCGAATGGGAAAAGGTTGCTACCGACAGCCGCCTGATGATGGGCTGCCTTGTTGTTCGCAATGAGTTCCTGAAGGAAAATAAGAAGAGCGTTGACGCCTTCCTGAAGGATTATGCCGCATCGGTAGAGGCGGTCAATGAAAAGGTAACCGAAGCCGCTCAGCTTTGCGAAACCTATAAGATCATCCCCAAGGCGGCTCTGGCCGAAAAGGCGATCCCCTATTGCAACATCACCTATATCACCGGCGAAGAAATGAAGGCAGATCTCAGCGGCTACCTGAAGGTTCTCTTTGACGCCAATCCCAAAGCCATCGGCGGCGGTATGCCCGCAGATGCGTTCTATTATGCAGGCTGAGTAAATGAATGAAAATTGCCCTCCTCTTTCCCCAAAGCAGGAGGGCTTTTTCATCAAATTTTAAAGACAGGATAAAGAAATGAAAAAGAAATTTCCCGAATGGCTTAAAAAATTAATCGGTGCGCTGATCTGGCTCGGCCTTTGGGCGATCATCAGCCTGATCATCCGCCAAGAGCTGCTGGTTCCTACCCCGCTCCAAACCCTCCGCGCCCTCGGCGCGCTGCTGGCGGAGCCTCAATTCTGGCTTGCAGCCCTGCTCTCGATGCTGCGCATCCTTGCAGGCTTTGCCGCAGCCGCAGCGCTGGGTACATTGGGCGGGATCCTCAGCCACCAGTGGAAGCCCTTTGATTGGCTCTTTTCCCCGCTGCTCCATCTGATCCGCTCGGTGCCGGTTGCCTCCTTTATTATTCTGGCGCTGGTATGGATTCGCACCCCCCGCCTGCCGGTTTTTATCTCGTTTCTGATGGTGCTCCCCCTCTTTTGGGGCAATATTCAGGCCGGCATGGCCAATACCGATCCCAAGGAATTGGAGATGGGGCGGGTATTGGGTCTATCAAGCGGGCGCATCTGGCGGGAGATCCGCTTCCCCGCCCTGACCCCCTATTTCCGCTCTGCCTGCTTTACAGGGCTTGGCTTTGCATGGAAAAGCGGCGTTGCGGCGGAGGTAATCTGCCGCCCCGAACTTTCGCTGGGCGATCTTTTGCAAAGCGCCAAGCTGCAGCTGGAAACCCCCTTTGTTTTTGCACTGACTGCGGTCATCGCGCTGCTTTCCCTGCTTTTGGAATTGCTTTTAAAAAAATTATGGAAGGAGAAACAATATGATTGAATTTAAAAATGTTTCTTTTTCCTATCCCGATAAAAAGGTTTTAGCAGATTTTTCCTTTCAGCTGGCCAAGGGCGATCGGCTGGCGCTGATGGGCCCCTCGGGCTGCGGGAAAACAACCATTTTGCGGCTGCTGATGAATCTGGAGCAGCCGCAGGGCGGCAGCATTGAAGGGCGCCGCCTGCCGATTGCGGCGGTCTTTCAGGAAAATCGCCTGCTCCGCCATAAAACCGCCCTTGAAAATGCCGCTTTGGTCGGCAGCCCCGAAAAGGCGCAGGATATCCTTTCCCGCCTCGGCCTTATGGAATCGCTTCATCAATATCCTGCCGCTCTTTCGGGAGGGATGCAGCGCAGGGTAGCCATTGCCCGCGCTCTTTGCGTAGATTCCGAGCTGCTGATCCTCGATGAGCCCTTCAACGGGCTGGATGAGGAAAGCAAAAAGCAAGCAGCCGCGCTGATTTCGGAGGTATGGCAGGGCTCCATCCTGATGGTAACCCATCTTCCCGAGGAAGCCGCCCTGCTCCAAGCAAAAATCCTGCAAATCCCCCTCATCGAATCGGTGTAATTTTACACTTTTAATACGCCCGCAACGATTATTTTCGTTGCGGGCGTATTTTTTTATGGTCTTCGGGCAACCTCGAAAATGAGGTGATTAAAAAATGACCAATCAGGAATATAATGCCTATCTGCAAAAGAAAACACCCCCTTCCCCGTTGCTGAAGGATTGCTGCTTTGCCTTTCTGATCGGCGGTGGAATCTGCGCCTTGGGGCAAGGGCTGCGGATGCTGCTGGGGCGCTGGCTGCATCAGGAGGAGATCGCCCTATGGCTGCCCATCCTGATGATTTTTCTGGGTGCTTTTTTTACAGCGCTCGGGGTGTATGATAAGCTTGCCAAATATGCCGGCGGCGGCACCATCATCCCCATTACAGGCTTTGCCAATTCCATCTCCAGCGCCGCCATCGAATTCAAGCATGAGGGGTTTATTCTGGGGGTAGGTGCCAAAATTTTCCAGATAGCGGGACCCGTTATTGTTTATGGTGTCTCGGCATCAGTAGTTTATGGATTGATTTACTGGGTGACCACATTATTCTAACAAAAAGGAACCCCCCGGTTCAAACCGGGGGGTTCCTTTTCAATTTAAAGCAAATTGATGATCAGCAAGCCAATAAAGGCGGTTAAAATGCCAATAACAGCCTTTGTTGTTATTTTCTCTTTGAACAGCACTGATGCCATAATCGCAGATAGGATCAAAGCGCATCCTTGATTTAATGGATATAGCAACACGGCACTTAAATGTCTGGAGGCAAGGGTTTTGAAATAAGAATTTGCAAACAAGCATAGCGCCATGATAAGTATATATCCAAAAATCTTTTTTATATCCGAGTTGCCGTTGGATGGTTTTGTTTTGCAGGACACGATATAGAAAGCAACTAAAATGAAAGCAGCAAATAGATATGTATAAAAATTGAAAATCGCTGCCGAACCGTCAGGCATACATTTTGTAAAAACTTTTTGTGAAAAATCAGCAATACCGCTTGCTATACCGCAAATAATCAACAGCGCAAATGAGGACAGAGTTATTTTCGCTTTTATAGAGTTGTTATAAGAACACATTATAACTACCGCTACAAGAAGCACCCCAATACCAAGCCACTGAGTAGGCTTAATAACCTCGTTAAAGAAAACGTTGCTGGCAATAAGGGGAATCAGCACACCAAACGTTAAAAATATGTCAAGCATCATATAAGCGCTTTTTTTAACCGAGATCAGCCAACTCACCACAAAAATCGCCGTAGATATACCGGAAAGTGCCGATATAAGAATCATTTCCGTACTTAGCTTAAGCGCTGAAAAACCTTCACTTGTAAGAATTATTACAAGTCCGATTACTGTACATAAAATCATTCTAATTGCATTGGCGAGTATAGCATCTGTAAAGTAATTTGTGTATCCGCTTGTTTTCTTTCCGCAATATCCTTTACTTACACCCGCAAATAGAGCAATTAACAAAAACAAATATCCCATATAAACACCTATTTTTAAATGATTTTATTTTATGAAAGGTTATTTTATCCCACCGCCGACTTAATGTAAATATTTTTGCAAATTACTGCCTCCTATATTGACAGCGGCAGAGGGCTTTATAACAGGACTTGGCGCGAAGCTTTTTACCGTGGCTGCCTATGGCACGGTCAAGCCCTACATTTTAATTATTTATGCACGCAAACAACTTTTCCACCATTTAGTCTTGACTCTTCAGCGCAGATACCGATAAGATGGCTTTCTACCGATTCTGTTAGTGAGGTATAGTGGGTATGTTCCCCTGTCAGTATCTCGTACATAGCATTTACAAGTCCGTAGTCGCCGCCACCGTGTCCCCAGCCGCTTTCGTTTAATGCATTAATATTATAAACCTCTTTCTCGTTGAAATACGGTTTAACCTCTATGACATTGGATATCTCGTCAAAGATAACCTCGCCCTCGGTACCGAAAAAGTTAATTCTACGGCCGGACTTAGCAGTAAAAACCATTTTTAAGGTTGCAATAACACCGTTTTCAAACTGCATCTGAACCATTTGGTTATCTACTACATGAGGATTGTCTTCGACTCCGCATTTAAAAGCACACTCACCGAATACGGTATTTTTAATGCCCTCTAACAAACTTTCTTCTGTGTTGGGATTTTCGAGTGAAACCTTTGTCCAAGGCCAACTGAAGGCGGGGCAACCACTTTGTTTCCAAAAATCAATATATATTCTTTTAGCACTGTAATTGCAGGTATTGATATGCGGACAGTCAATGCAGCGCTCAGTAGCACCCTCGGGTGCGTTTTCAGGTCGGAAATGTGTAAGACCACCGACGGACGATACCGATTTACAACGAGATCCCGCAAAATGTTGAATGAGGTCGAGGTCATGACAACACTTTGCCAGAATAGTAGGGTGTTGAGTATCATTATACATTTTCTGTATACGTACATATGCTTGCGCTTGATGCCAGAACACAACACGCTCCATATGGTCAATAGCAACAAGTTTACCCAACGCACCGCTGGACAGTATTTCGTCCAGCTTTTTTATTGCAGGGCTATATCTTAACACGTGACAAACAACAACTGTTCTACCCGTTTCGTTCTGAACCTTAAGAAGTTCAGTGATCTCCTTCTCCGAATCGCTTATCGGTTTTTCTAACAAAACATCGTATCCCATCTTCATTGCACGTACACACTGGCGCACATGGTAGGAATCGCAGGTAGCAATAACGAGAATATCTGCACGTTTCTCTTTAAAAAAATCCTCTTCATTCAAGAAAAGAAGTTCGTCTTTAATATTGAAGGCAGCTTTCATCTTTTTCAGTTGTGCAGGGTTACAATCACAAGCGGAAACTATCGAAAATTCTTCTCTTTTGTAAAAAAGTTGTGAATACGTAAAGCCTCTGCCGCCGGCACCTATAACTGCAACCGTAAAATGCTTTTTCATCTCAATCATACCTTTCCTTTGTTTAATATATATCCATTATACACTTTTTTTGAAATTAACGTTATTAATTAACGATACATTAATATGATTTTCCGAAACAAATTTTGTAGTTGTAATTTGTCTTTTTGTGTATTATAATTTGATAAATTGAAAAAGCGGTGATAAATAAATGAAAAAAATCGAAATAGCCAATCTATACGATAAGGATTACTCCGTTAAGGTTATTAATACATTAACACAATACTGGACAGAGTTTAAATCTTTCAATTGTATAGGTCGGCCAAAGCGTTGTGATATGCTATTGTATCTTGATAATTGCGATGCGGTTTATACAGCTAAAAACGGTGAAAAAATTTATGCCAAAAACGGATCAATGATATACACTCCGCTCCATTCAGAATATTCGGTGGAATTTAGCAATCCAAGTAAAGAGCCATGCAAAACAATTCATATCAATTTTTTGTTATACACAACAGATAATTTACCTTTTGTTTTGAGTGAAAAATTAGAGATATTTTCTGCTGATAATGCAAATTACAGAACCATTTTTAATAAAATCGATAACTATGGCAAAGCGAATGTTCAATGCCACGGCAAAATAAAATCCATTATGTACGACCTTGTATTTAAACTCGGCGAGTATTATCTTAAAAGCCACATATATAATTACTATGGCGTTATTGAACAAGGCATAGAATATCTCGAAAAAAATGAAGAACAGAGCCTATCAATCAGCGAAATTGCCGATATGTGTAATGTAAGCGAAGTATATTTCAGAAAACTATTTAAAAAATATTCAGGAATGACACCTATCGAATATCGAACAGCCGCCACAATTTTCAAGGCGAAGAACTATCTTACACAAGAAGACCTTTCCGTTAGCGAGATTTCCGACCGCTTGGGATTTTCCGAAGTTTCATATTTTATTAAAGTGTTTAAAAATAGAGTCGGTATGACTCCTGCAAAATACAGAACTTCCCATCGTTAAAAAATTGATGATAGTCATTCATAATTAATCATAACCACCGGCACGGCCGGTGGTTATGATTATATGTGCCAACAATCTTCAAATAAATGATATTGGTCTATTGGCGGCTGTATAGTTATTGCAATACCGGTTGCACTAAAGTGTTTGCGTATTTGATAAGTAGCGACCATAGGGATATTATCGATATGGATAGGTAATTCTTTTTGGAACAGGCGATATGTTTCAGCTCCTGTAAGACCGATCATTTTTGAAAGGTCAAGTAATTGCTGCTTGTTGGGGGTGGAATGAAAGCTGATTTTATATCTATTGTTTTCTTTTTCATCACAGCAAAGACCTTCTATGGCCATAGGAATACCAAAAGTCAATTTACATATATCACAAGTTGCCATACATGTTTTGGTGCTCATGAGAAGTTTCGTTGCTCCACAATTTGGACAACCACCCATATCAATGTATTCTTTTGTCCTGGGGCAATTATAGCATTTGCTGTTCATTACAATGTCACCGTCCTTTTGATGTTTTTATACTATAAGACTTATAGTACAATAATTTGGACATAATTGCAATCTTCGACAAAATCTGACGCATTTCGAAATATTATGCGCAGTTTCGACAAAAAGTAATGGGTCCTAAGTTGACACAAGCAGAAGGCTTCATCCTCGGCGTCTGCGCAAAAATGTTTACAATTGCAGGCCCCGTCATCGCCTACGGCACGGTGGCAAGTGTAGTGTATGGGATTATTTATTGGATAACAACTATACTATAAAAACAGGCGGTCAATGACCGCCTGTTTAGCTTTTTATTTTCTTTCTATTTCGGGAATCTCAAATTCCACTACAAAATTCTTTCGACTACCTTTTGCTGATTCAATTTTGATTTCGAGTAAATACCGTCCGTTGCCAAGTTTCTCAATAGTATCACTTATCCACCAGGGTTTATCAATACTATTTATATTAATATCGGGCGTTTTGATTTTATAGTTGTATAACCGAATTGTTTTAATGTTTCGTTCGTACAAAGCGTTTTTGCTGTTCAATTCAATTTCTAAACAATTGTACTTTAACGGTTTTTCTTTATAGTCAGGTGCTAATTGTAATTCAGAAACAGAGAGAATAACAGCGTCGTGAAGTCCATATTTCCAGTACCAATCCGGAAACTGCGCGTAATATTCTTCGAGCTTTTTTACCGCAGCCTCTATCCCTTTTTTGCTCATAAAAACACCTCACTTTATTTCATTATACCACACTTCTGATTTAATGTAAATATTTTGCAAAACTAATGGGTCCTACTTGACCACAAGCAGAGGGCTTCATTCTTGGGGTTGGTGCAAAGATCTTTCAGATCGCGGGGCCCGTCATCGCCTACGGTACGGTGGCGAGTGTAGTGTATGGAATTATTTATTGGATAACAACATTATTCTAACGAAAAAATGCTTGACCATTTTGGTCAAGCATTTTTATCTAATATTATTATTAAAAAGTCAGTATCTGTATTTCCGGCGATGTGATTGCTCCCAAGGAATATGCTGGGAATGTCATTTAGACCTTGCGGGACAAATGGTATATTATTTAGATTGTTTCCTATTAGACACGGGAGGTTCTGTGGGTACGTCTTTGGAATTTATTATTCAGCCATTCCACCCTTGCATCGGTCATCCATCACGGCCGGTGGTTATGATTTCTATTATAAATTAACAAGCTCTGCTATGATTTGCTTGCCGCCTTCGACGATCGTTTCCGCAACGCCGGATTTATAACGGGACGAACGTGCCTCATAGCCGCCCTCGTCGTATGCAGCCTTGACAGGGAAATAGCCTTCGTAGCCATTTGTAAGTGCACAGGGCAAAATTAACTCAAATCCCGCAGATTCCTTGATCTTGACACCTACTTCTGTGAATGGCTCACCGGGAATTCCCACAAGCGCTACGGGACCTATTTTTAGGCCCAGCATATTTAGGTCAAGGTACTCAGGGCTGTTTTCATATTTACAAATACGAAGGGCTTCTGCCACAACTGTTGTAAGCTCCATGGCGGTATAGGGAATGTCGCAGTCGCGTCCCGCTTCGTGAAGTTCCTTATATTTTCTGGCAAGCGGAATCTCATGCGGCTGTGGAACATTCAGTTTAACCGACACGGTTTTGACGACCATTTTAATGTCGTCAACATCCGTATAATAAACCTTGTCATAAACCTGAAGCACGGTTCCTGCAAGGGCACGACCGACAAATCGTGCCATACCGGGACTTTTCATTTCGTTGTCGAAGCTGATTTCCGTATCGTTCATATCTGCGCTGTCGGGGTGGATGTTTGTGCTTCCTACGTCGCCCTGAGCCCCGCAAATAAACATACAATCTGCACCGTCCAGTGCAAGATCAAGGGTTTTTGCCATCCAATACGGCCAGTCTGCAGAAAGCATATCTCCGTTTACGGTGTCAACATGAACGCCGTAATTAACAAGGATAAACGGCTTGTGATTTTCTCTGTCAAAACGCAGAACATTTACACGTTGGTCAAGCTCGCCGATGGGACCTTCAATATTGGGATCGTTTATGGGCGGGCAAGTCATGGTGCTGCCGTCCTTCATTTTGTAACGGCGGATATATGCCACACGGGCAGGTGCTTTACCGACTGCATATCCCATTTTAGTAGGGACCATATCTTCAAGGGCCAACTTTACGGCTTCAACAAGCCTTTCCTCAACAAAATCGGCATATTTCAGCACCGGTTCCTCCGGTGCTTCAAACATATCGGTAGACGTAAAGAGCGGCCCTGTGTGGGTATGGGTATTGGTGAGAAAAATACTATTCTTGCAGATACCGGTTGCTTTTTCAATGGCTGCACGATAGCGTGCAACAAGCTCTGTGTCGAGCATACATGCATCCACGCTTATGACAACGACATGATCATCATCGCAGGCGAGTACAAAGGCGCTTGCGCAAATATTGTCCAAAAAGCCCTGCGCAAAGCGGGGAACAAAATAACCGGCTATGCCAATGTTAAGCGGCGGATTGATGGTTACTTTCTTATAGCCTGTAAGCAGTTTATTCATAAAATTCTCCTTCTGACATTACACTCAGGACATTGAACTTGTCATCAACAAAAACAAGATCAGCAAGCTTTCCTTTTTCGATAGAGCCGATTTGCTCATCAAGGCCGATTATCTTTGCCGGATTTAGTGATGCCATAATAAATGCTTGTGCGATGCCGCAGTTTGTGTGGGACATGATATTTTTGCAAGCACGATCCATTGTAAGTTGACTTCCGCTCAGATTGCCGTTATGATCGAAGTTTAGATCGGTTGTGTGAGCAAAACATTCAGGCGAGGGGGACTCCACCACAGTCGAATCCGTAATTAGTATTACTTTATCAACACCTTTTATCTGCAAAAGCATACGCAAGAAAACCCTCGATCCCTTCTAACTCCGGTGCGACAGTCCCGTCATACAAAATGCCATCCGGCGTTACAATATTTGCATTTATGATTGCTTTGTATTGCTTCATAGAAACTCCTCATTTAGAATAGTTTTTTCGGAAGTCATATGCAAATCTCAACTTCACGAAGATTATACCATATTGTTAATTTGATGTAAACCCCCTGTCCGCGTCCTTTCGCCTTGCTTCAAAAGCATTTGAGCCTATTCGACAAAAAAACACTGCGTCCTAAGTTGACACAAGCAGAAGGCTTCATACTTGGGATAGGCGCAAAAATGTTTACTATCGCAGGACCTTTTATTATGTATGGTACTGTGGCATC
>JAZQDS010000014.1:0-11988 GCA_045546895.1 Eubacteriales bacterium | reverse complement strand
AAAACAAGCAAAGATTTTTACAGAGTTATTATTCAGAAATTGTTCTACTTTCTTATTAAACTTTTCTTCGGTAGGCATAAACATACAGTGTTTGTAAATCTCATATGTTTGTAAAATATCGTTCTTGTGAGTTAATTCTATCAGGTTCATTGCACGCACCTACAAATTCCAATTTATCGGTTGGTTGTATTATAGCACAACTTGACTAACAAAGATAGAGAATATTATAAACACCCTTAGTTTTAAAAAAACTAAGGGTGTTTTCGTGTCTTGTTGTACTGTCCTTTAGAGTAAGACTCATATGGTGTGGGGACTTTTTTTATTATTCAAGCAGCTCTTTAAAGGCGGCAATCTGATCATCGGTGGGGCGATAATCTGTATTGGAGCAGCAGGGGAGGCTGGGCTTTTTACCATCGGGCGGGCAGAAGGGGCTGAGGAAATCCTCCTCATATTGCTTGCGCGCTTCTTCCTGATGAAAATCGGGAATATCATATGGCATCCCGCCATCCAGCATCGAGCGATGCGCAAGGAGCGCAACAGACGACATATTGACCGCGCTGTAAAGATCGAAGGGATGTTCAGGCTGAACGCCCGCTTCCATACATTCAAGGAAGGTGCGAACGGTAAGATAGTCGCCGCCGCCATGGCCGCTGAGCTTGATTTTTTCTTCATCCCGATCGTTCCATTCAGGCTCGTAGAGCATGTTGTTTTCTGTTCCATCGGGCAGATCCCATTTATTATAGCGGAGCATTACCTTTTTCCCCATGCCGCGAAGGTTTTCGATTTGACCTTTGGTGCCGCAAATACGATAAGAATTATGATGGGCGCCGAAGGCTGCGCAGCCGGTAATGCGGAAAATGGAGCCATCATCATTCATGGTTGTTATAATTGAGGCAACATCGCCGGTATAGCGCGAGGTCGGCGCTTCATTATTCGGCGCAAAGGCGGCAAAGGATGTAACGCGCTTAGGGGTGGCGCCGGTGGCGTGCATGATCGGCCCCAGCGAATGGGTGATATAATAGGAGCGGGGCAGGTAATTACGCCAATGATCAACGGTATAGACATATTCATTGATAAAGGATGTATCCTTAGGATCGGCGGGATGATTATATTCGCCCTCGGCATAAACGATTTTCCCTAATGTGCCGTTATCGCAGATTCGCTTCATTTCACGATTGAAGATCATCTGGGGATAGTTTTCTGCCATCATATAGATGCTATTGCTTTTTTCAAAGGCTCTGACCAGCGCAACACCCTCTGCCATGGTGCCATTACTGATGCATTCAGAAAAAACATGAATGCCGCGCTCAAAGCATTTGATGGCATAGGGGGCATGCTCATGAAAGAAATTGGCAAGAATTACTGCATCCAGATCATGCTCGATGAACGCATCAAAATCCCGATAAACGGCGGGTGTATTTCCCAATTCCTTGATGGCCTTCTGCAAGCGCTTTTCATGATTATCGCAGATCGCAACAATCTCGCAATTCTGAAGCATAAAATTACGCGCAAGATCCAAGCCGCGTCCGGTTCCGAAAACGCCGATTTTAAATCTTTTCATTTGAAATTCCTCCTTTATTTTAGATAGGCAATGCGAAAAGAAGCATTAAGCCTATAAAAGCAATACATACCGAAATAAGATCCCGCTTGGCAGGTTTGTTTTTGCCCCAAAAGCAAATAATGGTAGAAACAATGATAACGCCGCCCGTTACCATCGGATATTGAACCGAGGCATCGACCCTTGCCAGCGCCGCAACCAGAATGAAATTGGCGATGGTATTGATGATTCCGCTGAGGGAGCAAATCCCCTCACTCCGCAAAGAGAGCTTCGGCGCCTTGGTTTTGCGGAAAAATAACAGGAGCAGAATTGCCGCCATCAGAGCGCTGCAAAGGGCGCTCAGCAGCGAATAGCCCGCGGCATCGGTTTTGGCAAAGGGCGCGGAGGAAAAAAACTTGGCCATCACGCCCGACATACCATTTAAAATAAATACACCGATATAATATATGGCGCCTTTTCCGCCATTCCCCCATTGAATCGGGAGTAGCAGGGCGGCGGTTAAGAAAACAACGCAAAGAATCTTCGCAAGGCTGAGATTTTCTTGATAAAAAAGGATGCCCTGCAAAAAGGGAAGCATCATTCCGCCCAGCATGGAAAAGAGGGAATATACCGAAAGATTGATGCTGCCTAAGGCTTTGAAACTGCAAAAGCTGAAGGCAAGGCCATTGAGCGCCGAAAGAGTAGCCATTATAAGGGTAAAGGGGGTATATTCAATTCGAAAGCCATTGGCAATCAGTAAAATTAAAAAGCCTGCTGCTGAGCTGATCATCGTGAATTGAATGCTGATTTTGAGAGTGTCGCCCCGCATTCTTCGGTAAACATCGCGCAGCGCAAAGCAGCCGCCAAACATTGCTACCGATAAAAGGATAAGAAAATAATACATGGTAAGCTTCCTTTTTTGTTTTTCGCTTTAAGTATAAGGCAATCTAAAAAGGGAATCAATGGAAAAAATCCATATATTAATGGTAAAAAGTTTGATTTTATATTGAAATATGAAAAAGGATGGTGTATATTAGGAGGGAAAGGAGCGCGTTATGGATAGAAATATTTGTAAATTCACTTCGCCCTCTTGTCCCGAGGGGCTGAAGGTCAGTTGCTTTGTTTTGGAAACCAATCCGCAAACTGCGGAGGAACCCTATCAGCTGCCCTGCAATCGGATGATCTTGATCTGCGAGGGCGGCGGATATTTTGATATTGATGGTGATCGGCTGCCCTTTGGGCGAGGAAATCTGATTTTCTGCCTGAAGGGAGAGCGGATTTCTGCGCATCCTCAGGGCACATTTAAGTATATGTATATTGATTTTGATGGCTTGCGTGCGGGAGAATTGATGGGGCGTTTTTATATTCATCAAGCAAACCGCCTGCGGGATGGATTCGATGGCTTGGCGCCCCTTTGGGAAGAGAGCCTGGCGCGGGCATCCGAGGAGAATATTGATCTTGTTGCCGAAAGTATGCTGCTATATAGCTTTTCAAGGCTAAACGGCAGGAGCGCGCAGCGGGAGGGAATATTGAGCGAAATTTTAAAGATAACGGAATCGGATTTCAACGATTTTGATCTCTCTATTGCAAGCATTGCAGAAAGGCTGGGTTATAATGCAAAATATTTATCCCATCTTTTTAAGAAAAAAACCAATAAAAGCTATTCGGAATATCTGCGCACCCTGCGGGTCAAATACGCGGTTTCATTATTGGACAACGGGATTGATTCGATAAAAAATGTTGCGCTGCTTTCGGGTTTTTCCGATCCGCTTTATTTTTCCAATGTATTTAAAAAAGTAATGGGCGTATCGCCCAAGGAATATGCAGCAGGAATAAAAAATCCCCATTGACCGCAGGGCCAATGGGGATTTAATTTTAATTATTTTGCTTTCTGCTCCAAATAATCCTTGGGGCCGGTTTCATAAAGGTTATTACCCTCGGAATCGATGATAACAACCAGCGGGAAATCCTCAACATAGAGCTTACGCAGCGCTTCTGCGCCGAGATCTTCATAAGCGATCAGTTCGCAGCTTTTGATCTGCTTGGCAAGCAATGCGCCTGCGCCGCCGATCGCGCCGAAGTAAACGCCCGAATATTTCTTCATGGCATCGATAACCTCGGGCAGGCGAGCGCCCTTACCGATCATGCCGCGGGCGCCAACGCTCATCATGGTAGGCGCATAGGCATCCATACGGCCGCTGGTGGTGGGGCCGGCAGAGCCGATGACCTGGCCGGGCTTTGCAGGGGTGGGGCCAACATAATAGATGGTAGCATCCTTGGGATCAAAGGGGAGCTCCTCGCCCTTTGCCAGCGTTTCACACATTCTTTTATGGCCTGCATCGCGGGAGGTATAGATATAGCCGGTAAGGTATACGGTATCGCCCGCTTTCAGGGTCTTGGCCAATTCTTCGGTTAAAGGCAGATTGATGTGTTTTTCCATAATTACAGCACCTCCGTTTTATGGCGGGTAACATGGCAATTGATATTGATTGCGCAGGGCATACCCGCAATATGAGTGGGCAGAGTTTCGATATTCAAGCCGATGGCGGTAGTCTTGCCGCCGAAGCCCTGAGGACCGATACCCAATTCGTTGACCTTCTCCAGCATCTCTTTTTCCAGATCGGCATAATAGGGATCGGGATGGCTGGTATTCAGGGGGCGCATAATTGCCTTTTTGGCAAGCAGAGCAGCCTTATCGAAGGTGCCGCCGATGCCAACACCGATAACGATCGGGGGGCAGGGATTGGGGCCGGCGGTCTGAACGGTTTCCAAAATGAAATCCTTAATGCCCTGCAAGCCTGCGGAGGGCTTAAACATCCGGATGGCGCTCATATTTTCGCTGCCGAAGCCCTTGGGGCCGAGGGTGATCTTTACTTCCTCGCCGGGAACGATCTCGGTATAGATCATTGCAGGGGTATTATCTCCGGTATTACCGCGGCGAACAGGATCGCCAACAACGGATTTGCGCAGGTAGCCATTGGCATAGCCGCGGCGTACACCCTCGTTGATGGCTTCGGAAAGATCGCCGCCAACGAAATGAACATCCTGACCAATCTCCAAGAAAACGCAAGCCATGCCGGTATCCTGGCAGATGGGTACATTTTCTTTATCGGCAATGTTATAGTTTTCAATAATGTTATCCAGAATGCCGCAAGCGATTGCGCCGTCTTCGCAGGCGCGGCAATGCTCGATGGCTTCTTTAACATCGCAGGGAAGGTGATTATTGGCTTCGATGCAAAGCTTCTCGACAGTATCGATTACCTTGCTAACATTGATTTCTCTCATAATTTTCTCCAATCAATAACATTTCTTGTATAGTCGGGGAAGAGGCGGGGGGAGAGCAGCTTGCTTTCGATGCCCGCGTCCTTCAGTTCCGCATCGTACTTTTCAACATGCTCCAGACTGAGCGCGCCAACCTGAATATCCTTTGCCCGCGCGCCTGCCTGCTGACCGGCAAAGCGGCCGAAAACAATGATATCCAAAAGGCTGTTGCCCATCAAGCGGTTGCGGCCATGAATTCCGCCGACCGCCTCGCCGACAACATAAAGATTTTCAATATTGGTCATGCCGTTGGCGCCGATCTCCAAGCCGCCGTTTTGATAATGGAGGGTAGGATAGATGAGGATCGGAGTCTTTCTCATATCAATGCCGAAGGTAAGATACATTCTCAGCATTGCGGGCAATCTCTTTTCCAGAGTACCTTCGCCATGGATCATATCGATCATCGGGGTATCCAGCCAAACAGCGTTGCCGCCGCTGGGGGTGGTAAGACCCTTTTTATGGGTGGAGCATTCTCTGATGATAGAGGCTGCGGAAACATCGCGGGTTTCCAGCGGATGCATAAAGCATTCGCCTTCGCTGTTGATCAGCTTTGCGCCCATTGAGCGAACCTTTTCGGTAACCAGCGCGCCAAAGATCTGCTGGGGGAAGGCAACGCCGGTGGGATGATATTGCAGGGTATCCTGATAAAGCAGTTTTGCGCCTGCGCGGTAGCCGATGATCAGGCCATCAGCCATAGCGCCGTAGTGGTTGGAGGTGGGGAATGCCTGATAATGCATTCTACCGGCGCCGCCGGTGGCAATGATAACGCACTTGGCGCGGGCAATATGGATTTCTCCGGTCTCGGTATTCTGCAGGACAGCACCTGCTGCCTTACCGTTTTCATCCAAAATCAGCTCAATTGCAGCGGTAAAATCCAAAACAGGGATCTTGCGGTTATAAACCTCATCCCGCAGGGTACGCATGATTTCCGCGCCGGTATAGTCGGCTGCGGCGTGCATCCGCTTGCGGGAGGTACCGCCGCCATGGGTGGTAATCATATTGCCCTGCTCATCCTTATCAAATTCAACGCCCAATTCATTGAGCCATTTGATGGCGCCGGGACCGTCCATAACCAGCTTCTTTACCAGCTCGGGGCGGTTTACATAGTGGCCGCCGCCCATAACATCGATATAATGCTCGGCAGGGGAGTCGTTGGCCTTATCGGCAGGCTGAATGCCGCCTTCCGCCATCATGGTATTGGCATCGCCGATCCGCAGCTTGGTGGCGATCATAACATTGGCGCCTGCCTCATGGGCTTCAATGGCCGCAGAGGAGCCTGCGCCGCCGCCGCCGATAACCAAAACATCAACATCATAATCAACCTGATTCAGATCAATCTTCAGATCGAGAATTCTGCTGCGGCCCTCCATGGCTTCAACCAGCTCAACAGGAGCCTTTTCGCCCTTGTTGGGGCCAACCTTAATTTGGGAAAATCCGCTTTTGCGGTAGTCGGGATGATATTCCTTAAGCAGCGCTTCCTTCTCTTCCGCAGTCATACGGCGAGGCTCTAATTTGATGTTTTCTTCCCGCGCTGCCTCAACCTTTTTCAAGGATTCAAGCATTTCAGTTGTATAGATCACGATAGGTCACCTCCTTATTTCTCAATATCACGATTGTTATAAAGCTCTTTGATCTCTTCGATGGGCTTTGCCATAAGGGTTTCGATGGCTTCGGAGCAAAGGCCGTCTTCGATCTCTTTCACACGCTCGGTAAGATGCACCGCTTCGGGGGCAAGATATTTGCCGTTGAGGCGGCGGGCAAGCATTGCCACCTGCGGATGGGAAATTCCGGCAGGGCAGCGGGAGGAGCAAATGCCGCACATAACGCAGTCAAACGACATTTCGGCGCATTTATCATATTCTCCGCGCTGAGCATGGGCAATGTATTGCATAACATTCAGACCTTGGGAGCAAGACTTTGTGCAGGCGTTGCAGCCAACGCAGGCATAGATTTCGGGATAAAGCTGCATCATAATCTGCTCATCGGGGCGAACCTTCTCAATATCATAAGCCTCTTTTACCAAGGGGAAGAAGGGGAGGGTCGCGATATACATATTTTCCTCAACCTTGGTGGAGCAAGCGAGGCAAGCCTTTAATTCCCGATCGCCCTTAATTCTGTAAACCGTGGCGCAGGCGCCGCAGAAGCCATTGCGGCAGCCAACGCCGCGCACCAGCTTATAGCCCGCATATTCCATTGCTTCCATGATGGTAAGCCCATCGGGAATTTCATATTTCTTTCCGTAAATAAATACATCTAACATTTTCTTTTCCATAATCATCCCTCCATTAATACTCAGCAGGAAGCTCATCGAGCTCATCGAAGCGGAAAACAGGGCCGTCTTTGCAAACATACTTATCGCCGATGTTGCAGCGGCCGCATTTACCTACTCCGCATTTCATCCGAAGCTCCATTGTTGTATAAACCTGCTCTTTTTCAAATCCGAGCGCGGTAAGCGCTTCCAGAGTGAATTTGATCATGATCGGGGGGCCGCAGACCAAAACAGTCTTATTGCAATCGAAGCCCAATTCCTTAACATAGTTCGGAACAAAGCCAACATGGCCGTCCCAACCCTCCTGCGGCTGATCGATCGTAAGATGAACATTCATATTGTTTTTGGGATCCATCCAGCTGGAGAGAATTTCAGGAAGATCCAAAAGATCATCCTTAGAGCGGGAGCCGTAAACGATATCAACAGAACCATAGTTTTCACGGTTATCCAAAACATAATTGATGACCGAATGGAGCGGCGCCAGACCAACACCACCGGCAATAAAGATCAGATCCTTGCCCTTGAGCTCATCGTCAACAGGGAAGGGGCGACCATAAGGGCCGCGAACGGTAATTTGCTGGCCGAGATCCATGGCATGAAGCCATTCGGTAACACAACCGCATTTTTTGATGGAAAATTCCTGATAATCCGAAACCGTTGGGGAAGAGGTAATGGAGAACATTGCTTCGCCTACGCCGGGAACAGAAAGCATTGCGCATTGGCCCGGCTTATGCTCAAAGCATTTTCCGCCACCTACCGCTTCAACACGAAAGGTTTTGATATCGGGAGTGTCGGTTCTTATTTCAGTAACAACGCCGACCATTGGAATGATATTATCATGCATCATCTTTCACCCCCAAGGCTTTGATTATTTTAACAATATTGATGGATTGAGGACACTTTGTAAGGCAACGGCCGCAGCCAACGCAGGAATAAAGACCTTCGTTTTTGGCGGGGAAATAAACCAGCTTATGCATAAAGCGCTGGCGGAACCGCTCGGTTTGGGTGGGGCGGTTGGTGCCGTGGGCCATCAAGGTAAAATCGGAGAACATGCAGCTATCCCAGCAGCGATAGCGCTGGATGCCGTTGCCGGTATCAAAATCTCGGATATCATAGCATTGGCAGGTGGGGCAAACAAAGGTGCAGGTGCCGCAGCCGAGGCAGCCCTTGGCCAATTCCGCCCAGCGGGGATCATTGAATTTCTCCATCAGATGCTCGCCGTCAAAGCCGGAAAGATCCAGCGAGGAGAGCGGCAGCTTCTTAATAATTTCCCGAATGGAGGCTTGGATTTCCTCGGCGGAATTTTCTTCTGCATCCGCAAGCTCACCGAGCAGGCTTTCGCCCTTCTCGGTATTGGCTCTCAGCAAAAGGCGATCGCCATCGATCCAGCAGGCTACATCGCCCTTGGGATCGGCAGCATCAATGCCGAAATTGGAGCAGAAGCAGCTTTCCTCCGGCTCATTGCAGGCGAGGGTAACAACAATTCCATTCTTTCTGCGCGCAGCATAGAAGGGATCGGCAGGCTCGGAAAGGAAAACCCGATCGAGCAGCTCAAAGCTTCTTGCATCGCAGGCGCGAACACCAAAGAGAATGAATTTTTCATTCATAACATCTGCGGGCTGAATATCGATATTCTTGCCCTCCATATGGAAGCGGATCATATCCTCCACCTGCGGGAAGAAGGCGCCCTTTGCGCTTTTAACGGTTTTCAAAACATCAAGGCGCAGGGTTTGCTGATCGTTCCATAAGCCGAAATCGACCTGACCTGCCTGCTCAATCGGCGCAATAACAGCGGCGGTTTCGGAAAGACGATTCAAAAATTGGGGAATATCTTTAAGGGAGATTTGTTTCATTATTGTTTTCCTCCCTTCCCATCGTTGATGCCTGCTTCGGCATCATTTAATGTAAAATCGGTGAGCGGATGACGCTGGCCGATGGATTCGCCGGCCTGAAAATCACCGTAGAATTCGTTGATATCCTTGATCATCTTGCGATTGAGCAGATGAAGGGGAATGCCCTGCGGGCAAACACGGCTGCATTCGCCGCAATCTGTGCATCTTCCGGCAACATGATAGGCGCGGATGATATGGAAGATATTTTCCTCGAAATCATCGGCAGCCGCTTTATTGGCAATGCCGGTCTTGGGGTTATCAAAAACGCATTTGATGCAGCTGCAGGCGGGGCAAACATTGCGGCAGGCATTGCAGCGGATGCATTTGGAAAGCTCGCTGCGCCAAAATTCAAAGCGCTCTTCGGGGCTCATCGCTTCCAGCTTGGCTACCATTTCGAATTTATCGCCGATGGTTGTTTCCTCGCTTTCGCCGATGGTTTCATCAACGCCGCGATGCTCCTTGCCCTTGCAGCAAAGGCATTTATCCAATAAAGCTTCCTTGCGCTCAATCTTCTTTTCGCCATAAAGGGTCTGAATGATCAGCATACCGTCTTTTTCGGTAATCTCGGTAATACCCTTGATTCCTGCCTTGCGCAACTTTTCAACATCAATTTTGCCGCGGCAGCCGATGCCGATGGCATAAACGCGATCCCGATCCACCCGATGCTCGGTGCAAAGCTGATTAAAGCTATAGCAATCGCAGGGCTTCAGCAGGGCGATGATCTTTTCGGGGCTGCTCATCTGATCGATCAGATACTTAGAAAGGTTGCTGCCGCAAAAATCATCATATTTTAATTGATCAAGATTTTCAGCGTTGAAAACCTTAGGGGTTCTGTCGTAAAAGAATTCGCCTTGCTCCCAGCCGAGAACGCGGTTGTATTCTTTTGTTTCCAGAAGTTCTTTGATTCGGTTCATGATCATTTCTTGCATCTCAAATCCCCCAATCTCCGATTCGGACCGAGCTCGGTCACGGTTTTAACAAAATCATTCATGGTTGCAGCGAATTTAGCGCCCTCTGCAGCGGATACCCATTCCAAGCGGGTACGCCCCTGCTCAATGCCGATATAATCCAGCATAGAGAAGAGCATTTTCATTCTTCTGCGCGTATAATAGTTGCCGGTAGAATAATGGCAATCGCCGGGATGGCATCCGCAAAGGATAACACCATCGGCGCCCCGCTGAAATGCCCGAAGCACAAAGATGGGATTCAGGCGGCAGGAGCAGGGGATGCGGATGATCTTAACATTGGCAGGGTAGTTCATTCGCCCGGAGCCTGCAAGATCCGCGCCGGCATAACTGCACCAATTGCAGCAGAAGGCAACAATATTCGGTTTCCATTCGTTATTCATCGACATATTGCATCCACCTCCGAAATAATCTGGCTGTTTGTAAAGCCCTTCAGATCCATAGCGGTAGAGGGGCAGGTAACGGTACAAGCGCCGCAGCCCTGGCAAACCGCTTCGTTCACAACCGCAACGCGCTTGATGCCGCGGAATTCGGGGCTGCGAACTTCCTTCTCTTCATAAGTGATTGCGCCATAGGGGCAGACTCTTTCGCATTGCGAGCAGCCGTTGCAAAGGGCGGGATCCGCCTGAGCAACGCAGGGATTGCAGGTCAGCTCATTTTTGCTGAGCAGGCCGATTACCTTGGCTGCCGCCGCGCCTGCCTGTGCAACGGTCTCGGGGATATCTTTGGGGCCTTGGGCAACGCCCGAAAGGAAAACGCCTGCGGTGGGGCTTTCAACAGGGCGAAGCTTGGGATGGGCCTCGGTAAAGAAATCGTTGGTATCCATGCTGGCGGTCAGCATAGTGCCCAGCGAGCGGGCGGTGGGATCCGGCTCAATGGCGGTAGCAAGAACAACCATATCTGCTTGGATATGAACCTGCTCATTATTGATCAGATCGCTGCCCTGAACATGCAGCTTATTGCCCTCAACCGCAACCTTGCCGACCATACCCTTGATATAGTCCACATCATATTGCTCTACCGCGCGGCGGAAGAATTCATCGAAATTCTTGCCCGGGGTTCTGGCATCAATATAGAAAACATGAACATTAACATCGGGATATTTCTCCCGCACCAGCATAGCGTGCTTGGCGGTATACATACAGCAGATTTTGGAGCAATAGGGCTTGCCTTTGGTCTGGCCCTCAGTGCAGCGGGAACCTACGCACTGAATGAAAACGATATCATGCGGATGTTCATGATCCGAGGGGCGTACCAGCTTACCGCCGGTAGGACCTGCAGCGTTCATAATTCGCTCAAATTCCAGCGAGGTAACAACATCGGGGGAATCATTATAAGCATATTCATTGAAGGCGGAGGCATCGATGGGCTTGAAGCCGGTAGCAACGATGATCGCGCCGTATTGCCGCTCAATCAATTCGTCCTTTTGCTCAAAATCAACCGCCTTTGCGGAACAGATCTTTTGGCAAAGGCCGCATTTACCTGTTTTGAAATGGATGCATTGCTCGGTATCAATTACCGCAACGTTCGGAATTGCCTGCGCAAAGGGGATATAAACCGCGCCGCGGGTATTCAGATCCATATTGAATGCATTGCGCCCTTTGCGGGAGGGGCATTTTTCGGTACAAAGCCCGCAGCCGGTGCATTTATTTTCATCGATATATCTTGCCTTCTTGCGGATGGTGGCAGTGAAGTTGCCAACAAAGCCGGATAAGGAATCTAATTCCGCATAGGAGATAATATTGATCTTTTCATGCTGCGCTGCCTCTACCATCTTGGGGGTAAGGATACAAGCAGAGCAATCCAGAGTGGGGAAGGTTTTATCCAGCTGCGCCATCCGCCCGCCGATGGTGGGGGATTTTTCAACAATATCGACCTCAAAGCCCGCATCCGCAACGTCCAGAGCGGTCTGGATTCCTGCGATACCGCCGCCGATTACCAAGGCGCGCTTGGTAACAGGGCTTGTGCCTGCGGTGAGAGGGGCGTTTTTATGTAGTTTAGCAA
>JAZQDS010000013.1:0-5762 GCA_045546895.1 Eubacteriales bacterium | reverse complement strand
TTTGACCTGAAAATGAGCAGAATTTCGGATCATTTTTGGTGCGAAGAAGGTTTGTAAGGCTGGCGCCTACAAACCTTCGACAAGCCGAAAAGCGCCGAAATTCTGCCATTTTAGGCAGGTTCGGATCATTCGTGTTTGCTTAATTGATTACATTAAACAGCCCGTAAACGCGGCTGTAGCCGATCCTGAGCGAATTATCAGGCTCGCAAAAAACGGTATAAACATAATCGCTGTTGGAATGCAGTTTTCGCCAGCCCATTCTTCCCTCGGTATTTTCGGAATATTCCGAAAGACCGTGGATCCGAACGGTAAATAAAAGCTCTCCGTCCATTCTTTTAAAGAGGAACGCGCGATCCCCGCTTGCTCCCCGCTCAACCGTTATCTTATCCTGCCATTCTCCGGGAATATCCAGATAGAATTTTTCGGTGGTGTCAACAAACGAGCGCCCTTGCGCTTTCAGGCTCTTCCCGTCAAAGGTCACCCAGCGCGTCATATAAAGATTTTCCTGCACCCCATTGCGGATATAAGAAGGGAGCGGATATTCGGTAGGGATCTCAAAAATGCCGTCTTGATCCGTATCGCGGCAGGTCACCGCGGAATAACGCAGGGTGGAATTATCCATCTGCATCAGAAGCTCATTGGTCAGGAAACCCTCCGTATTGATCGCCAAGACCTCGGTCATACATTGACCGTTTTCCGTCAGCTCATCAATATATACCGCGGGCAGCCCGTTGCTGGTTTTCCCCGCATTAATAGCAAGATAATCCATCGCCCGCTCATTCATAACAACGGTATTGACAACACCGATCTGATCTTCCAGCTGCCCCACCAGCGAGGCGGTAACGGATTTGGTAGCAGAATTGCGGGTCATAACAACAAGACGATCGGGCTTTCCTTCCAAAATTAAAAAGCGGCTGTAAAGACCAACATAGCAGCTGACCGCCTCCCCTTTGGAGAACTTATAGACCTCATAGCTGCCATCGGTATTGGTAAGATATTGCCAGCCAACAACAATTTCGCTGAGCCCATCGCCGTCCAGATCGCCGAAAGCAACTCTCCCTACCGAAGAGGCATCGCTTTCCGCCTTCGCCAGCAGCTTCCAGCTCTCCCCTTCGCTTTGCATGACCAAAAGACCCAGCCGGTCGGTACGATAAAAACAAACCGCTTCCTTCTCCTCATCGCCGGTCAGCTCTACCGAGATAATTCCGGTACGGTAATCGCCTTCCTTGGGCCCTACAAGCTCATAGCTTTCGCCGATGGCGCTCTTGATGGCGCGGGAAAGCGCCTCTCTGCCGGAGGTCATGGCGGGCGGGGTCAGCATGGCGCTGAGCTCGGCCCCTTCAAACACACATCCCGAGAGAAGCATCGCTGCGGCTATTAAGATAGAAAAGAACGCTCTTCGTTTCATAGACTACCTCATTTTAATATTATTAAATTATTATACTATATTTGTATTCCGATTGCAAGGGCTGGAGAAAAAATATAAAATTGAAAAAAACTATTTACTTTTATGAAAAGATGGTGTATAATACCAAAGGTTCAGTATGACCGAGCTTGGAAATGCGCTTTTCACCGAGCGGTTTCTCGGTTCCGGCCTCTGAAAATCTGAAAGAAAGGTGAAAAAAGCTATGCTGAAGAAAGACATTAAGGATTCTGTTATCGCCGCCAATAAGCTGCATGATAACGACACCGGCTCTCCGGAGGTTCAGATCGCTATTCTGACCGCTCGGATCAATGAGCTGACCGAGCATCTCAAAAAGAATCCGAACGATCATCACTCCCGCCGCGGCTTGCTCAAAATGGTTGGTAACAGAAGAAACCTTCTCAACTACCTGACCAAAGTTGACATCAACCGTTATCGGGCAATCATCGAGAAGCTCAACATCAGAAAGTAATTGCAAAAGCAGGCGGAAAAAGGGAGTTTATCTTCCTTTTTCTGCCTCTTTCCCATTTTGGGAGCAGCTGATTTAGCAGTTAATCGGGCGCATCTGCGCCAAGATGCATCGGATTAAGTGCTAAAATCATCCTCCGTAAAATGGGATCAACATTTTAAAAGAAGGAGAAATGAAAATGTACGAAAACCACAAGATTTTTAAAACCGAATTCGCCGGTCGCCCCTTGATCGTTGAAACCGGCAAATTTGCCCAGCTGGCAAACGGTAGCGCTCTGGTTCGCTATGGCGAAACCGTTGTTTTGGCTACCGCCACCGCCTCTGCAAAGCCCCGCGATGGGATTGATTTCTTCCCCCTCTCGGTTGATTTTGAAGAGCGGATGTATGCTGCCGGTAAGATCCCCGGCGGATTTTTGAAGAGAGAGGGTCGCCCCTCCGAAAAGGCGATTTTGAGCAGCCGTGTTATTGACCGCTCTATCCGCCCCCTCTTCCCCAAGGATATGCGCAATGATGTTAATGTCAACCTCACCATTCTGGCGGTTGATCAGGATTGTATCCCCGAAATCGTTGGTATGATCGGCGCATCCATTGCCCTTTCTATTTCCGATATCCCCTTCGCCGGCCCCATCAGCGGCATTTCCGTTGGTCTGGTAGACGGCGAGATCGTTATGAACCCCACCGAAGAGCAGCGTGAGCGCTCCGATATGGCGGTTACCGTTGCTTCCTCCGCCAAGAAGGTTACTATGATCGAAGCCGGCGCCAAAGAGGTTCCCGAGGCTAAGATGCTGGAAGCCATCATGGCAGGCCATGCCGCCAATGTTGAGCTGATCGGCTTTATCAATGATATCGTTGCCGAGATCGGCCGCGAAAAGTTTACCTTTGATTCCTATGATGTTCCGCAGGAAATCTTTGATATGGTTAAAGGCTATGCCGAAGAAATGATGAAGGAAGCCCTTCATACTGCCGATAAGATTACCCGCGATAATAACATTAAGGAAGTTACCGCCAAGGTAGAGGAGCGCTTTGCCGAAGAATTGGGCGAAAATGCTTATCTGCTGGGCGATTGCCTCTATAAGCTCCAAAAGTATATTGTTCGGAATTGGATTTCCGAGGAAGGCAAGCGTGTTGACGATCGCGGCCTCAACGATATGCGTCCTCTTTGGGGCGAGGTTGACCTCCTGCCCAAGGTTCACGGCTGCGGTATGTTTGCCCGCGGAAAGACTCAGGTTCTTACCGTATGCACCCTCGGCATGGTCAGCGAAGAGCAGCTTCTGGATGGCTTGGATAATGTTGAATCCAAGCGTTATATCCATCATTATAATATGCCCGGCTTTACCGTTGGCGAAGCAAAGCCCTCCCGCAGCCCCGGCCGCCGCGAAATCGGCCATGGTGCGCTGGCGGAGCGTGCGCTGGAGCCTGTTATCCCCTCGGTAGATGAATTCCCCTATACCATTCGTTTGGTATCCGATGTTCTGACCTCCAACGGTTCTACCTCTCAGGGCGCGATCTGCGGCTCTACCCTTGCGCTGATGGATGCAGGTGTTCCCATCAAAGCGCCTGTTGCCGGCATTTCCTGCGGCTTGATTACCCGCCCCGATGATACCTTCGTTACTATGGTTGATATTCAGGGTATTGAAGATTTCTTCGGCGATATGGACTTTAAGGTAGCCGGTACCAAGAAGGGCATTACCGCCATCCAGATGGATATTAAGGTAGACGGCCTTACCGAAGCAATCATTAAGGAAGCTTTGGAAAAGACCCGCGATGCCCGCTATCATATTCTTGATAACGTTATCGCCCCCGCCATCGCAGAGCCCCGCGCCGATGTTAAGGATTGGGCGCCCAAGATCATTACCTTCAAGATCCATCCCGATAAGATCCGCGAGGTTATCGGTACCGGCGGTAAGGTTATCCAGAAGATCGTTGCCGATACCGGCGCCAAGATCGATATCGAAGACGATGGCTCCGTATTCATCTCCGCTTCCAATCCCGCCTCTTCCAATCAGGCGCTGGAAATCATCAAGGGCATTGTTTTCGAGCCCGAAGTAGGCCAGATCTATCGCTCCAAGGTTGTAAAGATCATGGAATTCGGTGCTTTTGTTGAATTTGCTCCCGGCAAAGAGGGCTTGGTTCATATCTCCAAGCTGGATAAAAAGCGCGTTGAGAAGGTAGAAGATCTGCTCAGCGAAGGCGATGAAATCTGGGTTAAGTTCATGGAGATTGATTCCAAGGGTCGCTATAATCTCTCCCGCAAGGATGCGCTGATCGATATGGAAAATGCGCAGAAAGCTGCCCAGGAATAATAAAAAACAAGTAAATGGGCATCGGCAACGATGCCCATTCTTTTTTGAGGAAATAAGATGATTCAATGTGTTTTATGGGATATTGACGGTACACTGCTGGATTTTTTAAAAGCCGAAGAATACGGCATCCGCTGCTGCTTTGAAAAATTCGGAATGGGCGAATGTACCGATGAGATGCTGAAGCGCTATTCCGCCATCAATCGAAAATGGTGGGAGCGGCTGGAGCGTGGCGAATATACCAAGCCCCAGATTCTGGAAGGCCGCTTCGCTGAATTTTTTCAATCGGAGGGGCTGCCCTGCGATCATGTGGCGGAATTTAATGTTGCTTATCAATATCATCTCGGTGATCATGTCTTTTTTAAAGACGGCGCTCAGGAAACCGTTGACGCGCTCAAGGGAAGCTTTGCCCAATATGCCGTTACCAACGGTACCGCCCTTGCGCAGGAGCGTAAGCTTCGCCAATCGGGGCTGGATCAGATGCTGGATGGCATCTTTATTTCCGAAAAGGTGGGCTTCGATAAGCCCGATTTACGCTTCTTTGAGGCTGTTTTTTCTGCAATCCCCTATCGTCCCGAGGATTGCATCATCATCGGCGATTCTCTCAGCGGCGATATTCAGGGCGGCATGAATGCCGGAATCCGTAATTGCTGGCTGGCGGCGCCTGATGCGAGCATTCCCGCCCGATATCAGGTGGATCATCGTATTTCTTCGCTGCGCGAAGTTCCTGCCTTGCTGAAAAAAATCAATAAGGAGTAATAAAAATGGAGCTGAAGGTTATTGCCCATATCCGCTCGGATTTTTCAACCAAATTCGGCGTTCCCCGCCAAAGCGGGCTGGTGGATGCTCTGGAAGCCACCATCGTTTTTACCCCTGAATATCGTAATGCCGATGCGCTGCGCGGGCTGGAAGGTTTTTCTCATCTCTGGCTGCTCTGGCATTTTTCGGAAGCGGAGCGAGAAGGCTGGTCGCCTACCGTTCGCCCGCCGCGCTTGGGTGGTAATAAACGACTGGGCGTTTTTGCTACCCGCTCCCCCTATCGCCCCAATCCCATCGCTCTTTCCTCTGTTCAGCTGGAAAAAATCGAATGGCAATCCCCTGAGGGGCCTCGGCTCCATATCCGCGGTGCCGATCTGATGGATGGTACCCCGATTTTTGATATTAAACCCTATCTCTCTTATACCGATTCCCATCCCGAAGCAAGCGGCGGTTTTGCCTTTGGCCCCGCCGATGGAAAGGTCGATGTTTGCTGCCCCAAGCCCCTCTTGGAGCTTCTTCCTCCTCAAAAGCGAAAAGCGCTGATCTCTATGCTGGAGCAAGACCCCCGCCCCGGCTATGCCAAGGATCCGCAGCGCGTTTTCGGGCTGGAATTTGCAGGCTTTGACATCCATTTTCGCGTGGAGGAAAAGCAGCTCACCGTTTGCTCCATCGAGCCAAAATAATGCTTCTTCTAAAAGGGTAATAAACCAAAAACCATACGCAAAATACGCTTTTAAGTCATTTCCAAAAATTTAAAACACAAATGTCTTTTTTTAAAAATCCTCGATCATTGCCCAAGTGTCCTTAAGGAC
>JAZQDS010000012.1:0-8094 GCA_045546895.1 Eubacteriales bacterium | reverse complement strand
AAGCTAAATAAAAAAGACTCCCTTCGGGGAGTCTTTTTTATTTGGTTATGGCTTATACCCGCCACATTCTTTTCTTACGATAGGTATTGGGAGATACTCCGGTTTTTGCTTTAAATACTTTGCCGAAATATCCGGAATCATTATAGCCCAATTCTTCGGCGATGGAGGAGATGGAAAGCTCCAAATTTTCCAATCGTTTTTTTGCATGATTGATTTTCATCTTAACGATATAATCCGAAGGAGAAAGCCCAACCTGCTTTTTAAACTTGCGCGTAAACTGGGCAACGCTGTAGCCTGATTGGTGCGCCAGCTCTGCAACGGTAAAATTCTGATGAAGATTGGTATTGATATATTGGATGATGGTTTGCATTTCATCATTCTTTTGCTCAATGATCGGCTCGGCTCCGCTTTCCTCCAAGAAAAAAGAAATCAGCCTTAAAGCATCGGCGTTTGCCGCTATAGCGGAGGTGAGCGTGTCGGTACGACAATGCTTGATCAACGATTCGAAGATCTCTTTGAGCTGCTCATTATCTTTTACCTTTATAATATTGGGAAATTGAAAAATATCGGGAATGCCGTTTTTTCCGAAACTTAAATTCATACTGACATAATATTTTTCAATCGGCGCCCCCTCAACAATCGTGCGCTCAAAATTGGTATTGGCGGGAATATAAAGCATTTCTCCCGCCTGCATCCGATGAGAAATGCCGTTGATGCAGATGTCTATTTCCCCGGCGGTAATATAATAAATGATATCGCAGGTATAATTGAAAACACCATTCCATTTATCTTTGATTTTTTCTAAAAAATAGCCGGAAAGCTTATTGGCAAAATAAATATAAACTGAGGAAGATAAAAATAAATGAAGCATTTTAGGATTCTTCAAAATATCACCTCCATTGAACAGTATAATACAATTATATCAAAAAGAATAGTGCATGTCAAAATATGACCAAAAAACGATGGATTTTTACATTAACTTTTTAAAAATTCTTCGTTATAATTGAATTAAAGAACGAGGAGGCGTTATGAATGAAAAGAATATTATCGATTTTGATCATGATTAGCATGATGCTGGGAGGAATTCCTATGAAAATACAGGCGGAAGAAAATAAAAAACCTGCCTTGGATCAACCGCCCTTAATAATGAAATATGATGCGCCCGCATCCGATTGGGAAAGCGAAGGGCTTCCCTTGGGCAATGGCTTTATGGGCGCTACCGTTTATGGCGGAGTAGAGGAGGATCTCCTTCTCCTGAATGAAAAAACCATTTGGTCCGGAGGACCCGGCGCCAATGCCGCTTATGATGGCGGCCATAATGAGCGTACTCCGCAGCAAAATTATGATTCGCTTGCCGCAATTCGGGAAGAATTGCAGGAAAATATGAATTCCTTTTCGGAAAACGGCGAAGCCTATATTGATGAAAACGGCGTATTGATTTCCGAAAACTATCCGGAAACCAGCAGCCAATTTAATACCAATATTAACAATGTTAAGGGCGAAAAGAGTAATTTCGGCGCCTTTCAGGAATTGGGGCTTTTGCGGATCTCGGATCATTCTAAAACCGTATTGATCGAAAAGCGCCATAATTGCCCCTATGGCGATGATATGGGCGCGCTTACCGATGGCGTTTTGAATAACGGCGCCGGAAGCTGGTTTTCGGAAGCGGTTGGCGGAAGCGCCTCCAAAGGGCATACCTATCCGATCTTTACCTGGCAATATAATCAGCCGTATGCGATCGAAGGCTATACCCTTACTTTAGGCTACCATTCCCTCTTGCATAACCGCGCGCCCATCAGCTTTAAATTTTTCGGCTCCAATAACGGAGAAAGCTGGACAGAGCTGGATTCTCAAAGTAATGTTTCCTGGTCGGCCGATTACGAAAGCAAAACCATCTCCTTTGCTGCACCGGTGGCTTATTCCTATTATAAATTTCAGGTAACAGCTACCAACGGCACTTGGGGGACTGAGATCGGAGAATTTACTTTGAACCCTGCGGAGGAAGAGGCCGGCACCTCCGATACCATCGGCGAAAATTATCAGCGCACTTTGGATATAGAAAAGGCAATTGCCCATGTATCTTATGAGCTTGATGATTTAAAATGCGAGCAGGAATATTTTGCAAGTTATCCTGAAAACGCTGTTGTTGTTCGCTATTCTGCCAATCAAGAAAAGCTGAATAAATTCATTCGGATCGAGAGCGCGCATGCCAATTCGACCATATCTGCAGAGGGAAATACCCTTACCATTACCGGCCGTCCCTCCGATCAGAAGGAAAATCTGGAGCATTTAAAGTTCGCCGGCCAAATCAAGGCAGTCACCGATGGTATATGCACCGCCGGCACCGATTATCTTAAAATTGATAATGCTTCAGAAATTATTCTTTTTATTACAGCAGGAACCAATTATCAGCAATGTACCGATAATACTTATGATTACTTTAAAAATGAGGATCCTTTAACTGCTGTTGCAGCGCGGGCTGCAGCAGTGGCAGCCAAGGATTATGATGCGCTGAAGGCTGCGCATATTGCCGACCATCAGGATTTATTTGAGCGGGTTAAGCTGAATCTTGGATTAAGTGAAGCACCCGAAAAAACGACTGATGCGCTTATGGCGGGCTATAAAGCCGGCAGCAATACCGATGAAGAAAATCGCTATCTGGAGCTGCTTTATTACCAATTCGGGCGCTATCTGCTGATTGCAAGCTCTCGCGAGGGCTCGCTGCCCGCAAATCTGCAGGGTGTTTGGGGAAAGGGGCTTACCCCGCCTTGGAACAGCGATTACCATACGAACATTAATGTTCAGATGAACTACTGGCTGGCGGAAACCACCAATTTGGCGGAATGCCATCAGCCGCTGATTGATTATACCAATGCGCAGGTAACCCGCGGGACTGAAACAGCTCAGCATTATCATTATCGCTTGGATCAAAACGGGAGCTATGTTCCCGCCCGCGGCTGGACAGCCTATCATGAAAACAATGTTTGGGGAAATACCGCTCCCGCCACCTCCGCTGCATTTTATTATCCGGTTGGCGCAGCGTGGCTCTGCCAGCATATTTGGGAGCAATATTCCTTCAATCAGGATAAGGAACAGCTGGAAGCCAATTGGGATACCCTTTTGGGCGCGGCTTTATTCTGGGTAGATAATCTGGTAGAGGACGAGCGGGATGGAACGCTGGTCAGCAGCCCCTCCTATTCGCCGGAACACGGCCCTCTTTCCCTTGGCTGCACCGCAGATATGACAATTATCTGGGATCTTTTCAATAATACATTAAAAGCCGCGGAGGTTTTGAATATTGATACCGATGAGGTGGATGAAATCCGCGCTGCATTCCAAAAGTTGCCGCCGCTGAAAATCGGCTTGGGCGGTCAGCTTCAGGAATGGAAGGATGAGATCACCATTGATATTACCGGCGATAATCAGCATCGCCATAATAATCATCTCTATGCGCTTTATCCGGGCAATCAGGTTGTTGTTGGCCGCAGCGAGGAAGATGATGCTTTTATTGATGCCATCAAGGTTTCCCTTAATGTTCGCGGAGATTTGGGCGTTGGCTGGGGCAGAGCCTGGAAGATGGGGCTTTGGGCCCGAATCCATGATGGGGATCATGCGCATATTCTTCTGGAGGAGCTGCTGAAGGGCTCTACCTATGATAATCTCTGGGATCAATGCAATTTCAGCTCCAGCTTCCATCCCTTCCAAATTGAAGGTAATTTCGGCGGTACCGCCGGTATGACAGAAATGCTGCTGCAAAGCCAAGGCGATGCAGTAGAAATTCTGCCTGCGCTGCCCTCTGATTGGGCAAATGGTTCTGTTTCCGGTCTGCGGGCACGGGGCGATGTCGGTGTTTGCATCGATTGGGAAAACGGCGCACCCGTTAAGGCGGTGCTGGATGTTGATACTGCCGATGAGAATCTAATGGTTAAAGGCGAATTTATCAGCTGCGCGAAGGTAACGGATTCCTCCGGCAAGGCGGTATCTGTTGCGGCCTCGGATGAAAATTCTATCAGCTTTGCCGCCGAGGCAGGCGAAACCTATACGATCGAATTTGATGCCGCGGCGGCTTTGCGACTGCAGGCCGATTCGATCGATGATGCGCTCTTTACAGCGGATTCTATGGTTGCCTTTAAGCAGGCGATTGCTGCGGCAGTAAGTGAGGAGGAACTTTCCGCCGCCAAGGCGCTGCTGGTTCAAAGCGAGCCTTATCCCTCCATTACCCGAATTCAAGCGCTTCGGGATAATTATTATTATGGCGCTGTTAAAAAATATTCTGTTGGGTCCCCCGATGAATTTAAAGCCTTTGCCGAGCTGGCGGATCAAGGGGAAATTGCCGCGGATATAACAATTTTCCAAACAGCGAATCTGGATCTGAAAAACCATAAAAATATTCGCATCGGCTATGCGATTCCCTTTGCTGCCACCTATGATGGGCAAAATAAAACCATCTCAAACTATACCAACCATATCGATGGCAACAATAACGGAATGTTTTGCAAGCTTAGCGGAACCATTAAAAATCTTAAAATTGATCAAAGCTCCATTAAGGGCGGCGGGTATAGCAGCCTGCTTGTTTCGAATGCGGTCGGGAAGAATGTGCTGATTCAGAATGTTCATATTACCAACAGCATCTTTACTCAAACCTCCGGAAGCGGAATGAGCTTTATTATCGGCCATGCAAACAGCGATAATGACGCTTTTACCGTTAAGGATTGTACCGTCAGCGGGTGTGTTGCCACCGCTGCTCCCGCTTCAACCGTTTATAACGGCGGATTTATTGCCGCAAAGAGCAGAAAAAGCGGTTGCCACATTGAAAACTGCTATAGCTGGGGCAATCAGTTTACGGTAACAACAAACAATAGATGGTATTCCGCCGGCGAGATTATCGGCGAATCGGTCAACGGGGTTGTTTTGAATTGCGGTGCCTATAATAATACCATCACCGGCAGCAATATTATCAATCTTGGTGGCTTGGTCGGTCAAGGCATCGGCGATACCTTTGAAATTAAGAATTGCTATACAGACGATAGCGTAATTTACGGTAAAAAGAATGCCACCTCGGTTGTGGAGCAAAACAACCTGAGCGGGCAATCGAAGGCCGCCATTGAAGGTGGACGGCTGGCCTATACCTTGCGCAACAGCGGCAATTGGGTTCAAAAGAATATGCCGATGATCGCAAGCGGTCAAAAGACCTATGCCATCTCCTTTGACCAGCAAACTCTTTATACCGATTACGAGGGCAAGCTGATCGGGGCGGCTCCGCAAGGAACCTGGTATCTCAACGGCGAGCCGGCAAGCGATTTCGCGAGCAAGACTTATACCGCTGATACCACCTACGACAGCCGCGCGGATAAGCTTCGCAACTTATATAATTTCTTCCATACGGATAATACCTTATTTAATCCGGACGGAAGCCATCCGGCCCTGAATGTCTCTACTCGGTATTTATTCTCTACCACCTATGATTATATCGAGGTAACCCCCGGATCAACCCTTTATTTCGGCCCTGCGCCTCGCGCGCAAAGCTATCATTTCGCGGCGTTTGATGCGGATAAAAATCCGATCGCCGGAAATTGCCGCGGTACCGGTACCCTCCAAACCTCTATTGATACTACCTACGGCATTTATTCCTATGTTGTTCCGCAGGGCGTTCGGTATGTAAGGGCTTTGGCAAGCACCGAGGTTGCGGATGAATTCTTGCTGACGCTGGATCAATCCTTTACCAATGAGGAGCGTATTCAATATTTCAAAGCCAATCCTCTGGCAGGGAAGAGCGGCTTATTTGCAGGCGATTCCATCACCATCGGCGTTCAGGATGATGTTGTTGGTCATGGGTGGGCATATCGGATCGGCCAGCTTTATGATCTGGAGCCTACAAACGTGGGGCGTGGCGCCGCCACCATTTCTACTGCAAAGGATCCAAACCGCATTCTCCCGCAGATTGCGAAAAAGCGCCATCTGGATTATGATTATATAATGCTTCATGGCGGATTTAACGATGCCGGAGCCAAGGTTCCGATCGGCCAGATGACCGAAGGGGCTGATCCCAAGGAATTTGATACCTCGACCTATGCCGGAGCTTTGGAAGAACTGTTTTATAACGCTGTGAAATATTATGGAGATACAGCGGCTATCGGCTATATTATGAACTTTAAAACCCCCAATTGCCACCATGGAGGGATCGATTCCTTAGGCGATTATTATCTTATGGCACGCAAGATTTGCGATAAATGGGGCATCGAATACTGCGATCTTTATAATAACCCCAAATTGACGCAGGAAATGAAGCTGGAAGAGGCGGCCGAGCCGGAAACTGCCGGCGGTACTTATTTGGGGAATGCCGCCAATCCAAACGATTATTTCCATCCCAATCCGGCAGGATATGATATTCTTGCTCCGTATATCGGGCAGTTTATGACTACCCTGACCCCCTACGACAACGCTTGGTTCCGCGCTGAGGATATGAAAAATCTTCAAAAAGAAGCGGAGCAATTTGATCGCAGCTATTTCACTGCCGATTCGCTGGCACTTTTTGATGCAGCAAGCGCAGCTGCGGAAACTCCCGAAGCATTTCGGGCGGCGATCTCTCTGCTGGAGCAGGGAGAAAAGAAGATTCCGCTCCTTTTGATAGAAAATGAATTTTATCAGAATCAGCGGCACTATTCGCTTGGATCCGCAAAAGAATTTTATTCGCTCGCCTATTATACAGAGCTGGGGCTTATTAAAGACAGTATGACAGTTTTCCAGACCTGCGATATTGATTTGAGCGCTTATCCGAATCTCTTTATCGGAACAGCGGAATTTCCTTTTTCGCCAGTTTATGATGGGCAAAATCATACCATCAGCAATTTGAAAAATATCACGCAAGGAAATCAAAATGCGCTTTTCCGTTATCTGAGCGGTTCTTTGAAAAATGTGACCTTTAAGGATGCTTATGCCGAAAACGGCGGATGGAGCGCAATGATTGTTTGTCAATGTGTGGGCAATCAAGTTCTTTTGGAAAACGTTCATGTTGTGGATAGTGTTTATAAAAACATTCACAACAGTAACGGTGCAGCCATCTTGATCTATGGCCCCAAAAATAATGCTCCGTATACGGTGCGCAACTGCACAATCAGCGGCTGCACAATGAACCTGCAAAATACCGGATCATCAACGCCCGGTAACGCCGGCTTTTTCACAGCCACAACCTATGCCAGCAATATTACCTTTGAAAATTGCTACGCCTATGATAACACAATCGATATCAGCGGCAGCGGAAAATGGAATTATGTAGGCATTTTTGCAGGAAACGGCAGCGCGGCAAAATTCATTGCCTGCGGTGCCGCACGAAATACGCTTGATTCCGAAAACTTTGGAACAGGCTGCGGCGGTCTTTGCGGGCAAGCTGATAATAGTCGGTTTGAAGAATGTTATATCGATGCGGCCGCTCTTTACAATGTAGGAACGCCTTCGATGGAAGATCCGCAAAAGAATTTTGTGAGTGTTTCGTCTGATGCGCTTTCTGATGGTAGCCTGGCAGCGAATTTGAAAGCTGTTTCGGGGCGCCATTGGGTGCAAAATATCAAGGAGCAGCTTCCTGTTGTGGTAAGCGGAGAAAGAAATGTTACTGAAATTAAGGTAACCAAGCTGCCCTCTGCCTTAGAATATATAGAGGGAACCGATTTTGATCCCGAAGGAATGGTTGTTACCGCCTATTATGATGACGATACCGCTGAGCCTTTGGAGGATTATTCAATCGAGGCCGATCTCTCTGCCATCGGTGAGGCGATTGTTACCGTTACCTATCAAGGCAAGAGCGCATCCTTCCCGGTCGATGTTATAGCCAAGAGCCTGACCATGATCAAGGTGACCGCAAAGCCGACCAAGCTGAGCTATATTGAGGGCGAAGCCTTTGATCAGGAAGGCATGGTCGTTACCGCGTATTATAATAACAATACAAATCATCCTGTTGCCGATTATGAGATCGAGGCCGATCTTTCCTCCGCAGGAGCCAAGGTGATTACCATCCGCTGGGGCGGCAAGAATGATTGCTTCAATGTTTTGGTCAGCCCCAAGAGCCTGACCGAGATCAAGGTGACCCAAAAGCCTTCC
>JAZQDS010000011.1:0-37640 GCA_045546895.1 Eubacteriales bacterium | reverse complement strand
TTTCAGTGGTATTATATTCGCCCGTAAAACTGCCCGAAGGGCAATATCACTATGCGAAGCATAATATCACTGCGAAGCAATATCACTCGCCGCAAGGCGAATATAACTGAGGCGCACTTCCTTACGGAGTGCGCCTCGATGAGGAACTCTTTTTTATTGAAATTATTTACATCTGCCCGCTTTATATGTTATAATAAAATGTAATAATCTTTCGAAAAACGAGGAATGAAAATGAGCATCATCTGCGCCATCTCAACCGCGCCCGCCACCGCGGCGCTGGGGATCATCCGCATCAGCGGCGAAGGCACCTTCTCGCTTTTGCGGCCGCTGCTGAAAAAGAAAAACGGCTCGCCCTGCGCGCCCGCCATCGGCAAGGCAACCCTTTGCCGCATTGAGGATGCGGGCGAGGTTTATGATGAGGCGGTGGTTACCCTTTATGAGGGCCCTCGCTCCTTTACCGGCGAGGATACCGCCGAGCTTTGCTGCCATGGCGGCCTCTATCTTTTGCAGAGCATCATCGAGCTGCTTTTGAAAAAGGGCTGCAGGCTGGCGGAGCCGGGCGAATTCTCCAAGCGCGCCTTTTTAAACGGTAAGCTGGATCTGATCCGCGCCCAGGCGATGATCGATCTGATCGAATCCACCTCCCGCGCCGAGCGCAAGAATGCGCTCTCCCAGCTGGAGGGGCATCTCTCCCGCCGCATTACCGCCCTTTATGATCGGCTGATCGAATTGAATACCGCCCTGCTGGCATATGTTGATTTTCCCGATGAGGTGGAGGCGCCGGAGGAAGATCTTTTGCAGGCGCTTTTGCAATTGGAGCAGGAATTTGCCGCCCTTACCGAAGGCAGCCGCCGCGGCGAGCTAATCCGCGATGGGCTGAAGATCGCCATTGTAGGCGCGCCGAATGTTGGTAAATCGACCCTGATGAATCAGCTGATGGGCTATGATCGCAGCATCGTTTCCTCCATCCCCGGTACCACCCGCGATATTGTTACCGAATATTGCCGGCTGGGCGATCTGAAATGCTTCCTTGCCGATACCGCAGGCATCCGCAATACCGAGGACCCCATCGAGCAGATGGGCATCGCGCTTGCCCGCAATCAGGCGCAGGCAGCGAAGGTTGTTTTTGCCGTTTTTGATGGCTCCCGCCCCCTTACCGAGGAGGATCGCGCCCTCGCCCGCGAATTCGGCGGCGGCGAAAATCTTGCGATCATTAATAAGGCAGATCTGCCTCAAAAGGCAAACATTGAGTATATTAAAGAGAAATTTATACATTGTGTTGAGATTTCTGCCAAAAACGGCAGCGGCTGCGAGGCATTGGATAGATGGGTAAAGGAGCATTATTCCCCCGCCGATCAGCAAAGCGAGGGGCTGATCACCTCGCTGCATCAGGCGCAGCGGCTGCTGGAGGGCGAGCGCCATTTAAAGCTTGCCATCGATGGGCTGCAGCAGGGCTTTACCCCCGATCTTATTTCGCTGGATCTTACCGAGGCGGCAGCCGCGGTAGGGGAAGTAACGGGCGCAACGGTTACCGATCAGATGATCGATCAAATCTTTTCCCGTTTTTGTGTTGGGAAATAACAGGTGTTAAAACGAATGAAAAAATATGTTGTTGAAAATTTAGATATCGCCGTCATTGGCGCAGGTCATGCGGGCATCGAAGCGGGGCTTGCCGCCGCGCGCTTGGGCTGCAAGGTCGGCGTTTTTACCATCTGCCTGGATGCGGTAGGCAATATGCCCTGCAATCCCTCCATCGGCGGAACAGCGAAGGGTCACCTTGTATGCGAAATTGATGCGCTGGGCGGCGAGATGGGCAAGGCGGCGGATGCCACCTTCCTGCAAAGCCGTATGCTGAATTTGGGCAAGGGTCCTGCGGTCCATTCCCTGCGGGTGCAATCCGATCGTAGGGGATATAGCCAATATATGAAACACGCGCTGGAGCGGCAGGAAAACCTGAAATTAATTCAGGGCGAGATCATTGAGATTACCGCCGAAGAGGGCGCGGTAACGGGCGTAACCACTCATCTTGGCGCCCATTACGGCGCAAAGGCGGTTATTTTGGCAACCGGTACTTATCTTAAGGGCGAGATCATCATCGGCGAAAGCCAGCTGCCCGGCGGGCCGGACGGAATGTTTCCCGCCAATGCGCTGAGCAGCTGCCTGGAGGCGCTGGGTGTTCCCCTGCGCCGCTTTAAAACCGGCACCCCCGCCCGCATCAATCGGCGCAGCATTGATTTTTCCAAGATGATCCTGCAGGAGGGGGATGAAGAGATCATTCCCTTCTCCTTCGAAAATGAAGAGATCGGCGAAAATACCGCCGTTTGTTACCTTACCGCCACCAATGAGCAAACCCATGAGATCATCCGCCGCAATATCGATCTTTCCCCCATCTATAGCGGGCGGATCCATGGCATCGGGCCCCGCTATTGCCCCAGCATCGAGGATAAGGTCATGCGGTTCCCCGATAAAACCGCCCATCAGCTGTTTGTTGAGCCCTGCGGCGCCGAAACGGAAGAGATGTATCTGCAGGGCTTATCCTCCTCGCTGCCCGAATTTGTGCAGCGGGAATTTATCCATTCCATCAAGGGTCTGGAAAAGGCAGAGATTATGCGGGTGGCCTACGCCATCCAATACGATTGTGTGGATCCGCAGGCCCTTTATCCCAGCCTGGAATTTAAGGCGGTAAAGGGTCTTTACGGCGCGGGCCAGTTCAATGGCTCCTCGGGCTATGAAGAAGCAGCCGCCCAAGGGCTGGTTGCGGGCGTAAACGCCGCAAGAGCGCTGCAGGGCAAGGAACCGATTGTTTTGGATCGAGCCAATTCCTATATCGGTACGCTGATCGATGATCTGGTCACTAAGGGCACGCCCGAGCCCTATCGGATGATGACCAGCCGAAGCGAATATCGGCTGCTGCTGCGGCAGGATAATGCCGATCTGCGGCTGACCCCCCTCGGCTATGAGATCGGGCTGATCAGCGAGGAGCGGTATCAGCGGTTTTTGGCGAAAAAAGCCAATATCGAGCGGGAGATCGCGCGATTGCGCGCCACCCATCTTTCCCCCAATAATGAAAAATTAAAAGAAATTTTGGAGCAATGCGGTACTCCGCCCCTTTCGGGCGGCGCCTCCATTGCCGAGCTGATCGCCCGCCCGCAGGTTGGCTATTTTGATCTGGCGGCGGTGGATCCCGATCGCCCCGCGCTGACCAAGGCAGAGGGGCGGCAGGCGGAAATTTCCATTAAATATGAGGGCTATATTGAAAAGCAGCTCTCCAAGGTAAGGGAATTCCATCGGCTGGAAAATCGCAAGCTGCCTGCCGATCTTTGCTATGAAAAGATGGAGGGGCTGCGGCTGGAAGCGCGGCAAAAGCTGGCGGCGGTAAGGCCGGTCAGCATCGGGCAGGCCAGCCGCATCAGCGGGGTCAGCCCCGCGGATATCAGCGTTTTAATGATTGAGCTGGAAAGGGATCGCCATGGAAAGAATGAATAGACTGATCGCCCTTCTGGAGCAGGAAAAAATTGCCTGCCCCGCGGATCTGGGCGAGAATTTATTAAAATTTGAAGCGTTGCTGCTGGAAACCAATCAGGTTATGAACCTGACCGCCATCACCGAGCCGGAGGAAATGATGAAAAAGCATTATTGGGATAGCATCTATCCCTTGAGCAAGGGCATTTTTCCTGCCGGAAGCAAAATCATCGATGTTGGCTGCGGGGCGGGCTTTCCCTCGCTTCCCCTGAAGCTGGCGGCGCCGCAGCTGGATTTCACCCTGCTGGATTCCCTGCAAAAGCGGCTGGGATTTATCGATGGTGTGATCGATCAGCTGGCGCTCAAAAATATCCGAACCCTCCATCGGCGGGCGGAGGATGCGGGAAGAGATCCCGCCCTGCGGGCCGGCTTTGATATCGCCGTTTCCCGCGCAGTAGCGGAGCTTTCCAAGCTTTTGGAATATTGCCTGCCTCTGGTAAAAAAGGGCGGCGCGCTGATTGCTTATAAGGGTGCCTCCGCTGATGAAGAGATCGAAAATGCTGCCCGCGCCCTGCGGGAGCTGGGCGGAAAAATCGAGCAGGTCTATCATTATACCCTGCCGCAGGAGGAGGATCGGCGGGCGATCATCGTGATCCGTAAAATTGCGGATACCCCCAAAAAATATCCCCGCAATCCCAAGCAGATCAAAGATCAACCGCTCGGGATTAAAAAATAAGGAATGAAAAAGAGGCTGCCGCTGTAGCCTCTTTTCTTTATTATGTAAGAAACAGTGAGAAAATAAGAAACAGTGAGAAAAAATGAAAAAGAAAAGAGGTCGGTAGGACCTCTTTTCGTTCTGCGCTTATTTCATTGGAAACGGCTCAAATAAGATGCAGATTTTTATTTCTTCCGCCGAAGCCGTATATCGATACGGCGAGAAGGAAAAATGAAAAAGAAAAGAGGTCGGTAGGACCTCTTTTCGTTCTGCGCTTATTTTATTGGAAACGGCTCAAATAAGATGCAGATTTTTATTTCTTCCGCCGAAGCCGTATACCGATACGGCGAGAAGGAAAAATGAAAAAGAAAAGAAGTCACTTTTGTGACTTCTTTTCGTTCTGCGCTTATTTCAGCCGTTTCCCCTTATTTTTTGTAGCTGACTACAACCTTTCTCTTCGGCTCCGAACCAACCGAGAAGGTCGTAATATTCTCGCGACCGTTGAGGGCGGCATGAATAATGCGGCGCTCATAGGGGCTCATGGGCTCCATGGTAATGTTGCGCTTATATTTCAGCGCCTTTTCGGCGTTCTTTTCCGCGAGATTTTGCAGGGTTTTGATGCGCTTAGCGCGGTAATTTTCGGTATCGATGGTAATGCGCAGCTTTTCACCGCTGCGGCCCTTATTGATTACCAGCCCGCAAAGATACTGCGCAGCATCAAGGGTTTCGCCGCGGCGGCCGATCAAAACGCCCATCTTGGCGCCGCTGACCTCCGCATAATAATGATCCTCTTCACCCAGCGCAACGGTAACGGCGCTATCCTCTTCGGCGCCGATATGAACCAGCAAACCGCTGATAAATTCGATGATCTTTTTGGAAATTTCATCATCAACCGGCTTCTTTTCAACTTCGGGGAAAAGGGGAGCGGCAGGCTTCTTTTCGGCCTTGCGGGGCTCTTTCTTTTCGCTCTTTTTCTTACCGCCGGAAAGCTTTTCGGGCTCCCATGCAGGGATGCTTACATCTTTTTTGGGTTCTTCCTTCTTTTTGGGTGCTTCCGCCTCGGCATCCGCAACCTCGATCTCAACCTTGATCTTGGCAGGGGTGGCGCCGATGCCGAAAATACCCTTGGAAGGCGTTTCTTCTACCACATAGCTGAGCAGATCCTTATCGGCGCCCAGCTCCTCTGCTGCCTTCTCAACAGCAGCTTCAATGGTTTTTGCTTCAAAAAACAATTCTTTAATAGCCATAATTCACCTTTTTTATTTCTTTTTCTTGGCGGCGGCCATTGCGGCAGCTTTTTTGGCTGCGGCGGCGCTTCTCTTTTCTTTCTTTTGCAGCTTTTCCTGCTCCATCTTGGCCTCAACCTCCGCCAAGACTTTCTTGGGATCATACATCTTATGCAAAATCCAAGTTTGAGCAATGCTCAGAACATTACCAACGATCCAGTACCAACCCAAGGCGCAATTCAGGGTATAGCAGAAATAAACCGAGATCAGCGGCATACCAAACATCATAATCTTATTGGAACCGCCCGCCGCAGGATCCTGCGTCATGGCGTTGAGCTTCTGGGAAACCCAGGTAGAAAGAATACCGGTAACACCGGCAAGGATGGGGATCAACAGCATCCAGCTCCAAAGGTTTTGGCTGGGCGTACCCGCCAGATCGATGAAGCCGAAAAGCTTATCGCCCGGCAGCTCCAGATCCGCAGCATTATAGATCTGCAATTCATAATTACTGATCTGGCTGAGCTTTTCGGGAGCCTTTTCAATCGTTTCAACGACCTTCAAAACAGAAGGAGCCAGCGCATCCTTCACGCTGACAGCAAGGTCAAAGACCTTCTGCGCAGTATTCTTGGTGAAAAATTCACCATAATAGACGTAAGTCAGGGGGTGACGCACGATGGAATAAACCAAAAAAATCAAAGGCAGCTGGATCAGCAGGGGCAAGCAGCTGCTCATAGGATTATAGCCTTCGCGCTGATAGAGCTTTTGCAGCTCGGTATTATAGCGTTCCTGATTATTGCCGTATTTTTTCTTCAGCGCATCCTGATAAGGGCGCAGCCGCACCATATTCAGCTGATTTTTTTGCTGCTTCATGGAGAGCGGGAAGATGATCAAGCGGGTGATCAAGCAATAAAAAAACAATGCCAAAGCATAGTTGTTCATCAAATCCATCAGGACTTTAATGATCCATGCAAAGGGAACAATGAGATAGCTCCAAAAATCCATTTGTTACTTTTTTCTCCTTTTAAACAATTGCCCGCGCGGGGGCACAGGGTCATACCCACCCATAGACCATGGGTTACAGCGCAAAATGCGCCATAAAGCCAATGCACCGCCAATGAATATGCCGAAGCGCAAGATCGCCGTTGAGGCGTAAGCGGAGCAGGTTGGGTAAAATTTACATCGGGCAGGAAGATGGGGAGAGATCCATTTCTGGTAAAGGCGAATGGGCAAAATCAAAAGCCTGCGCAACCAAATCAGCATGCTCAAGCTGAAAAGGTCTTTCGGAAAAGCCTTGCAACATCGGTACTTTTGCAGGCACAGCAGCGGCTGCGGGCAACAACAATAATATCGCAGCCCTGCGGCAGCAAGGCCGCCTCGCTGCGCGCCCCTTCCCGAATGATGCGGCGGATGCGATTGCGCATCGGCGAATTGCCGATTTTTTTGGAAACGGTAATCCCCAGCCTGGTAACGCCCAGCCTGTTTTTGCGCCAATAGATTACCAATTCCTTATGCACCGCGCTTTTTCCTTGATGGTAGGCTCTTTTGAAATTTACATTTTCCTTAACACTCTCAATTTTCATTCCTTGCCTCTTTTCAGCAAAAGGGCTCACGGAATAAAAAAGGCCAGAACGGAATTTTCCTCTGGCCTCTTATTATTTAGTGAGATAATCTTTTTCTGCCTTTTGCTCTTCTTCTTGCCAAAACCTTGCGGCCGTTGGCGGTCAGCATTCTCTTTCTGAAGCCGTGAACTTTGCTTCTCTGACGTTTTTTAGGTTGATAAGTCCGAACCATTTTCTATCCTCCTTCTACGTTCCTTCAAGGATCGTCTCAATTTGAGCGTTTAATATTATATAATAATCAAATGTAATTTGTCAACCGATTTTCATTAAAATTTCAAGCTTTCGCGAATAAAATCGGTCAATTCTTCGATTTTTACCCGTTTTTGCTCCATAGAATCGCGGAAACGAATGGTTACGCAGCCATCTTCTTCGCTTTCGAAATCATAGCAGATAGAGAAGGGAGTACCGATCTCATCCTGCCGGCGATAGCGCTTGCCGATGGAGCCGGCATCATCGAATTCAACATTGAATTCCTTGCAAAGTACATTATAAACCTTTTCCTGCGCCGCAGCGGAAAGCTTTTTGGAAAGGGGCAGAATTGCCGCCTTAACGGGCGCAAGGGCAGGATGCAGCCGCAAAACAACGCGAACATCGTTCTTTTCCGCATCCAGAATTTCCTCATCATAAGCCTCGCAAAGGAATGCCAGCGCAACACGATCGGCGCCCAAAGAAGGCTCAACAACATAAGGAACATAATGCTCATTGGTTTCGGGATCGAAATATTCCAGACTCTTGCCGCTGGCTTCCTGATGGCGGCCGAGATCATAATTGGTACGATCGGCAATGCCCCAAAGCTCGCCCCAGCCAAAGGGGAAGAGAAATTCAATATCGGTAGTGGCCTTGGAATAGAAGGAAAGCTCCTCCTTCTCATGATCGCGCAGCCGCATATTTTCTTCCTTCATGCCGAGGGAAAGCAGCCAATTCTTGCAATAATCTTTCCAATAATAGAACCAATCCAGATCGGTATCGGGCTTGCAGAAAAATTCACATTCCATCTGCTCAAATTCGCGGGTACGGAAAACGAAATTACCCGGCGTAATCTCATTACGGAAGGATTTACCGATCTGGCAAACACCGAAGGGCAGCTTTTTGCGGGTTGTACGCTGGATATTGGCATAGTTTACAAAGATTCCCTGCGCAGTCTCGGGGCGGAGGTATACTTCGTTTTTCGCATCCTCGGTAACGCCGATGAAGGTTTTAAACATCAGATTGAATTTTCGGATATCGGTAAAATTCTTGCTGCCGCAATCAGGGCATTCAATATTATTTTCCTTGATATATTCCTGCATCTGCTCGAAGGTCATCCCCTCGGCGTGGCCACCAACATCCTCAATCAGCTTATCGGCGCGATGGCGGGCATGGCAATCCTTGCAATCCATCAAGGGATCGGAAAAGCCGCCAACATGGCCGCTGGTCACCCAGGTTTCGGGATTCATAATGATGGCGGAATCCAAGCCAACATTATAGGGAGATTCCTGCACAAATTTTTGCCACCATGCTTTTTTAACGTTATTTTTAAATTCTACCCCCAGCGGGCCGTAATCCCAGGAATTGGCAAGACCACCGTAAATCTCGCTTCCGGCATAAACAAAGCCTCTGTTTTTGCAAAGGGTAACCACCTGCTCCATGGTTTTTTCTGTATTCTTCATTTGAGCTGCCTCCTACATTATTATCTAAAAATTGATTATATAATGAAAAAGAGGGCTTGTCAACCTCGAATTTTCAACATTTTTGCTTTCTCTATTATAACAAACTATATTATAAGTAGTATATTATTAAAATATATATTGAAATTATCAACAATCTATGATAAAATGTTTATAACTCTTATTATTCATTTTTTAAGGAGGTTAAAAATGCAGTCATTTAAGGATGTTTGGGAAAAAGCTTTAATTCTTTTAAAGAATGAATTGAATAATACTTCCTATGAAAGCTGGATCAAGCTGCTGATCCCAATGAAGATGGAAAACGATATTGCTTATTTTTGCGTAACAACGCTCTTTCAAAAAAGCATTATCGATAAAAAATATAAGGATTCCATTGAAACTGCGTTGAGTAATGTATTAGGATTTGATGTTGCCATTCAGGTCATGACCGAGGATGATGTTTCTCCCCGCTTTCGGGAAATCGCCCAGCGAAAGAATGATGAGGTCAATACCGATCTTTCCAAAATGGAGGAGGAGCAGATCCGCCCCTTTAATGCGCAATCCAGCCTGACCTTTGAAAATTTTGTTATCGGCAAAGAAAATGAATTTGCCCATGCAGCAGCGCTGGCCATTGCCAATAATCCCGCGGGCGCCTATAATCCCTTTTTCCTGCATGGTCACAGCGGCCTTGGTAAAACGCATCTGATCAATGCCATAGCCAATAAAGTAAGAGAAAATGATCCCAATGCCATCATAATGTATGTTAAAGGCGATGAATTTACCAGCGAGCTGATCGATGCCATCCAGCATAATCACCAGCGTCAATTCAAAGCAAAATATCGGCAGGCGGATATTCTTTTGGTGGATGATATTCAGTTTATCAGCGGTAAGCAGGCCATACAGGAAGAATTCTTCCATACTTTCAATGCCCTTTATGAAAATAATCGCCAGATTATCATTACCAGCGATCGGCCGCCCAAGGATCTTAAAACCTTGGAGGAGCGAATTCAATCCCGCTTGCTGATGGGGCTTACCGCCGATGTTCAGCCCCCCGAATATGAAACAAGAGTTGCCATCATCAAGAAGAAGGCGGAATATTATAATCTCAATATTCCCGCCGATGTTGTTGATCTGATCGCATCCAAAATTAAAAATAATGTTCGGGAGCTGGAGGGCACCATCAAAAAGCTCAAAGCCTATAACGCCCTTTGGGGCCAAACGCCGACCATCGCGCTGGCAAAGGATGCAATGGAAGCTATCATTAAAGAAAATGCTACTGCCGCCATTACGCCGGCAACCATCATCGATCATGTTGCCCGCTATTATAACATTACGGTAGAGGACATCAAAAGTGATCAGCGCTCCAGCGATATTTTGCTTCCCCGCCAGATCGCAATGTATATCATCCGCAAAAATACCAATCTTTCCCTGCCTTCCATCGGCGAGGAATTGGGCGGTAAAAATCATTCTACCGTTCTCAATTCCCTTCATCGGGTGGAAGATATGATCAGCAAAAACCCAAATATTGAAAAGACCATTGCGGAGCTTTTGGAAAATATCAAAAAATCCTATTAACAGATTTTTCAACAATCAACAACGGCTTTTTTGATTTTTCAACATATTCCATTTCGGTTCACATAATCCTGTTGACGAAATGTTGAGGTTTTTGAAACCCTCAACACCTTCGAAAAATCCGCAAATCCGCGCCGAGCCGAGGCTTTCAGCCTTATCAACAGAATCAACAGGCCAACAACAACTTCATCAATAAATAAGAAATAAGGAGAAGACGGAACTCATGAAATTTTCTTGCGACAGAAATATGCTGAATGAAGCGCTCAATATTGTTCAAAAAGCTGCCAGCCCCAAATCGACCATTCCCGCATTGGAAGGAATTTTAATCGAGATTCGCAATAATAATACCGTTTGCTTCAGTACCTATGATATGAGTATTTCCATCGAATATGAAATCGATGCAGAAAATTGCGAGGGCGGCGTTGTTATTTTATCCTCCAAGCTTTTCGGCGAGATTGTAAGAAAGCTGCCGAGCGGCGTTGTTACGGTAGAGATTGATAATAAATCGTTGCTGACGAATATTACCTGCGAAAATTCCAGCTTTACCATCTCCGGTATGAATCCCGAAGATTTTCCCGAGCTGCCGGATGTTTTGAGCGAGGATGGCTTATTGCTGACCTATAACGATTTTCGGAATATGGTGCGCCAGACGATCTTTGCCGTTTCCATTACCGATCTGAAGCCGATTCTTACCGGTGTTCTTTTCGAGCTGGATGAAGAGCAGCAAAATGTAAGCGCCGTTGCGGTGGATAATTTTCGTCTGGCCATTCGTAAGGCTCCTTATCAGCAGGTATTCGGTAATTTTAAAAAGGTTGTTATTCCTTCCCGCGCGCTGAATGAAATGCTTAAGATTTTGCCCGAAGGGGAGGAGGATACTCTGCGGATCCATACCAGCAGAAATTTCGTCTGCTTCCGTTTTGGAAATGTTAAATTGATTTCCCGCTTGCTGGAAGGCGAATTTTTGGATTATAAGGCAGCCTTGCCAAAGGATTATAAATTCCGCGTTCAGGTCAATGTTCGGGATTTCAGCCGAGTTATCGAGCGGGCCTCCCTGATGGCAAATTCCACCATCATCAGCCCCATCCGCTGCGATTTTGATTTTGACCATATCAGCATTACCACCGCCTCCAATATCGGTAAATTTGAAGATTCGGTGGATTGCGCGCCCTTTGCCAATAAAATGGTAATCGGCTTCAATTATAAATATATGCTGGCAGCCCTTTCGGCCTGCGATGATGAAGAGGTTATGATTGAATTGCAATCCAATCTTGCGCCCATTATTATCAAGCCGATCAAAAAGGACGATTATCTCTTTTTGGTATTGCCGCTCAGAATGAAGGAGTAAAAAAATGAAGCCCCTTTTAATTCAGGATGAATATATCCGCCTTTGCGATGCTTTGAAATATGCGGGCATTGCCGAAACGGGCGGAATGGCAAAAATGATGATTTTAGGTGGCGAAGTGGCTGTAAACGGAGAAGTATGCCAAATTAAAGGCAAAAAGCTTTTTGAAGGCGATTTTTTTGCGTTTGACGGCGAAGCATTTAAGATTGTTCGATGATTATTCAGGAGCTGCGTCTTGAAAACTTCAGAAACTTTGCCGATCAGAGCTTTTGCTTTTGCGATGGGATCAATATTTTGGCAGGTCATAACGCTCAGGGTAAAACAAATTGCATCGAGGCAATTTACTTTTGTACCTGCCTGAAAAGCTATCGGGTGATGAAAGAGGAGCAGCTGATCCGCTTTGGGGCGGAGAGCGCGGCGATTACCTTAACCTTTGGTGATGGGCTGCGATCGGAAGAATTAAAAATTATTTTCCATCGCAATCGCCCCAAGGAATATCGATATAACGGGCTGGCGGTTCCTCGTCTGCGAGATCTTTTGGGCTGCTTTCAATCGGTTATTTTTACTCCCGATCATTTAAATTTGATTAAGGAAGGTCCCAATAAGCGGCGCAGCTTTTTGGATATGGCGCTTTGCTCGCTGGATCTTCAATATACCGATCAGCTTTTGAATTATCAAAAGATCATTAAAAATCGCAATGCGCTTTTAAAGCAATGCCGGCTTCAGCCCGAATTGCAGGAGATGCTGGAGATCTGGGATGAAAAGCTGGCGGAGGCAGGCTCTTATATTGCTAAGGCCCGCCGCGATTATATCGATAGCCTTTCGGAATATGCAAAGGCCTTTTATCAGGAAATTTCCGGCAACGAAGAAAAGCTGAAATTGATTTATTTGAATCCCTTTACGAAGGATGCGGTGGAGCGGAAGGAATATGCCCGTCTTTTCCGCAATCGGCTGCTGAAAATGCGGGAGCAGGATATCGCCATGGGTCAGACTATGAGCGGTATTCATAAGGATGATATTTTGATTTTGCTTTCGGGCAAGAGCATGAAATTCTTTGCCTCCCAAGGGCAGATCCGCTCGGCGGTATTGGCGCTGAAATTGGCGGAGGCGGAATGTATTACCGCCCGCCGCGGTACTGAGCCTGTATTATTGCTGGATGATATCTTATCGGAGCTGGATGCCCGCCGCCAAAAATTCATCTTTAAGCGGATGGAGGGGCGGCAGACGGTATTATCCACCTGCGAGCTTGGGAAAATCCGCAAAAAAGGCGATCGGATGTTTTTCATTAAAGAAGGCGCCGTTTCCCGCATTCGGGAAGGAATAAAGGAGGAGCAATAAAGATGTATCTGCATCTGGGTCAGGATGTTTTGATCAAAAAATCCGATATTATCGGAATTTTTGATATGGATAAGGCCACCGTCTCCAAGCGTACCCGCTTATTTTTGGAAGCCAAGCAGCGGGAAGGCAAGGTTGTAAATGCCGCCACCGATATTCCGAAATCCTTCATTGTATGCAATTGGGGAATGGATGTTGTTGTTTATATTTCCCAGCTTTCGGTGCAAACATTGCAGAAACGAAGCGGGTTTATTCAAAAAATTTCTTATATTTAATTAGTTTTCAGAAAGTTTAAAGAAGTGAGGAAAGAAAATGGATCAGCAAAAAGTGACCAACCAGTATGATGAATCTTCGATTCAGGTTCTGGAAGGGCTGGAAGCCGTCCGCAAGCGGCCCGGTATGTATATCGGAAGCACCTCCATTCGGGGTCTGCATCATCTGGTATATGAAATCGTTGATAATTCCATCGATGAAGCGATGGCAGGTTATTGCGATACCATCAAGGTATCCATCCTGCCGGGGAATATCATTGAGGTAGAGGATAACGGCCGCGGAATACCGGTCGGAATTCATCCCAAGATGGGGATTCCTACCGTTGAGGTGGTATTTACCATTCTGCATGCCGGCGGTAAATTCGGCGGCGGCGGATATAAGGTATCGGGCGGCCTGCATGGTGTTGGTGCATCGGTTGTGAATGCCCTCTCCGAATGGCTGGAGGTGGAGGTATGCGATGGAAAGCATATCTATACCCAGCGCTATGAGCGCGGCCATTCCTGCGGCGCGCTGAAGCAGATCGGCGAGACCGATAAAAAGGGTACAAAGGTTCGTTTTCTTGCGGATTCCGAAATCTTTGAAACGCTGCAATATGAATATGATGTTTTGCTCAAGCGGCTGCGGGAGCAGGCCTTCCTGAATGCCGGCCTGAAGATTGAATTTTCCGATCAGCGCGAGGGCATGGAAAAGAAAAAGAGTATGTGCTATGAGGGCGGTATTCGGGAGTTTGTTACCTTCCTGAATCGCTCCAAGGAGCCGATCCATGAGGAAGTCATCTATGTTAGCGGGATGAAGGGTACCTCCATGGCGGAAATTGCCATGCAGTATACTACCAAATATGATGAAACCATGGTTTCCTTCGCCAATGATATTAATACCACCGAAGGCGGTACCCATGAAACCGGCTTTAAGGCGGCGATGACCCGCGTGATTAATGATTATGCCCGCAAAAACGGCTTTTTGAAGGAAAAGGACGGTGATCTTTCGGGCGATGATGTGCGCGAGGGTCTTACTGTTATCATCAGCGTTAAGGTAGAGGAGGCCCAATTCGAGGGCCAGACCAAGACCAAGCTGGGCAATAGCGAGGTGCGTGGCCTTGTAAGCTCCATTATTACCGAAAAGCTCAATGAATTCTTTGAGGAAAATCCCAAGATCGCCCGCGCCATTATCGGCAAGGCGGTGGATGCCTCCCGCGCCCGCGAAGCAGCGCGTAAGGCAAGGGAGAGCGCCCGCAAGAGCGCGCTTTCTACCTCCCTTTCGCTGCCCGGTAAGCTGGCGGATTGCCAGAGCAAGGATACCAAATATTCCGAAATTTATATCGTTGAGGGTGATTCGGCGGGCGGCTCCGCCAAGGAGGGCCGCGATCGGCGGTTTCAGGCGATCCTCTCCCTTTGGGGAAAGACTTTGAATGTTGAAAAATCCCGCTTGGATCGTGTTTATAATAATGATAAACTGCAGCCCATCATCGCTTCGCTCGGTACCAATATCGGCGCAGATTTTGATATTGAAAAGCTGCGCTACGGTAAGGTTATCATCATGGCGGATGCCGATGTGGACGGCGCTCATATCAGAACCCTGCTGCTGACCTTCTTCTTCCGCTTTATGCGGCCGTTGGTAGAGGGCGGCTATGTTTATACCGCGGTTCCGCCTCTTTATAAATTGGTAAAGGGCAAGGAAACCCGCTATGCCTATTCCGATGCAGAGCGGGATCAGATCTCCGCCGAGATGCGCGGGGAAGACGGTAAGGGCAAGATTGAAATCAGCCGTAATAAGGGTCTTGGTGAGATGGATCCCTCCGAGCTTTGGGCAACAACGATGGATCCCGAAACCCGTACTTTAAAGCAATTTACATTGGGCGATGCCATTGCCGCCGATGAAACCTTCTCTATCCTGATGGGCGAGAAGGTAGAGCCGCGCAAGGCATTTATTGAAGAAAATGCCCAGTATGTTAATAATCTGGATGTATAAGGAGGTGCTTCAAAATGGCGAAAACGGAAAATCATGATACAACCAGCTATGAAAATCAGGTCATTGTTCCCGTTGATCTGGAAAAAGAAATGAAGAACTCCTATCTGGATTATGCGATGTCGGTCATTGTTGGCCGCGCGCTGCCGGATGTTCGCGATGGCTTAAAGCCGGTTCACCGCCGCATTCTTTATGCGATGTATGAGGATAATCTTACCAGCGATAAGCCCTTCCGCAAGGCGGCTACCTGCGTTGGTGACGTTTTGGGTCGGTATCATCCCCATGGCGATGCTTCGGTTTATGATGCGCTGGTGCGCTTGGCGCAAAGCTTTTCGCTGCGCTATCCCTTGGTAGAGGGCCATGGTAACTTCGGCTCCATCGATGGCGATCCCGCTGCGGCCTATCGGTATACCGAGGCAAGAATGAGCAAGATCTCCAATGAGATGCTGCGGGATATTGAAAAGGATACCATTGATTGGGATCCCAATTTCGATGAAACTCGTAAAGAGCCCCATGTTTTGCCCGCCCGCTATCCCAATCTGCTGGTCAACGGATCCTCCGGTATCGCAGTAGGTATGGCAACGGATATTCCGCCCCATAACCTCCGCGAGGTGGTGGATGGCGCCATCGCGCTGCTGGATCAGCCTGAAATGGAAGTAGACGAGCTGATGGAGTTTATTCAGGGCCCCGATTTTCCTACCGGCGCGATTATTATGGGCAGGAGCGGTATCCGGCAGGCCTATCGTACCGGCCGCGGCAAGATCTATGTTCGCGCCCGCGCCGAGATCGAGGAATGGAAGGATGGGCGGTATAAGATCGTTGTTTCCGAAATTCCTTATATGGTGCGTAAGGCCGCGCTGATCGAAAAGATCGCCGATGAGGTAAAGACCGATCGGATCCCCGGCATCAGCGATATCCGCGATGAATCCGATAAGGATGGCTTGCGCTTTGTTGTGGAATTAAAAAAGGAAGCCAATCCGCAGGTAATTTTAAATCAGCTTTATAAATTTACCGATATGCAGGCGACCTGCTCCATCATTATGCTGGCGCTGGTTAATGGTGTGCCCAAGGTATTAAATCTCAAGGAGATGCTGGAGGAATATCTGCTCCATCAAAAGGAGGTTATCCGCCGCCGCACCGCCTTTGAGATCAAAAAAGCCGAGGCCCGCGCGCATATTCTGGCCGGCCTGATCAAGGCGATTGATCATATTGATGAGGTCATTGAAATTATCCGCGGCAGCAAGCATATTGCCGATGCCAAGGAGCGGCTGATGGAGCGCTTTGATCTGGATGAGCTGCAGGCGCAGGCGATTGTTGAGATGCGCTTGGGCCAGCTTTCGGGTCTGGAGCGCGAAAAGGTAGAAAACGAATATAAAGAGCTGATCGCCAAGATTGCCGATCTGAAGGATATTCTCGCCCATGAGGAGCGGGTCAATACCATCATCAAGGAGGATCTTCGCGAGATCGCCCGTAAATTCGGCGATGCGCGGAAAACCGAGATCGGCCATGGCGAGGTCGGGCTGGAGGATGAGGATCTGATTCCGGTTGAGGATTGCATCTTTACCATGACCGAAGCGGGCTATATCAAGCGCCAGCTGGTAGGTACCTATAAGGCCCAGCATCGCGGCGGCCGCGGGATTACCGGCATGAAGACCAAGGAAGAGGACGTTGTGAAGGATCTCTTTGCCGCCTCTACCCATGATACCATTCTTTTCTTTACAACGCTGGGCAGAGTTTATAAGCTCAAGGGCTATGAGGTTCCTGAAAGCTCTCGGATTTCCAAGGGCACCAATGTTGTAAATCTGCTTCCGCTCCAGAGCGGCGAGCGGGTCAATGCGATGATTCGTGTGGAGAATTTTGAGGAAGGCTATCTGGTTATGGCTACCCGCAACGGTACCGTTAAGAAAACGCCCCTCTCCGATTATTCCAATATCCGCAAGAGCGGCGTGATCGCCATTTTGCTGGATGAGGGAGATGATCTGATCAGCGTAATGCTGACCAACGGCGAGAATAATATTATGCTGGCTACCCATCAGGGCAAGGCCATTCGCTTTGCGGAAGCCGATGTTCGCTCGATGGGAAGAGTGACCCGCGGCGTAAGAGGAATCCGCATCGCCGAGGATGATTATCTGGTCGGAATGTGCATTCAAAAGGACGATGCCGAATTCCTTACCATTACCGAAAATGGCTATGGTAAACGTACCGCTATCGAGGAATACCGCCTGCAAAACCGCGGCGGTAAGGGGATCGGGAATTATAATATTACCGAAAAGACCGGCCCCATCGCTGCCGTTCGGATGGCGAAGGAGGGCGAGGATCTTCTGCTGGTTACCAGCGGCGGTATCATTATGCGTACCAAGATTGAGGAGATCTCCTCTCTGGGCAGAACAACGCAGGGTGTTCGCGTTGTTCGGCTGGATGAGGGCGTGAAGGTCATCGATATCGCAGGCGCCGCCCGCGAAGAGGAAGAGGAAACCTTCGAAGAAGAAACCGAAGAATAAATTAAAAAAGCGCCTTCGGGCGCTTTTTTAGAATAAAGAACGAAGGTGGCTTTTCCCTTTGGCGAAAAGCTTCATTATAAAACGGAGGGAAAGAATTGAAAAAAAGATTTTTTTCTTTATTTTTGGTGCTGATGCTGATGGTATCGGGCTGCGGGCAGGCGGAAAAGCCTGCGCCTGCGCCGCCGCAGCCGGTCTACGGCGTGGCGCCCATGAAAGCCGAGGGCAATATTTTTATTGATGGCTTTCGGCTGAGCGGCATTTATGAGGCCGATGGCATCGAATATCTGAAGGCGGAGGAGCTGGCTGCCGCTCTGGATGGGGCGCTGACGATCAAAGAGGAGCCGGAGGAGCAGGTGGCCGAGCTGAAATTGGATGATAAAATCCATTCCTTCAGCACCGCCGCGGGCGGAATTTATGATGGCGCCGATTGGTATCAACCCAAGGAGAAATTGCTGAAGCTGATCGATCTTCATTCCTTTGAGGATGCGGAGCAAAAAACAATCTATTATACCGCCTATCCGAAAAATGACGAAATCCCTCAGGGGATCAGAATCCCTACCATGATGTATCATGCGGTAAGCGATCATTGCTGGGGGATCGAGAGCCTTTTTGTTCGCCCCTCGGAGCTGGAAAAGCAGCTGCAATATCTGGCCGAAGCGGGCTATACAACCATCCATTTTGAGGATCTGGACCGAGCGGATGCCATCCAAAAGCCTGTTTTGCTGACCTTCGATGATGGCTATGATGATAATTATACCGAGCTTTTCCCGCTGCTCCGAAAATATAATGCTAAAGCAACCATCTTTTTGATTACCGATCTGATCGGTACCGAGCATTATCTTACCGAGGAGCAGATCAAGGAAATGGCGCAATCGGAGCTGATCTCTTTCCAGAGCCATACCGCCAGCCATGCCTTTTTGAGCGATCGTACCGCCGCCCAATTAAAGGAGGAGCTTTATCAATCCAAATTGGAGCTGGCGCGGCTGGTCGGCAAGGAATCCTTTGTGCTTTGCTATCCTACCGGAAAATATTCCTTCCTTTCGCTGGAAAAAACAAAGGAGCATTATCAATTCGGGCTGCTGATGAGCGGCAAAACCTATGAAACCGGCAGCGATCCCTATCGGATCACCCGCAATTATATCTCCCGCTATACAAGCCTTTCCGCCTATCAGCGGTTTTTGGAAAAATAATAAAAAAAGACAATGCCTTGAGGCATTGTCTTTTTTTTCATTTCAACAGCGCGCGGCTGCCCTTGAAAACAGGGGAGGCCAGCGAGATCAGTCCGATCAAATTGGGAATGGCCATCAGCGCGCAAAAGATATCGGCCAGCGCCCAGGTTGCATCGGCGGAAAGAAAGCTGCCCGCAAAAAGAATGAGCAGGAAAAGGGCGCGGAAGATTCGTACACAGTTTTTGGTGCAGGGAAAAAGATAGCGTATGCTTTGCTCGCCGTAAAAGCTCCAGCCGATGATGGAGGCAAAGCCGAAAAAGAGCAGGCAAAGCATATAAAGAAAGGAAATCAGCCCATTGGGCAGCGGCAGCTGCTGCAGAGCATAAAGGGTAATCCCCGCGCCGTTAAGATGGGGAATCCGCCAGGCATCGGTAACGATAACGGCATAGCCGGTGAGGGTACACATTAATACCGTATCCAAAAAAGGTCCCAGCATGGAGATCAGCCCTTGCTTTGCGGGATGATCGGTTTTGGCGGCGGCCGCCGCAATGGGATCGGAGCCCATCCCCGCTTCATTGGAAAAAATTCCTCGCCCCAGCCCAAAGCGGATGGCTTTTTGCAGGGTAATCCCCATGGCGCCGCCCAAGGCTGCCTTGGGCGCAAAGGCGGAATGAAGGATTAAGGCGGTGGCAGCGGGCAGCCGCGCGCGGTATTGCCAAAGTAAAAGCAGCGTTAAAAGGGTATAAAGCCCCGCCATAAACGGCACAAGCAAGGTGGAAACCGAGGCGATACGGCGGATCCCGCCCGCCAAAACCAGCCCGACCGCAAGGGTTGTAAGCCCGCCCGCGATCAGCGCCGCGCGGCTGATTTGAAGGCCAAAGGGCAGCGCAATGAGATGCTGCTGCAAGGGATCAAAAAAATCCTCCGCCGCCGCAACAATGCCGTTGATCTGGGAGGTGGTCCCCATGCTGATCAGGCAGGTTATGGCGCAGGCAAAGGCAAAAAGCTTCGCTAAAAGCGGCCGACCCAGCCCTAATTCCAAATATAGAAAGGGGCCGCCGATAAAATGGCCATCCCGCCCGCGGCGGCGGTAAAGAACCGCCAGATATCCTTCGGCATATTTGGTTGCCATCCCGAAAAAGGCGGCCAGCAGCATCCAAAAAAGCGCGCCCGGCCCGCCTGCCGAAAGGGCAGTGGCCACCCCGATGATATTACCGGTGCCGAGGGTGGCGGCAAGGGAGGTGCAGAGGGCGGCCAGCCCCGATACCTCGCCCCCGCCTTCCGAGGGCTGCAGCGCCGCCCGAAAGGCCTGATGCAGCTTGGTTATCGAAAGCCAGCGGGTGCCGATGGTCAGATAGATGCCTGTTCCCAATACCAGCGCGAGCATCCAAGGCCCCCATAAAAGCGAGGCGATCTTTTCTAAAATCAAAAGCATAAATAATATAAAAAGGTCATACAAAAAGTTTTGTACGACCTTTTTATGAAACAAAATCTTCTGTCATTCTGCACTCTGCATTCAAATATACATCCCGCCGTTGACCGCCAATACCTGCCCGGTGATTTGCTCCTGCTCCGCAAGGAAAAGGATGCTTTTGGCAATATCCAGCCCTGAGCAAAGCTTCCCCGAGGGGATGGCGGCGCAAAGGGCATCGCGATCCAGATCCCCCAGCATCCGGCTTTCAACACACCCCGGCGCAACGCAATTAACGGTAATGCCCGAGGGCGCAAGCTCTTTGGCAAGCGCTTTGGTAAAACCGATCAGCCCTGCCTTGGCGGCGGAATAGGCCACCTCGCAGGCGCCGCCGGTCTGCCCCCATACCGAGGAAACATTAACGATCGCGCCGCTCTTTCTTTGGATCAAATGGGGAAGAACGCGGCGGGTCAGCGCCATATGGGCGATCAGATTGGTATGGATCGCCTGCTCGATGGTGGCATCGCTCTCCTCATTAAAAGGAGTATATTGCGCTACCCCGAAATTATTCAATAAAAGATCGGGCGCGCCGAAGGCAGCAAGGGTTGCATCCAGCAGCGCCTGCTGCTGCTGCGGATCGGTAAGATCCCCCTGAAAAAGGGCGATTTTCCCGCCCAGCTTCTCCAGATCCTCCTTCAGATTATGGGCAGCTTCGGTATTGCGATGGTAGGCCAGCATAACCTGCCAGCCGTTTTTTACCGCCCAATAGGCGGTCATGCTCCCGATGGCGCCGCTGCCGCCGGTAATTAATGCGGTTTTCATTTTGAGATCACTTCCTTATATAGGTGTTACCTTTTAATAATATTCTATATGAAAAAGAAATAGAAGGCAACCTTTAATTAATATTTCACCCTGAAAAAATATTGCGGCAAATTAAAATATATGATATATTAAATTTATAAGATCAAAAAGGAGGGGAGATGCTTGGCAATTTCCGTTTTAAAGCTGCCGATGGTGGGAAAGACCCGCGCAGCGCAATTGAAAAAAATCGGCGTTGAAACGCTGGAGGACCTGCTGATGCTTTATCCCCATCGCTATGAGGATCGCTCCAAGGTTATCCCGATTGGAGAAGCCATGGGTTATATGGGCGAGGTGGTCAGCATCGTTGCGGCGGTATTGGAGCCGCCCGCCGAGCGCCGTATCAACGGCGGCAGGATCATGACGCAGGTGCATATCGGCGATAAAACAGGGATGATGACGGTAACCTTTTTTAATAATCCCTATATTAAGGATAAATTAAAGGTAGGAAAGATTTTTAATTTTTACGGTCGGCTGGATCTGAAAATGATGCTGAATATGGTCGCGCCGCAGGTGGAGGAGCTGAAATCGGGCGCTCTGCCGGGGATTTATCCCATCTATCCCTTATCGGCGGGCTTAAATCAGCCCGGTTTGCGGCGCTGGGTAAGGGAAGCTTATCAGCAGCTTAAGGATTCTTTGGAGGATCCTCTGCCGCCCGCCCTTCGCGAAAAATATCAGCTCTGCTCCCTGCGGGAAGCGATGGAGGCGGTGCATTTCCCCGCCGATTTTGCTGCTGTTTTGAGGGGGCGGCGCAGGTTGATCTTTGAAGAGCTTTTGTATTTCCAGCTGGGCCTTGGCCTTTATTCGGGGCGGGAGCGGGATCGCAATCGCTTTATGATCGGCGCCGATCGGGCGGAATTTCGCGCGCTGCAGCCCTTTGAGCCTACCGCCAGCCAGCAAAAGGCAGTGGCGGAGATCCTTGCGGATATGCGGGGCGAATATGCCATGAACCGCTTGCTGCAGGGCGATGTTGGCAGCGGCAAAACTTATGTTGCGGGCGAAGCTGCCTTTGCCGCCCTTGCCGCAGGCTATCAGGTCGCTATCATGGCGCCAACCGAAATTCTGGCGCGGCAGCATGCCGAATATTTTCGCCCGCTTTTTGAAAAATTGGGCTATTCCACCGCGCTTCTGGTCGGCTCCATGACCGCCAAGGAAAAGAGGGAAACCTATGCCGCCCTGAAAAGCGGCGAAATCCGCTTGGCGATCGGTACCCATGCCCTCCTGCAGCAAAAGGTGGAATTTGAAAAATTGGGCTTGGTCATCGCCGATGAGCAGCATCGCTTTGGTGTGCGCCAGCGGGCGATGCTTGCCGCCAAGGGCGAAAAGCCCCATGTGCTTGTAATGTCGGCAACCCCCATCCCGCGCACCATGGCTTTGATGGTCTGGGGCGATCTGGATCTTTCGGTGCTGGAAGGGCTGCCTTCGGGCAGAAAGCAGATTAAAACCTATCTGGTCGATTCCGCTTATCGGGAGCGGCTGGGCGGCTTTATCGAAAAGCAGATCGCCGAGGGCGGGCAGGTTTACATCGTTTGCCCGCTGGTGGAGGAAAATCCGGATTCCGATCTCAAAAGCGCCGAGGCGCTCTTTGAGGAATTAAAGGCGCGCTACGGCGCCGCCGCTGATATGATCCATGGTAAAATGAAGGCTGCCGCCAAGGATGCGGCCATGGAAAAATTTGTTGCGGGCGAGAGCAAGATTTTGATTTCAACAACCGTAATCGAGGTCGGCATCAATGTTCCCGCCGCAACGCTGATGATTTTAATGAACGCCGAGCGTTTCGGCCTTTCCCAGCTCCATCAGCTGCGGGGTCGGGTAGGGCGTGGCGCGCGCCAATCCTATTGCGTTTTGATGAGCGATCATCAAAACGCAAAAACCCGCGAGCGGCTGGAATATTTTTGCTCAACAACCGATGGCTTCGCGATCTCCGAAAAGGATCTGGAGCTGCGCGGCCCCGGCGATTTCTTTGGCAATATGCAGCATGGCCTGCCCAAAATGCGCATCGCCGATTGCTCTACCGATCTGGAGCTGCTCACCCTCTCCAATCGTTGCGCCCGCAGAATGCTGCAATTCGATCCCGCGCTGGAGCAGCCCCATAGCCAAGCCATCAAGGCAAAGGTGCAAGCGCTTTTTGATGCGGAGGATACCATCTTTAATTAAAAAAATAAAAAAGAACGTCAAGGGAATCCTTGGCGTTTTTTTAAATGATTTTATTGACAAAAATTGCTTGTATTATTTCCAAGCCCATTGCTCAAAATAGTTAGCGTAGGGCGGCAAACAAAATTTAGATTTCCGCCCTGCAGAATCCTATCAAAGGAGGTGAATTTGAAATGGATAAGGCAGTAAAGAGCAATGCGAAGGCAGGCCTTGATAAAATGAAGTTTGAGGTAGCCCGCGAAATCGGTGTTGATCTGAAGCAGGGCTATAACGGCGATCTGACCTCCGCTCAGGCGGGTCATATCGGTGGCCAGATGACCAAGAAATTGGTAGAAAAGGCCGAGCAGTCCCTGTAAAAAGGATAGTATTATCGGCGCATAACGCGGAAGACGCGCGAAAAAGCGTATCATATACGCAATTTCCGCTTGTTTCCCCGTTCTGCATCCAATCTCCTATCCTTTTTAAGCAGAAGGGATAGTATTATGGCGCATAACGCGGAAAGTGTGCGGTTGGGCGTATCATATACGCCATCTCCCACCCATTTCCCCGTTCTGCATCCAATCTCCTATCCTTTTTAAACAGAAGGGATAGTATTATCGGCGCATAACGCGGAAGAGGCGCAAAAAAGCGTATCATATACGCAATTTCCGCTTGTTTCGGCGATCTGCAGCCAAATGTATATCAGCGAGATAAAAAAGAAGAGAATGCTTCTGTTTTTATGTTGATATAATTTTCGGAAAATATCCGAAAAATCAAAGGAGCCCATCGAGGCTCCTTTTTTTATTATTTTTCGGGAAAATAGAAGCGGGCAAAGAGGTAATCGCCGATCCCCAGCTGCTCCAGCAGCAGCATCAGCAAAAAGGGGATAATAACGATCAGCGGCAGCCAGATCCACCAATAGAATTTATGGGGCTTTACGCTTTTTTTATATTCCATTTGCTCCTCGATCGGCAGATCGGCAAAGGCCTCGGCGCGGATTTTGCGGATGGCGGGGAAGAGGCCGCGATAGCCCTCCAGCTCTTCCTGATAGGCGGTGCGCAGCTCGCCCTTAATAATAAAGATAAACACCAGCCCGCAGATCAGAGCAAGGGGCAGCGCCCAATACCAATAGGCCACCGCAAAAATGCAGCTATTGATGATCAGCGGCCATACGGTATTATTGATCAACGAGAGGGTCCCTTTGCGCATGGTAATATTGCGGCGCTTGAAAATCTGCTCCGCCAGGCAATAAACCGCCAGCACCGCCAGCGCCACCGAAACAATACGGCCGGCGGAAAGATATTTCATCCAGGGTAAGATCGTATAATTAGGAAGCTCCATAAATAAAAAAACACCTTAATTTTCTATCAAATTTTAAAAAATAATGCCGAAGATCGGCTCTTCGGCATTATTTTAGCAGATTTCAGCTGAAAAATCAATTTATTTGGAAAGTTTCTTGAAAAGTTCATCCTCTTTCCGCTCAAAGATCGGCGCCGCGCCCAGCGCAAGGGCGGTTTGCTCTTCGGAAAGGGAGCGGGTTGTCCAAAAAAAGGCGGGAGCCCCGAAAAGGCTGCGGCAGATGCGGAAGGAAAGATTTTTTCGATCCCGCAGGCAATAGGCGATAAAATGGGGGCGGGAAATGGCGTTTACCAGCAGATTAGAGAGGGCAAAATGCAAAAGGATCGAATGCTTTTTTTTACCGCGGCGCAGATGGCTTGCCAGCTGCCCGCGGGGAACCTCCGGCGCATTCCGCCGAAACCAGCCGATGCAGCGGGGGTCAAAGGATTCGATGCAATAGGGGCCCTCATAGCTTTGAAGCGCCTTCCATACCGCCTCCGCCAGCGCCGCCTGATTGCCCTTATAGGCCTTCAGCTCGATCAATAGAGGGACACGCCCCTCTACCAGCGCAAAAACCTCCTCCAGCAGCGGCAGCCGCTCCTGCGTTTGCTCCAGCCGCAGCGATTGCAGCTGCTCCCAAGTGCAATCCTCAATAATCAGCGGGCTGGCGCAGGTGCGGCGCAGATGGTCATCATGCTCAACAACCAGCTTACCATCGGCCGAAAGATGAACATCCAGCTCCATCCCGAAGCCCTGCTCCATCGCCAGCCGAAAGGCAGGGATGGAATTTTCCGGAATTCCATATTTAATACTATGAAAGCCCCGATGGGCGTAGCGATATTCCAGCAGTGTTTTCAAAGCTGCAGGGCGGCGCCTTGCGGGCGCGATCATAAAGAGCCAAAGCCCGCAGAGCGCTGCGGCAACAATCAGAACGATCAAAACGGCAACCATCGGTTAATCCTCCGTATCAAAAGCTTCCAGCCCGCGGGCGGCATCGGGGCGGCTATCCCCATGGCGAACAAAGAGCATGGTAACAAAGGCCAGAACGGAAAAGACCAGCGCATAGGGGAACATTACCTTATAACCCCAAGGCAGCAGCTTAAAGAGATAGCCCGAAAGGATGGGGGTCAGAATCTGGGCCGACATGGAGAAGGTATAATAAAGGCCGGTATATTTTCCGACATCGCTGCCCTTGCTCATCTCCACCACCATCGGATAGGAATTGACATTGATGGCGGGCCAGCCGATGCCGATGACTGCCATAATAACATAAGCCATAAAGCTATAGTGCGGCATAATAAAGCCGGTCAGAAAGGCGATTGCCAGCAGGGTAACGCCGCCTAAAATCACCTTTTTCCGCCCCAGCTTGGAGGAGATGCGGCCGATGGGCAGATAGCTGGCAGTCGCCACCAGCATGGCGATGATCATCATCGTTGCGCCCTTGCTTTGGGGGATACCCCAAATTTTATCCACATAGCGGGAATAGGCGGTATTGACCGCGTTATAGGCCATAAACCAAAGGGAAACGGAAAGCAAAAGGAAGATCAGGCTGCGGCGCACCTCGCGGGGCATTTTTTTGCCCTTACCGGTCGCTTCCTCTTCCTCGGGCTCGGGCGGCATTTCGGCGCGCAGCTTATTTTCATGGATGGTCAGCCCTAAAATAACGGCGCAGGCGACCATAAAGGCGGCGATAATGGCGAAAACATAGGGATAATTGGTAAGCGCCTTATCCTTAATAAAGAGGGCGATAATCAGATAGGTCATAATCCCGCCCAGCGCGCCCATCAGATTGATGACCGCATTGCCCTTGCTGCGCAGGGGCTTGGGGGTAACATCCGGCATCAGCGCCACCGCCGGCGAGCGGTAGGTGCTCATTACCAAAAGCAGAGCACCAACAACGATGAAGAAATAAAGCAAATTGCCCGTTTTATTGGCATGGGGCACCAGCAGCATAATTGCCGCGGCGGTGCAGGAGCCGATGATAATAAAGGGCTTGCGCTTGCCGAAGCGGGTAGAAACCCGATCGGAAAGGGAGCCGAAAAGGGGCAGCAAAACAACCGCCAGCATATTATCGGCAGCCATAATCCAGCCGCTGATATCATCGGTAACGCCGAAGGTCTTTTGCAGCATCAGCGGGATGGCATTATCATAAAGCTGCCAAAAGGCGGAGATTGCCATAAAGGCAAGCCCGATCAGGTAGGTGCGTTTATAATTCAGCTTCATATTACTTCTCCTTATATTTTCAGAATTAAAATCCTTTACGGCGAAGATGAATTTCATTTTAATTTTAAAGGGTTTTCAATTGAAAGTCAACGGCTTTTCGTCATTTCGGCAGTAAAAAAGAAATCGATCCCAAGCGGCTCTTCGGGCAGCTGATCCTGCAACAAAAGATCGGCAAGCTTGCTGCCGATCTCCCGCTGGATCAGCCGCCGGAGGGCGCGGGCGCCCATCTTGCGATCGGAGCAGCGCTCCGCCAGCGCCTCGGCCAGCTCCGGCTCAAAGGAAATGCAAACATTGCGCTCCGCCAGCCGCAGCCGCAGCTGCTCCAGCTCCTGCTCCGCCAGCCGCGCCAGCGCCGCCGCATCCAGCGGATTGAAAACAACCGTTTCATCCAATCGATTGATCAGCTCGGGGCGGAATTTTTTGCGCACCGCCTGCTTTACCGCCTTGGAAAGGCTATCCTGATCCCTTTGGCCGAAGCCCAGCGGCTCGGCGGCAAGTTGCTCGCTGCCGAGATTGGAGGTAAGAATGATAAAGCAATGGCGGAAATCGGCGGTGCGGCCCTTGCCATCGGTCAGCCGCCCTTCATCCAGCAGCGCCAAAAGCACATTCATTACTTCCGGATGGGCTTTTTCGATCTCATCCAGCAGCAATACCGAATAGGGATGATCCTTGATTTTTGCCACCAGCCCGCTGCCCTGATCATGGCCGATATAGCCCGGCGGCGCCCCTACCCATCTTGCAACAGAATGGGCCTCGGAAAATTCGCCCATATCATAGCGGATCAGCGCCTCCTCCCGCCCGAAAAGCTCTTTGGCGAGCAGGCGGGCCAGATAGGTTTTGCCAACGCCTGTCGGCCCGCAGAAAAGCAGGGTACAAGCGGGCTTTTTGGGATCGGAAACCCCCGCTCGGCTGCGCATCAGCGCGGCGCAAAGGGTCTTGATGGCAGCATCCTGCCCGATCAGCGCGGCTGAAAGCCGCTCCTCCAGCCCCCGATAAAGGGAAAAGCCTTCGGGATCCTCCGCTGATAAGGGAATGCCGGTTCGCTCCGATACCAGCGCAACCAGCGCCTCTGCGCCGGGCGCGGGCGGCGAAAAATCCTGCTGCTCGCCGAGGATTTTTAATTGATCCAGCTCCTCCCGAATTTCAAGCGCTGCCGCAATCTGCTTGGCGCGCAGCGCGCAATCCAGCTCCGCCTGCTTTTGCAAAATGGCGCCCCGCCGATCGAGGGTATTTTGTTCAAAGGCCTCCAGTCGGGCGCGGGAGCCCGCCTCGTCCAAAAGATCAATGGCCTTATCGGGCCAGAATCGATCTGCCATATACCGCTCCGAGAGCCGAACGGCGGCGGTAAGGGCTTCATCGCTCAGGCGGATGCTGTGGTGCTCCTCCAATTGGGGGCGGATCCCCTTGAGGATCTCCAGCGTTTGCTCCGCCGAGGGCTCTGCGATGGGGACCGCGGTAAACCGCCGCTCCAAAGCGCCGTCCTTTTCAATATGAAGGCGATATTCGGCGGGGGTGGTGGCGCCGATCAGCTTGATCCGCCCCCGCGCCAGCGCAGGCTTGAGGATATTGGCGGCATCAATCGCCCCTTCCGCCGCCCCCGCGCCAACAAGGATATGCAGCTCATCGATAAAAAGAATGGTGCGGGGATCCCGCTCCGCCTCTTCCAAAACGCCCCGCAGCCGCTCCTCAAATTCACCGCGGTATTTTGTGCCGGCGATCATGGCGGTAAGATCCAGCTGATAAATTTTCAGCTCCCGTAAAGCGGGCGGCACTTGCCCTCGCGCAATCTTTTCCGCCAGCCCCTCGATGATAACGGTTTTCCCTACCCCCGGCTCGCCGATCAGGCATGGATTATTTTTATTGCAGCGGATCAGGATCCCCATAACCGCGCGCAGCTCCTGCTCTCTGCCGATCAGGGGATGGATATTGCCCAGCGCTCCTTCGCGGGTCAGCTCGCGGGCAAAGCGGGCAAGGTTTTTGGCGGCGGAGCGTCCCTTGATCCGCTCATTTTGGAGCGGCAGCTCCGCCATCCCCATCCGCTCCTGCAGGGCGGAGGCAATCTTTTTGGGTTCGCAGCCCAGCCCCCGCAGCAGCCGCGCCGCCATCCCCTCGGGGGCAAGGCAAAGGGCCAGCAAAAGATGGTCGGTGCCGACCACCGAAAAGCCCGCCCGCTGCGCCTGCTCCCCTGCATGGGTTAAAATCTGCTCCAGCCGCGGGGTCATATCGTTGATGGAAAGCAGCGTTGGGCTGCCGCAGCCGATCTGGGCCTGCAATTGCTGCTGCAGCTTATCGGCGGAAAGCCCCTTGGAGAGCAGCAGCCGCGCCGCAACTCCATCCGATTCCCGCATCAGCCCCAATAATAAATGCTCGCTGCCGATATAGGTATGGCCCATCTCCTCGGCTTGATGAAGCGCCCGCTCCAGCGCATGGGCGGCGGGCTTTGAAAAACGTTCGATACGATCATCTCCTTTGATCCTATTATTGCCATTATATGATTGAAAAAAATCAGCTATTATGATATTATTTTTAAAAGGAAGTGAATATCATGATACACATTGTTTTGGTGGAGCCGGAGATCCCGCAAAATACCGGTAATATCTCTCGTACCTGCGCCGCAACCGGCTGCGCTCTTCATCTTGTTGAGCCGCTGGGCTTTTCCATCGATGAAAAGGCGGTGCGCCGCGCGGGGCTGGATTATTGGAAATATCTGAATTTAACAGTGCATAAAAGCTATGAGGATTTCGAGGCGGCCACCGCCGGCCAAGGGCGAAAATATTATTGCTCTACCAAGGCCAAGCATACCCATTCCGAGATCGATTATCATACCGATGAGGATCTTTATTTCATTTTCGGCAGGGAAACCCGCGGCCTGCCCGAGCGGATCCTGAAGCAGCATCCCGAGGAATGCATCCGCATCCCGATGATTGCCGAAGCCCGCAGCCTGAATCTTTCCAATTCAGTGGCGATCATCGCCTATGAGGCGCTGCGCCAGCAGGATTATCCCTTTTTAAAATTGGAAGGCGAGCTTACGGGAAGAATAGATTAATAAAAATCTCCCCATACTATAAAAAGGAAAGGGGAGAGCATTATTTTTACGATATTTTTGATTGCGCAGGGCTGCTCCCTGCTGGGCGGATATATTCAGATGCCGGTATTATCCTGGCTGGCTGCCGATCAGGCGGGCGGCCTGCTGAGCCTTTCGGCCTATATGCTGGCCTGCTATCTGCCGGTAGCAATATTATCCTATCCCTTCGGGCGATTTTTGGATCGCCGCCCTCAAAAGGGCTGGCTGCTGGCCAGCGAGGCGGCTCTTTGCGCCCTTTCGCTGCTCCTTTGGCTGCGGGCGCGGGCGGATGGCTTGAATTTTAAATTTTTGCTGCTTTTTGGCGGCGGCTGGGGGCTGATCAGGGCGCTGCAAACGCCCCTTTATCAAAGCCTGCCCCGCCGCCTTGCCAAGGATTTATCCCGCGGCACCGCCTGCCTTACCGCGGTTACCGATGCCGCCCGCGGGCTGGGCCCCATTCTGGGCGGTCTGCTTTTTGCAAGCCGCGGCGCCGCCCTGCCATTTTTGATCAATTTTTTATCCTTTATCCCATCCATCATTTTGCTTTGCTTTTTAAAGCTGCCGCCGCCCCCGCCGCCCGCGCCGTTGCAATGGCGCGGGAAGCTTTTGCCCCTTCTTGGAATTTTTGCGGTAGGATTTTTCGGGGTGCATTATAATGTTACCTTCGTTGCGCTGGCAAAGGAGGCGGGGCTGGGCAGCGCCGCCTATGGCTTTGCGATGGGCATTCTTGGCTTGGGCGCGCTTTTGGCCTTCGCCCTGAGCAAGCGAAGGCTGCGCCTGCCGAGCTGGGCGGTAATTATGCTGATGGGGCTGATCAATGCCGCGCTGGCTTGGCGCCCGCCCCTTTGGCTGATGGGCGCTTGCATTTTCAGCTATGGCTTGCTGGATTTTTGGTTCTTTTCCGCCGCCGCTGCGGGCCTTGCCCGCAGGGCAAAGGGCAATGAGCTTACCGCGGTAATGGGCCTCTATACCGCCGTTACCATCGGCGCAATGCCGCTGGGCGCGCTTCTTTGGAGCTTTATCAACAAATCAACAGATTTATCAACAACTCTTTGTATAATCGCAGGGGGTTTATTACTGATTGGAATACTATATTTTGCACGGAAGGAAAAACGAAATGGAAAAAATTTGGGAAATCTTTAATGAAATCGCCGCCATTCCCCATGGATCGGGAAATACCAAGGCGATCAGCGATTATTGCCTTCAATATGCCCGCGCGCGGGGCTTTGAGGCGGAGCAGGATAAATGGAATAATGTTGTAATCAGGCTGCCTGCCACCGCAGGGATGGAGGCGCATCCCGCGGTTGTTTTGCAGGGGCATCTGGATATGGTATGCGAAAAGGAGCCCGAAAGCAGCCATGATTTTGAAAAGGATCCCCTGAAGCTGCGGCGGGAGGGGGATTGGCTGATGGCGGATCAGACTACGCTGGGCGGCGATGATGGCATTGCCATTGCCTTTGGGCTGGCGCTGCTGGAGGATCCCTGCCCCCATCCGCCGATGGAGCTTTTCTTTACCGTTGATGAGGAAACGGGGCTGGATGGCGCAATAAATTTTGATCCTGCTTTGATTCGCGGCAGGCTTTTGATCAATGTTGATTCCGAGGAAGAGGGCGTTCTTACCGTTTCCGCCGCGGGCGGGGTGAATGCCATTGCGGAGCTGCCGCTGAAGAAGGAGCCCTGCAAGCTGCCGGTATATGAAATCAGCGTTGGCGGGCTGCAGGGCGGCCATAGCGGCGCCGAAATTCATCAGCTGCGGGGCAATGCGATTAAAATTCTCGGTAAAATCCTCAAAGGGCTGCCCTGCCGCCTGATTGCAGCCGAGGGCGGCAATAAGTCAAATGCGATCCCCCGCAATGCAAGGGCGCTGGTGGCGATGGAGCAGCCCGCCGATGGCGCGGCACTTACCGCCCTTTTTCAAAGGGAATACGGCGCGCGGGAGCCGCAGCTGGAAATCAAGCTCGCTACCGCCACTGCCGATCGGATGCTTACCAAGGAATGCTCCGATGCCGCCATCGCGCTGCTTTCCGATCTGCCCGATGGGGTGCAGGAATGGAGCAGCGAGATGGAGGGCTTGGTGGAAACCTCGCTCAATGCGGGCATCTTGAAAACCGAGGAGCAGGCGCTTACGCTGGTAACCTCGCTGCGCAGCATGAAAAATGCCAAGCGGGATGCGCTGCTGGAGCAGGTGCGGGCAGTGGCGGAGCGGAGCGGCGCCGCATTGCGCGCGGAATCGGGCTATCCCGCTTGGGAATGGCGGGAGGCTTCGCCGCTGCGGGAATGCTTCAAGCGCTGCTATCGCGCCCTTTATCAAAAGGATATTGAGGTGATGGCCATCCATGCGGGGCTGGAATGCGGCGTTCTTTCGGATAAGCTGGAAGGGCTGGATGCGGTATCGATCGGGCCCGATATGAAGGATATTCATACCCCCCGCGAGCGGCTTTCCATTTCCTCCTCCGAGCGCACCTATCAGCTGATCAAGGAAGTTTTGAAATCCTTATAAAATAAAAAATGCCGATACTGATCGGATGATTCAAAAAGAAAACCGTTTGCCTTTCGGCAAACGGTTTTCTCTTATTTCAAGACCTTTTTCAAAACAAGATCCAGCGGGTAAAAGAGCAGCAGCGCCAGCGCAACATTCCCGATACAATGGGTAATATCAAAGGGAATGCCGCCAACGATATAGCCGATCCCCGCGCCCCAGCCGCCTGTAATAAAATAGGGGAGGGCGCAGAGGCTGCCGAAAAGCAGCCCAAAAAGCCCGCTGACCACCGCCCAAAGCAGCGGATGGCTGAAGCGCCGCAGCGCCAGCGTTACCAGCGCCAGCAGCGGCCATACATAGAGATAATTGACCCACCATAGCCCGAAGCCATAGATCAGCCCCTCCACCAGAATGAAAACGCCGATGGGCCAAAAGGCGCGATGCCCCAGATGAACGACCGCCAAAATAATCAAAAGGGAAACCAGCTCAATATTGGGCAAAAAGCTCATTGCCACCTGCAGGGCGATCATCAGGGCGGCGAAAACCGCCATGGCGGTAAGGCGGCGGATATCAATAGCCGTTTTTATAGGTTGCTTCATAATGCTCACCATCGGCAATGGGCTGGGTATTGATGCCGTTTGTAAGCGCCTCGCCATCCTTGGAGAAGCACCACCATCCCTCATCCTCGCTCCAATCGGCGGTAATCCCCGCGATGGTGGTATAAAGCCCCTCTTTATCATATGCGATGAGCTTTTCCTCCACCAAAGCATCCGCAAGATATTCCGCATCGGTTTTCAGGGAATAGGAGCGGGAGGTGCCATCCTTTTGCACCAGCTCGAAAACAACGGCCTTTGATCCTTCTTGGGGCTTGGCAGAACAACCCTTCCAAAGAAACAAAGCGCCGCATAATAAAACGATCAACAATGCTGCGCCGGCTGAAATCAGCCAAATACGTTTCTTCATACGTTTCTCCTTATAAATTAGATTTGGAACCGATCTTCTCCCGCTGTTGCATCCTCCTTTTGCTCTCTCTGCCCGAAAGAAAAAGGCGGCGGCCGTACCTCGCGGCGGCGGCAGCATCTTCGGCACCCAGTTTTCCGACTTTAACGGTGACGGGATCGCCGGGGAATTTCGCCCCGATTTCCTGTTTTCCGAAGAGGTTCCTGAAAAAGAGTATAGCAGAGGGCGGGAAAAAAGGCAAGAATTTCGTTGATTTATTTTCGGCTTTATTATATAATGATTATATATAACTTCGTTTAAAAGGAGATTAAGGATATGGCAGATAAAAAGGACGCATTGGCAAAGGCGCTGGAGCAGATCGAGAAGCAATTCGGCTCCGGCGCGGTAATGAAATTGGGCGATAATGCCCAGATGAATGTTGGCGTTATTCCTACCGGCTCGCTGGCGCTGGATCTGGCGCTGGGGATCGGCGGCGTACCCAAGGGCCGCATTATCGAGATCTATGGGCCTGAATCCTCCGGTAAAACAACCGTTGCGCTGCATATCGCGGCGGAGGCCCAAAAGGCGGGCGGGATTGTTGCCTTTGTTGATGCGGAGCATGCGCTGGATCCTGTTTATGCGCAGGCGCTGGGTGTGGATGTGGATGAGCTTTTGGTCTCCCAGCCCGATTACGGCGAGCAGGCGCTGGAAATTACCGAGCAGCTGGTGCGCTCGGGCGCCATTGACCTTGTAATTGTCGATTCTGTTGCGGCGCTGACCCCCCGCACCGAGATCGAGGGCGAGATGGGCGATTCCCATGTTGGCCTGCAGGCGCGGCTGATGAGCCAGGCGCTGCGGAAGCTGACCGGCGTTTTGGCCAAGACCAATTGCGTTGCCATCTTCATCAACCAGCTGCGGATGAAGATCGGCGTTATGTATGGCAATCCCGAAACCACTACCGGCGGTAACGCGCTGAAATTCTATTCCTCTGTTCGAATGGATGTTCGCCGCACCGAGACCCTGAAATCCGGCGGCGAGATGATCGGCAGCGCCACCAAGGTAAAGGTTGTTAAAAATAAGGTTGCACCCCCCTTCAAGACCGCAACCTTCGATATTATGTATGGCGAGGGCATCTCCAAAGAGGGCGAGATGCTGGATCTGGGCGAAAAGCTCAAGCTGGTAAAAAAGAGCGGTGCATGGTTCTCTTATAAGGATACCCGCATCGGTCAGGGCAGGGATAATGCCAAGCAGTTCCTGATGGATAATCCCGATATCGCCAATGAGCTGGAAACCGCCATTCGCGAGAATTTCGATACCCTGCGGGCGATGGATAGCAAGGTGAAGCCCGCCAAGAAGGCGGCCGCTGCTGCGCCCGCTGCCGAGGAAGCGCCTGCCGCGCCTGCGGTATCGCTGGATGTTTCTGCGGATGATTTCGAATAAGCCCGAAATTACCAATATCATCCCCAATGATCAAAAGGCAGGTCAGCGGGATGTTTATGTTGACGGCGCCTTTTACCTTACCGTCCCTGCGGAGCTGCTCTATGCGGAGGGGCTTTGCATCGGCGCGCCCTTCGGCGCGGAGGAGGAAGAATCGCTTCTCTTTGCGGCGCGGCTGGTGCCTGCCAAGGAAAAGGCCTATCAATACTTAGGCTATGGCGATCTCAGCCGCAAAAAGCTGATGGAAAAGCTTTGCCGCTTTGGGATCGAGGAGGAGGTTGCCGCCGCAGCCTGCGATTATATGGAGGAGCGAGGCTTTATCGATGATGCCCGCCTTGCGGGGCGGCTTTGCGCTCGCTTTGCCGAAAGCAAGCATTGGGGGCGGCGGCGCATTTTGCCCGAATTGCAGCAGCGGGGGATCCCCGCGGAGCTGGCGCGGGAGGCGCTGGATGCCTTGGATTTTGATTATACCGATGGCGTTCGCCATCATCTGGAAACCAAATATCGCAAAAGCGATCTCGGCGACCCGCGGGAGAGAAATCGCGCGGTGCAGGGGCTTTTGCGGCTGGGCTTTGAATATGAGGAGATCCGCAGCGTGATGGCGGATCAAAGCGAGGATTATGATGATTAGGGTTGGATTTATCGGCTTGGGCTGCGAAAAAAATACCATCAATACCGAAAAAATGCTTGCCGCCTGCAAGGCGCGCGGCTTTGCGCTGACCGCGGATTTAGAGGATACGGATGTGGCGGTGATCAATACCTGCGGCTTTATTGAAAGCGCAAAGCAGGAGGCGCTGGAAACCATCTTTGAGGTGGCCCGGCTGAAAAGCGAGGGGAAGGTGCGGCGGCTGATTGTTGCGGGCTGCCTTGCCCAGCGCTATCAGGCGGAGATCGCCGCCGAGCTGCCCGAGGTGGATGGATTTTTAGGCGTTGGCTCCTTTCAGCGGATCGCGGATGCGATCGAAGCGGTGCATGGCGGGGAGCGGATCGAATGGTTTGATCCCGCCGATCAGCTGCAGCTGGAGGGGGAGCGGGTATTAACCTCCCCGCCCTATACCGCCTATCTTAAAATCGCTGATGGCTGCAATAATCGCTGCGCCTATTGCTGCATTCCCGAAATTCGCGGCCCCTATCGAAGCCGCCCGATGGAAAAGATTATCGAGGAGGCTAAAAAATTATTGGCCGATGGCGCAAAGGAGCTGATCCTGATCGCGCAGGATACAACCAACTACGGCATCGATCTTTACGGCGAGCGCAAAATCTGCGCCCTGATCCGCGAGATTTTAAAATTGGAGGGGCTTTGCTGGCTGCGGCTTCTCTATCTTTATCCCGATAAGATCGAGGATGAGCTGATCGCTCTTTTTGCGGCCGATAATAAGCTTTTGCCCTATATCGAGATGCCGATTCAGCATGGAATCGGCTCGGTATTGAAGCGGATGAATCGCCCCGGCAATGAAGAAAGCCTGCTGAAGCTGCTGGAGCGGCTGCGGGCGCAGGTGCCGAATGTGGCGCTGAGAACAACGCTGATTGTTGGCTTCCCCGGCGAGACCGAGGAGGAATTTGATGCCCTTTGCCGCTTTGTGCGCAAGGCGGAATTCGATAAGCTGGGGATCTTCTGCTATTCCCGCGAGGAGGGCACGCCCGCCTATGAGATGCCCGATCAGATCGAGGACGAGGTGAAGCAGCGGCGGCAGGAAATTTTGGAAAATATTCAGGCGGATATCGTTGAAAAGAAGCAGGCGGCGCTGATCGGCAAGCGGCTGCGCGTCTTGGCGGAAGGTTATGATCGATTCGGCGAATGCTGGTATGGCCGCAGCTATATGGAGGCGCCCGATATCGATGGTAAGATCTTCTTTACCGGCGGCAGCAGCATCGAGTCGGGCAGCTTTTTGACGGTACGTATCGAGGATGTTATGGATTTTGATTTAATCGGAGTTGTGGAGGAGGAATAAGGAATGAATTTGCCCAATAAACTAACCTTATTGCGGGTATTGATGATCCCCTTTTTCATTGCGGTTGTTTTGCTGGTGCCTGCCCCTTGGGGGCTTTTGGCCGGCGCTGCAATTTACGGGCTGGCCTCCGCCACCGATGCGCTGGACGGCCATCTGGCCCGCAAGAATAATCAGGTAACCGATTTCGGTAAATTTCTGGATCCGTTGGCCGATAAGCTGCTGGTGATTACCGCGCTGGTATTGCTGCAGCATCTTGGCTTGGTGCATCCGATTTTTACCGTGATTATCATTGCGCGCGAGCTGATGGTAACCTCGGTAAGGCTGGTTGCCGCAAGCAGCGGCAAGGTCATTGCCGCGGGCTTTTGGGGCAAGGTGAAAACCGTTACCCAAATGATTGCAACGCTGCTGCTTCTGGTAGAGCCCGCGCTGCTGGGGAAATGGGAATATAGCCTCGGCATCCCCCTGCTGGGCGGCGCAAGCCCCGAAACGACCGCCCTGCTGGGTACGGTAGTGATGCTGGCGGCGGTAGTGCTGACGGTTGTTTCGGGCGTTGAATACCTGATCCAAAATTGGGAATTTATTGATTATAAAAAATAAAAAAAGGTGTGCGAGAGAGACACTTCGTAAAGAAGTTGTCTCTCTCGGTTTTTCATCTTAACAAAACAAAAGACACTTTGCACAAGGATTGTGAAAGTGTCATAGTGGGTTACATATTTTGAGAAAGGTAAATACTTGCCGAAAAATAAAAAGTGTTCTTCTCGGCGGGTAAAGTGCTATTGCAAACCGGCGTTTGCAGTGATATTTTTGCCTGAAGGCAAAAGTGATATTGAAACCTTACGGTTTCAGTGGTATTATATTCGCCCGTAAAACTGCCCGAAGGGCAATATCACTATGCGAAGCATAATATCACTGCGAAGCAATATCACTCGCCGCAAGGCGAATATAACTGAGGCGCACTTCCTTACGGAGTGCGCCTCGATG
>JAZQDS010000010.1:0-2717 GCA_045546895.1 Eubacteriales bacterium | reverse complement strand
CCTTATTGATTTTGATGAAAAAATTGACTTGTATAGAGATGTTATGAAAAGAGAGCAGCAAATTCCACAGACATTAAAGAGAGCAACAGAAGAAATACAACCATATTTGGAATATCTAGACTAGATATCATAATATCGTCGTGCGTTTTTGTGTTATTTCATGTTGTTACGTGTTATCCTGCTGACTTCTCAGAAACTCGCTTGTTTTGAGTTGTTTTGATTTTTGGCAGAAAGCAATTTTTGCAGTAAAATAGCGGGTATAACGCACCTGAATACTTTGCTGAGTATTTTGTACGGATTACGATTACAAATTTGTGACCCAAATTCGTGTAATGGCATTTTGGGCAAAGTTTTTAGAAAAATTCAAGTGAATTTACAGAGCGAAAATGACAGATAATAATCAAAAAAGAAAGGAGTGAGAACGTGCCGGATAAGTTTATTTTACATTCAAATTACAAGCCAACCGGTGATCAACCGCAAGCGATTGAAAAACTGACTGAAGGCATCAAAAATGGCTTAAAAGAGCAGGTTTTGCTTGGCGTTACGGGTAGTGGTAAAACCTTTACAATGGCCAATATCATTGCAAAATTGAATAAACCAACGCTTGTTCTCGCTCATAATAAAACCCTTGCGGCACAGCTTTGCTCGGAATTTAAAGAGTTTTTTCCCGAAAATGCGGTGGAATACTTTGTATCTTATTACGATTATTATCAGCCTGAAGCCTATATTCCTTCGTCAGACACATATATTGAGAAAGATAGCTCAATTAATGATGAAATCGATAAATTGCGCCACAGCGCAACTTTTTCTCTTCTGGAGCGCAAAGATGTAATCGTTGTATCTTCCGTTTCTTGTATCTATGGCTTGGGCGATCCCGATGAATATCGAAATCTTGTTATTTCTCTTCGCCCTGGTATGATTAAAGACCGTGATGAAGTGATTGAGCATCTGGTTCGCATTCAATATGAGCGGAATGATTTTGATTTCAGCCGTAATAAATTTCGCGTTCGCGGCGATGTTGTTGAGGTTTTTCCCGCTGCATCCTCCGAAACGGTAATCAGAATTGAATTTTTCGGCGATGAAATTGATCGGATTTCCGAAATTGATCATCTTACAGGCAAATTAATCCGAGATCTTTCCCATGCGGCCATTTACCCTGCATCTCATTATGTTATCGGGGATGCAAAGCGAGAATTAGCTCTGAAATCCATTGAAAAGGAATTGGAAGAGCGTATTGCCTATTTTACCGAAAATGGAAAACTTTTGGAGGCACAGCGCATCGAGCAGCGTACTCGTTATGATCTTGAAATGCTGCGGGAGATCGGTTTTTGTACCGGCATTGAGAATTATTCCAGACCTTTAAGTGGCAGAGCGCCCGGAACACCGCCGGCAACACTTTTGGACTTTTTCGGCGATGATTTCTTGCTGATTATTGATGAATCTCATGTTACGCTTCCGCAGGTAAGAGGCATGTATGGCGGTGATCGATCCAGAAAAGATATGCTTGTAAACTATGGTTTCAGATTGCCCTCGGCATACGATAACCGCCCATTGAATTTTAACGAATTTACAAGCAAGTTGGATAAAATTCTTTATGTTAGCGCAACGCCGGCTGCTTATGAAAAAGAGCGCAGCGAGCAGGTGGTTGAGCAGATTATTCGCCCTACCGGTCTATTGGATCCCGAAATTTCTGTTCGTCCTGTCGAGGGCCAGATGGATGATTTGCTGGCTGAAATACAAAACTGCGTTGAAAAGCAGCAAAGAGTCCTTGTTACAACACTTACCAAGCGGATGGCGGAAGATTTATCAGAATATTTAGAGGGTGTTGGTGTAAAGGTAAAATACTTGCACCACGATGTAAAAACTGTTGAACGGATGGAGATTGTTCGAAATCTCCGTTTGGGCGTTTTTGATGTTTTGGTAGGTATTAATTTGCTTCGTGAAGGCCTTGATATTCCGGAAGTAGCCCTTGTTGCCATATTGGATGCTGATAAAGAGGGGTTTTTGCGTAATGAAAGCTCTTTGATTCAGGTAATTGGCCGCGCTGCTCGGAATTCTGAGGGGCGAGTTATTATGTATGCGGATCAGGTTACGCCTTCCATGGAGCGCGCGATTACCGAAACAATACGCCGCCGTGAACTGCAGAAAGCATATAATACGGCGAATGGAATTATACCAAAAACCATTCAAAAAGAAGTGCGCGATGTGCTGGATATCGGCGCGCTTCCTGCAACAAAAGAGCAACGCAAAATTAAGCTTTCACTGAGCGAAAAGCAAGCAATGATTCATGATCTTGAGAAACAAATGAAAGAAGCGGCACAAATGCTTGAATTTGAATATGCTGCGATGCTGCGCGATAAAATTGCATCTTTAAAAGGGGAATAATATGCCAAAAGAATTTATTACAATTAAAGGAGCGAGAGAGAATAATCTCAAAAATGTGGACCTAAAAATTCCGCGCAATAAAATGATTGTTTTTACCGGCCTTTCCGGTTCGGGAAAAACCTCTCTTGCCTTTGATACTATTTATGCCGAGGGCAGAAGAAGATATGTCGAGAGCTTATCCTCCTATGCGCGGATGTTTTTGGGGCAGATGAATAAGCCGGATGTGGATAATATTTCCGGTTTGTCGCCTGCCATTTCCATCGATCAAAAAACAACCTCAAAGAATCCTCGCTCAACTGTTGGTACCGTTACGGAAATTTATGACTATCTGC
>JAZQDS010000009.1:0-31959 GCA_045546895.1 Eubacteriales bacterium | reverse complement strand
CGGCTGGGGCAGCTCAAAGGTATGCTGGCAGCGATCCAGTGCCTCCACCGTCTGATGCAATGCAGAAAACTCAAAAGTATCCGCACCCCGGAAGGTGACCGTATCCTCATTGCTCCGCAGCTTCATAAACCGGGTGCAAATATGGTTGCCGCAATCCTGAGGCATGATGTAAGGCTCAAATTCGTCGGTGACCCGGCTGTGCCACAGACCCATCCTGGTATGGTGACAGAAATCCACATAGCTTTCCCGGTCTCCCATGCCGAAATACTCCAGCTCCTCGAATTCCTCCTTCAGGCTGAAGCGCATACCGAACCGGGGTACTTCCCGGATATCCGGCATAAACTTCCAATTCATGCCGTTATCATAGTAATCACCGTATTGCCGCTGGGCATTTTTCAGCTGGAGATTCCTATCTGCATGAAGGCTGATGGAAAGACCCTCCCGGGTAAAACGGTAAGTGATAGTGCCAAAGTACAGCCCCACCCGGCTGGGTGCGCCGTAAACGCCGTGGAATATCACACGGTAGCCATCGTCACTGGCTTCACTTTCGAAGCTTCTGACCTTGAAGATCGTTTTATGAACATGATGCTCCAGCCACAGACTCTTCTCCTGCTTATCGTTATCGATCAGCGCACGCCACAGCATAATGTCCGCAGGGCGGCAAAACAGCTCCCTGCCCTCTCGCTGCATGGAGGTCAGCATACCTCTAGCGGTATCCAGAGTGAACTCAGCGGCATCGGTCTTTACGGTGATATACCTTCTTCCCTCTGTAACACTCTGCGGATAACCTGTCTTCGGCCGCACTCGCTCCACCGGGACAGGCAGAGCCAGCTGCGCCCATGCCACATTGTGACCAGCCTCACACCACAGCGTAGCCTCCCGACGGTTCATGTGGATCTCCACATAAGCGCCCATTCGGCAGCTGTCCGGCAGCTTGTAAGAAAGCTGCAGCCTTACCTTCTCATGAGGCTTGGCGCTGACCGCAAGGCTGCCCATAGGGATCAGCTTTTCATCAATACGAAGCTGCCATGTAAAGTCGTATTCCTGCAAATCCGTAAAGTCACTGCGGTTTTCCAGCTCCAGAATACCTCTCCGGGCATCCACCCATGTGACTGCCAGAGGCTGGATGACTTTCTTATACTCCAAAAGACCGGTGGAGGGTGTCCGGTCCGGGAATACCAAACCGTCACAGCACCAGTTTCCATCGTGGGGGAATTCACCGCTGTCGCCACCGTAAAGGTAGCCGACCTTGCCTCCCGGCAATTCCTTCACTGCCGCATGGTCGCACCATTCCCACACACAGCCGCCAATCAGTCGGGGATATTTATAGATCACATCCCAATAATCCTGCAGGTCACCGGGTCCCAAACCCATGGCATGGGCATACTCACAAAGAAAGTAAGGACGGGGATCTTCCTGCAGCTGACCATGGATCTCCAGATGGCAAGGGGAGGGATACATACGGCTGACCATATCCACCGCCTTGGGGACAGGGATCTGATCCTCATCAAAGCGCTTGTTCCAATAGATGGACCGCTCATAGTGGATCAGCCGCTCACTATCCCGGCTCTTTGTCCAGGCAGACATTGCTTCGTGGTTACAGCCGTACTGAGATTCGTTGCCCAGTGACCAGGAGAAAATGCACGGCGCATTTTTATCCCGCTCCACCATTCGCTGCATCCGATCCAGCATAGAGCCCTCCCATTGGGGATTGTCCGCAATGGATTTTGCCGCCATGACCGTCCGCATGCCCAAAGCATACTCTGCGCCGTGACACTCCACATCGCATTCGTCCATCACATACAGGCCATACCGGTCGCAAAGCTCATAGAATTCCGGATGGTTGGGGTAATGGGAGGTACGGACGCAGTTGATATTATGCTGCTTCATAAGCCGGATGTCCCGGAGCATATCCTCCCGGCTGGCACACCAGCCCTGTCCCGGATAGGAATCGTGCCGGTTCACGCCCTTCAGCTTCACAGGCACATCGTTGATCAGCAGCTCACCCCGTGCGCTGACCGCAACAGAGCGAAAACCGATCCGCTTGCAAATATACTCTCCGCCGCACCGGATCACCGCATCGTAAAGTGTGGGCTTTTCAGCAGACCACAAAGCCGGTTGCTCTACGGAGGTAACATGGCTGCCGTCGGGCAGGCGAATATAAAATTCATAAGGCTGTGGTGTTCCCTTGAAGGTCACCGCCAGCTCCACCTGCCCGGTGCGGTTGGGCTTCAGATGGATGTCGCAAATATGATCCTCAGGACGGGTCAGCGTGTACACATCCCGGAATATACCATGATAACGGAAGTGATCCTGGTCCTCCAGATAGCTTTCCGCATTGTGGGTATACACCGCAACGGTCAGCTTATTTACACCCGGATGCACAAACTCCGTCAGCTCAAACTCCGCCTGCAAATGAGAGCCGCGGCTCATGCCCACATACCGGCCGTTTACATACAGCTCCAGATAGCTGCTGACTCCTTCAAAGACCAGATAGGTCCTGCCGGCCTCTGCCTCAAATTCCCGGCTGTACACACCCACGGGATTCAGGGGCGAGGTATAGGGCGGATCATACTGAAAGGGATAGTTTCTATTGGTATATTGGATCTGACCGTAACCGTAACACTCCCAACAGCCGGGGACAGGCAGGGTCTCACGGAAAACCACATCCTCAAGACTCTCCGGCAAGTCCTGGGGACACTCAAAGTAGGCAAAATTCCAATCACCGTTCAGATCCCGGTAGGCTTGCGACCGATATTTATCACCGGACAAGGCACTTTCTTCTGTTTTATAGGGGATATAATAGGCTCGGGGAGCTTCCCGGTTTTCTGAAATAAGGGACAGATCATTGTATTTTTCCATAACTATACCGCCTTTCTGTTCATTATAGGTATACACTACCATATTTTCTGCCGAAAATGTATTGTATATTGGAACTAATCTATGGTATAATGTAACTATTCTTAGGAAGGTGGTACTCCCCATGGCTGTGAATCCCCTGCTTCTGACCGATAGAAAGCTACAGGATCTGAATCCCTTGGTGGCAGGCTATCAGCACTGTCCTCCCGGGCACGGAACAAGGTCGCACATCCGGGAATATACCCTGCTGCATTTTGTGTACAGCGGCAGCGGAAGCTTTACCACCAAGGGAAATACTTACACCGTTGGGGCAGGTCAGGTTTTTTTGATCCGACCGGGAGATGTGAGCAGCTACACAGCAGATACAGATACCCCTTGGCATTACGGCTGGATCGGCTTTAACGGGCAACTGTCCGATCGGTTTTGGGAGCTTCCGCCGGTATTCAGCCTGCCCCAGGAAGCGCTGGTCCAGATACAGGCAGCATTGGAAGATCCGCAGGTCACGGAATACCGGCTTGCTGGCTTACTGCTGCGCCTCTATGAGATGTTGTTTTCCGGAGAAAGTCCCGGCAACCGCCATATTCGGCAAGTAGAAAACTACATCCGCTTTTCCTATATGCAACCTCTCCGCGTCCAGCAGATCGCACAGCATATGAATTTGGATCGGCGCTATCTGACCCGGCTGTTTAAGCAGCATACCGGTCTGACCATTCAAGAATATCTGCTTCGTGTGCGGCTGACAGCGGCGCAGCGACATCTCCGGCATGGCTACAGTGTAAAAGAAGCTGCTCAGCTTTCCGGCTATGAAGATGTATCCGATTTTTCCAAGCTATATAAGCGTTTTTTTGGTATCTCCCCGGCAAAAGACCGCAAACCCAGTCATTCGCATAGCGTATAAAAAGCCTTGGGCATTGCCCAAGTGTTCTAAAGGACACTTGGGCAGTTTTATTCGCCTTACGCCGAGTGATATTGCTTCGCAGTGATATTTGAACTAAAGTTCAAGTGATATTGCCTTCGGCAGTTTATAGCGAATAAAATATCACTGAAATCGCAAGATTTCAATATCACTTCCCGAAAGGGAAATATCACTCTGTGCTTTTAGCACAGAATATCACTATATAAAAACCATAAAAAAATTACTACCCGAAAAAGAGTGTTGTTTTTTCTTCTTCGGGTAGTTTTGTCTTATACTGTCACAAGCAGGAAATTTGTGTGCCAAATTTCGTTTTTATTAAAGATAACTGTCCTTAGCAACCCTGCTCATTCGATCGGGGATTTTTTATGTTTATTTTTCCCAAATGGTCCTCATTTCACGCAAAATATCGGTGTAATTTTACCCCGTCTTTCCATATAATTCATTATTGCACCTACATTTTTGAAATACTCTATCTTGACAGATAGAGTATTCTATATTATAATGCTTTTGAAGAACTCCCTGCCGTAATTTTTCTGAAATTTCAGGAAAAATTACGGGGAGTCTTGGAAAAAATACAAAGCATTTTAGATGAATAAATTTGCGGTTGCCGAGGAGTCTGCGCAGCTTTTACAAAAGCTTTATAATCCATCGGTGCCCTCGCCAAAAGGAGATGATCTGATATGAGCCTGACATCTGAATTATTTCTTGCCCATGCAGAGGCAATTGTTTTGGCGCGCCTTTTGCATAAAGATCGCTATGGATATGAGCTCAATCGTTTGGTTTTAGGCCAAAGCAAAGGGAAATTCGAATTCAATGAAGCCACCCTTTACAGCCTGCTGCAACGAATGGAGAAAAGCGGCCTGCTTCTTTCTTATTGGGGGGATGCGCCGGTTGCTGCTCGGCGCAAGTATTATACCTTAACCCCCGCCGGCCGCCAATACTATCGGCAGCGCCGCGAAGAATGGCATCAGGCGCGGGCGGTGATTGATGATCTTCTTGCCGATCAGCCTAATTAATAGCGTGGCACGGCGCAGAAAAGCAAGCAGCGCACACAGCGAATTTCGGTCAAATTTACCCATTTTTTGCATTATCCAACTCTAAATTTATGCGGTCAAACGAAAGTTTACTATATTATATCTTTATCTATTGACATTTTTATTAATATATGATAATGTATTGATGTTGATAGAGGTGCATTGCATCATCAGTATTTCGGCTCATTTCGCCTTGCCGAGGCGCCGCCGAAAGAAAGGGATGGGTGCCGAAGACGATTCATGGCAAAGGATCGATCTGGCAGCAGGAAATAAGAGTTCTGTTGCTGTCGCAAGAACTGCGGAGAGCGAACATGCGGAGTGCTATCTTTACCTATATTTTGGTGGGGTGTCCCTGCCAAAAGCATTGCTTTTTGTAGGGATAGTTGCTGTAACGCAGCTATCTTTTTTTGTTTGATTTATGCGCTGATAAAGCGAAGGAGGAACAATTATGTCTAAACCGATTTTTAAAGGTGTTGGTACAGCGATCATTACCCCGATGACTAAAATGGGCGTTGATTATGAAAGCTATGAGCGCCTTTTAAATTTCCAGCTTGATAACGGTGTAAATGCGATCATCGCGGTCGGCACTACCGGCGAAGGCTCCACCCTCAATGATAAGGAGCATCGCGAGGTTTTGGATTTCACCATCCGCAAAGTAGATGGAAGAGTACCTGTTATCGCGGGTACCGGCTCCAACGATACCTCTTATGCCATCGAGTTGAGCAAATATGCTTGTTCCGCCGGAGCCGATGGCCTTTTAATGGTAACTCCTTATTATAATAAGGCTACCCAGGGCGGCCTGATCCAATCCTTTACCGCCGTTGCAGATGTTGTTGATAAGCCGATTATCCTTTATAATGTTCCTTCCCGCACCGGCTGCAATATCATGCCCGAAACCTGCAAGGTGCTTGCCGAGCATCCGATGATCGCAGGCATTAAGGAAGCCAGCGGCAATATTTCCCAAATTGCCGAAACCGCCTCTTTGGTCGGCGATAAAATGAGCATTTATTCCGGCAACGATGATCAGATCGTCCCCATCATGTCGCTGGGCGGCGTTGGTGTCATTTCTGTTCTCTCTAATGTTTTCCCCCGCGAGACGGTTGAAATCTGCGATCGTTTCTTCAAGGGTGATCTGCAGGGCAGCTGTGAACTGCAGCTGAAATTCCTGCCGATGATTCATGCGCTGTTTTGCGAGGTTAATCCGATCCCTGTCAAGGCAGCTATGGCGGCCATGGGCTTTGGCGAAAATTATCTGCGCCTCCCCCTCACTCCGATGACAGCCGCCAATGAGCAAAAAATGCTCGAATTGATGAGAGCGGAAGGTTTAAAGGTATAAAAACAATGAGAATTATTATTCATGGAATTGCCGGCCGGATGGGTCAGGAAGTGGCCAAGCTTACCGAAGCCGGCGTAAGAGGCTCCGCCTTGCATGCCGGCGTTGATATCAACGGCAATGAAAGCGGCGTCCCCTGCTTTTCCAAATTAGATCAAATTCCGATCGGCGCCGATTGCCTGATCGATTTTTCCCATCATTCCACCACCAAGGCCTTGCTCTCCTATGCGGTAAAGCAAAAGCTTCCGGTTGTTTTATGTACTACCGGCCATACCGAAAAGGAGCAGTCGATGATTCTGGAGGCAGCAAAGGAAATACCTGTTTTCTATTCTGCCAATATGTCGATGGGTGTTGCTCTTTTGGCGGAGCTGGCAAAGAAAACCGCCGCCATCTATCCCGATGCGGATATTGAAATCGTTGAAACGCACCATAATCGCAAGATTGATGCTCCCAGCGGAACTGCGCTGATGATCGCCAATGCGATTAAGGAAGTGCGCAAAGCGGCAACGCTTATGATGGGCCGCAGCGGCCAAGGCAAGCGTGCGGAGCAGGAAATCGGCCTCCATGCCGTTCGCCGCGGCAATATTGTTGGGATCCATGAGGTGCTGGTATCAACAGATACCGAAACCATTACCTTAAAGCATGAAGCGCATAGCCGCGCCCTCTTTGCCGATGGCGCCATGGCCGCAGCCCAATTTCTTTGCGGCAAGCCTGCCGGCCTTTATCGAATGCAGGATATGATTGCGCTGGATTAATTATTTGAAACACCATTAAGGAGTAATAGATTAAATGCTGAAAGTATTAAAGTTTGGCGGTAGTTCCTTGGCGGATGCCGCCCAATTTCAAAAGGTTGCCGATATTATTAATGCAGAGCCCGAGCGGCGGTATGTTGTTGCCTCCGCGCCGGGCAAGCGTTTTTATGAAGACGAAAAGGTAACCGACCTTCTGCTTCGCTGCCATGCGCTGGCAAGCGAGCGCCATCCCTTTGATGATACCTTCCAGCGGATCGCCGATCGCTTTAACGGCATCATCCGCGATCTGGGCCTGAATCTTTCCCTCGATAACGAGCTGGAAACTGTTCGCAAGTCTATCCATAACGGCGCTTCGGTAGATTATGTTGCCAGCCGCGGCGAATATTTCAATTCAATGATTTTGGCCAATTTCCTCGGTTTTGATTTTCTGGATGCTGAGGAATGCGTTTTCTTTACCGCTGATGGCAAGCTGGATAGCAAAAAGACCAATACGGTAATTGAAAACCGCCTTGCCATGATGAAGAAAGCGGTAATTCCCGGTTTCTACGGCGTCTTGCCCAATGGCGCGATCAAGACCTTCTCTCGCGGCGGTTCGGATATTACCGGCTCGATCGTTGCGGAAGCTATGGAGGCTGATATTTACGAAAATTGGACCGATGTTTCGGGCATGCTGATGGCGGATCCCCGCATTGTTGAAAACCCTGCCCCCATCGATTTTATTACTTACCGCGAGCTGCGAGAGCTTTCTTATATGGGCGCAACGGTTTTGCATGAAGATGCTGTTTTCCCCGTTCGCCGCAGCGGAATTCCCATCAATATCCGCAATACAAACGCCCCGCTGGATGCCGGCACCATGATCGTTCCTCAAACAGAGGAAAAGAGCAGCGATCGTGTTGTTACCGGTATTGCAGGAAAAATCGGCTTTACTGCGATTTATATCGAAAAGGATATGATGAACTCCGAGCTGGGCTATGGCCGCAGAGTTTTGGAGGTTCTGGAGCGGCGCGGCATCAGCTTTGAGCATCTCCCCTCCGGTATCGATACCATTACCGTTGTTGTAAGCTCCGCTGCGCTGGAAGGTAAGCTGGACGATGTTATCGCCGATCTGAAGAAAAGCGTTCGTCCCGATGCCCTCCATATCCATACCGACCTTGCGCTGCTGGCGGTTGTTGGCCGCGGAATGGTAAGCTCAACAGGTACCGCTGCGCGGGTATTCAATGCGCTGGCGCGGGAAAAGATCAATATCCGGATGATTGACCAAGGCTCCAGCGAGCTGAATATCATTGTTGCTATTGATGCCGCCCATGCCAAAGAGGCGCTCAACGCCCTTTATAAAGAATTCGAACCCGAGGTTGCAAAGTAATGATCTGCGATAATCTTGCGCAAACGCCCGATGGCCGTTTGCTTTTCGCAGGGCAGGATGTAGCCGCCCTGCTGCGGCAATACGGATCCCCCCTCTATTTGATGGATGAAGAAAAGATCCGCGCCAATTGCCGCACTTATTATACCGCAATGAAAGAGCATTTCGGCCCCGCCGCCCTCCCTCTTTACGCCAGCAAGGCCGCCTCCTTCAAGGAGATTTACCGCATTGTTGAAAGCGAGGGGCTGGGCATCGATGTTGTTTCCGCCGGCGAAATTTTTACCGCCCGCGAAGCAGGCGTCAAGCTTGAAAATGCTTATTTTCACAGCAACAATAAAACCGATGAAGACATCGCCTTTGCCATCGATTGCAAGGTCGGCTATTTCGTTGTTGATAACGAAGAGGAGCTTCTGGCCATCGATCGCATTGCGGGCGAAAAAAAGATCCGCCAAAGCATTTTGCTGCGGCTGACCCCCGGCATTGATACCCATACCTATGAGGCCATCAATACCGGAAAGGTGGATTCCAAATTCGGCTCCGCCATCGAAACCGGCCAGGCAAAGCAAATTACCGCGCTGGCCCTGCGCCTGCCTCATATCGATCTGGCAGGCTTCCATTGCCATGTTGGCTCGCAGGTATTCGATTCCGATACCTTCCTGCGCTCTGCCGATATTATGCTTCAATTTATTGCAGCCATCCGCAAGGAATTCGGCTATACCGCCCGCCAGCTGGATCTGGGCGGTGGCTACGGTGTTCGCTATCTGGAAAGCGATCCCACCATCGATATTGCTGCCAATATCGCCGAGGTTGCGGCGGCGGTGAAAAAGCAATGTGCCGCGCTGGCGCTCCCTCTGCCCGCTGTTCGGATGGAGCCGGGCCGCAGCATTGTTGCGGATGCGGGCATGACCCTCTATACTGTCGGCACCATCAAGCAAATCCCCGGCTATAAAAATTATGTTTCGGTAGACGGCGGCATGAGCGATAATCCCCGCTTCGCCCTCTACGGAGCGGATTATACCATCCTTGCTGCGGAAAAGCTTTCGGAAGAATGCAATTTTCCCTGCTCGGTGGTCGGCCGCTGCTGCGAAAGCGGCGATATTATTCAAGAAGGTGTAAATTTACCCTCCTCCATCCGCCGCGGCGATATCCTCGCGGTGCTTACAACCGGCGCTTATAATTACTCCATGGCGTCCAATTACAATCGCATTCCTCGCCTCCCCATCGTTATGCTGAATCAAGGCGAAAGCCGCATCGTTGTTCGGCGGGAGAGCCTTGAGGATCTTTTGCGAAACGATCTTTAATCATCAAAAAACGCTGAAAGAACATCATGTTCTTTCAGCGTTTTTTTATTAATCGTGAATCAGTTCGGAGCGAATCAGATGATTTCCCTCATATTCCAATTTCAGATGAAAGAACGGCGCCCGCTCCTCCAAAAGATCAAGAAAAATCTTATCGCCCTCCCATTGAGGCAGCTCCTGCATTTTCTCCTTGGCAATCCATTCCAATTGCCCCTCATCGCAGGGCTGAAGCGCGCCGATAAAGCGATCTGCCCAAAAGAGATGCATCCGCTCAGCGGGCCAGCCGGTGCAGCGGAAATCAACGATTCCGCGATATTCGGGTGCAAGCAAGGTAAGCCCTGTTTCCTCCAGCGTTTCGCGAAAAGCGCATTGCTCGGGGCTTTCTCCCGCTCGCAGCTTGCCGCCAACACCAATCCATTTATCCTTATTGACATCCTTTTCCTTTTTGGTGCGATGGAGCATCAGGTAGCAACCGTCTTTTTCAATATAAATCAAGCTTGTTTCAATCATTTTAAAAATCCATTCACAATCTGCTCCTCAGCCTCCTGCTCGGATAGGCCGAGGGTCATTAATTTGATCAGCTGCTCGCCGGCAATTTTGCCGATGGCGGCCTCATGAATCAGGCTGGCCTCCAGATGATTTGCCACCACCTCGGGAATCGCGGCAACAACCGCCTGATCCATAATGATGGCATCACATTCGGAATGGCCTGTGCAGCGATTATTGCCCCGAATATTGGAGCGGAATACTTGCTTGGAGCGATCCTTGGCAACCGAGCGAGACACCAGATTGGTATGGCAGCCTTCGCCATCCATATCAACGGTAAAATCGGTCTCGGCATATTGATCGCCATGGGTCATAATCTTCTCACCGATGATCAAGGTGGCGCCGGGGCCCAGCTTGGCGGTAGTAACCCGCTTGGTGGAATCAACGCCTTTGATCTGCACCGTCTCCATCTCCAGATATCCCCCTTCCTCTACCTCGATAACGGTAGTGGGGTTCATAATATTCTTGCCGTTGCCATCGCCCTGCCCATAATGCTTTTCAACATATTTTACGCGGGCATTTTTCCCAACAAAGAAGGAATGAATGCCATCATGGCGGGATTCTCCATCGCCCCCGTTATGGATGCCGCAGCCTGCAACAATGGTAACATCGGCGCCCTCACCGATATAAAAATCATTATAAACATGATCCTGCAGCCCGCTCTGGCTTAAAACAACAGGGATATGAACGCTTTCCTTTTTGGTAAAAGGCTTAATGACGATATCAATGCCGTCTTTATCCTCTTTGGTAACAATATCAATATTGGCAGTAGTTGCTCTTCCGGCCGAAGCGCCGTTTGCGCGAATATTATAGGCGCCCGCAGGCACTTCGTGGAGGTCTGCTACCTGCTCTAATAGGTTTTTTTGAATTTGATCCATGCTTGGCAGCCTCCTTTCTTAAAGCTTATCGGTCAGCATGCGGCAGGGAGCCTCTCCCTGCAATAATTCGGGCAAAATCGCATCCTTCTCGCCAACAGCGCGCAGGGTACCATCGGCAATAACAACGATCTTATCGGCAATATCCAAAATCCGCTCCTGATGGGAGATGATAACGATAGAGCCGCCCTGCTTTTGATGCATCTTTTCAAAGACGGCGATCAGGCTGGAAAAGCTCCAAAGATCGATTCCCGCCTCCGGCTCATCAAAAACAGAAACCTGCGTTCCCCGCGCCAAAACAGTAGCAATCTCGATCCGCTTAACCTCCCCGCCGGAAAGGCTGGAATTGATTTCGCGATTGATATAATCCCGCGCGCAAAGCCCCACCTCCGAAAGATAAGCGCAAGCCTCGCTGATGCTGATTTCCCGCCCTGCAGCAAGGGTGATCAGATCTCGAACGGTAATCCCCTTAAAGCGAACCGGCTGCTGAAACGCAAAGCTGATTCCTTTTCTGGCGCGCTCGGTAATGGAAAGGGCGGTAACATCCTCCCCATCCAGCAGGATCTGCCCTTCGGTCGGCTTATAAATACCGGCGATGATCTTTGCAAGGGTGGATTTGCCGCCGCCGTTCGGGCCGGTGATCGCAACAAATCTCTCGCTGATTTCCAAATTAATATTTTTTAAAATATCCTTCTTGCCATCTTCGTTTTCGGCGGTATAGGATATATTTTTCAGTTCAAGCATTGGGTTCCTCCGCATTCATAGATTTCCATCTTTTATTTTAACCAATAATTCCAAAAAGGTCAAGCCCTAATAAAAACCTCTTTGGAGCAGATAGCCGCACCAAAGAGGTTTTTTTCTTATTTCAAAAGCTCCGCAAAGATGGAGGAAAAGCGCTCGATCTTATTATTGCAATCGAAGCGATTTTCGCCAGAAGTCAGGAAGTAAGCCTTTACCTTCGGCTCGGTGCCGCTGGGGCGAACGATAACATGAGTCCCATCCTCAAAAACATAATAAAGAACATCGGATTTAGGCAGCCCCGTATCGCTCTCCTTGCCGGTGGCCATATCCTTGATAACCTGCTTTTGATAATCGCGGAATTCCAAAACCGCCTTGCCGCCGAGGGAATTCGGGATATTGCTGCGCATTCCGCTCATAATCTCGTTCATTCGCTGCTGGGGCATTACCGCCTCGATCTTAAAGCTTACGGTTTTTTCTGCAAAATAACCGTAGGTCTTATAGAGCTGATCCAGCGCCTGCGCAAGATTTTTATTTTTATTCTTATAATACATTGCCATCTGGGCAATCAGCATAGAGGCCACCAGCGAATCCTTATCGCGGGCATAATCCCCCTTCAGGTAGCCATAGCTTTCCTCAAAGCCAAAGAGATATTCGTGGCTGCCCTCGGCCTTAAAGCGCTCTACCATCTCGCCGATATATTTGAAGCCGGTCAAAACCTCAAAATAATCAACGCCGTTTTCTGCGCAGATCTTTTTGGGCAGCTTGGAGGAAACAATGGTTGAAACAACCGCAGGCTTTGCGGGCAAAATGCCTGCCTCACGCTCTACCTGAATGATAAAATCAATCAGCAGAGCAGCCATCTGGTTGCCGGTAAAATAGGTTACCTGATCCCCATTAATTGCTGCAACGCCTACCCGATCAGCATCGGGGTCGGTAGCAATAATCAGATCGGCGCCAACCTTTTCGGCCAATTTCAGCCCCAGCTCAAAGCCTTCCTTTTCCTCAGGATTGGGGCTCTGAACGGTGGTAAAATCGCCATCGGGCACCATCTGCTCTTCAACAAAATAAACATTGGCGCCCAGCGCCTTAAAGATCTCCGGCACCAATTTATAGCCCGTTCCGTGGAAGGGGGTATAAACGATGGAAAGCTCCTGCGCCTCGGGCTTCAGCTCGCCCAACGGCATTTTTTCCGCCAATACCCGCGCAAGATATTTTTGATCGGTTTCCTCGCCGATCATCTCCAAAAGGCCCTTTTCCAGCGCCTCTTCCTCGCTCATGGTCTCAACATTCAGCGGGTCAACCTTCTTCATTTCATTCTGGATGAAATCCGCCTGATCGCCCGAAATCTGGGCGCCATCCTCAAAATAAGCCTTATAGCCGTTATATTCCTTAGGATTATGGGAGGCGGTAATATTTACGCCGCCGATCGCCCCGAAATCACGGATGGCAAAGGAAAGCTCCGGAGTAGGGCGCAGGGCGTCAAACAAGCGAACATGAATTCCCAGCGCGCAGAAGGTCAGGGCAGTTTCCATCGCAAAACGCTTGCCGTTATTGCGGCAATCATAAGCGATTACCATCCCCCGTTCCATTGCTTCCTTACCGAGGCTGACAATATAATTGCCAAAGCCCCGCGAAGCTCTGCGAACGGTATAAATATTCATGCGGTTGGTGCCGCCGCCCATCGTTCCCCGCAGGCCTGCGGTACCAAAGGCAAGGTCGCAGCCAAAGCGAGAGCGAATCTCATCATCATTGCCATGGGCAGCAATCAGATCCGCCTTTAAACGACCGTCTAATTCATAATAAGATAACCAACGCTCATATTCTGCTAAATAATCCATCGTCGTCTCCGTTTCCGCCGCAAAAGCGGCTGTTTTTAGATTTTTGCCGTTTATTTATTTTTATATTCTTTCAATGCTTCTGCCAGCTGATCGGGGCAGGATGTTCCCTTAAAGCCGCAGCAGATTCCCGAAAGCTTTGCAATGGCCTCGTCAATATGCATGCCCTCGACCAAAGCGCCGATGCCCTGCAGATTGCCGTTGCATCCGCCTTCGAATGTAACATCATGAAGGCTGCCGTCTTCCCCAACCTCAAAAAAGATTTTGCGGGAACAGGTTCCTCTTGTTTTATAGCTGTTCATGATTCAAATGTCCTCCTGTTTTCCATCGCGCGGGTTAAGGTAAGGCTATCGGCATATTCCAAAGTCCCGCCAACAGGGATTCCCAGCGCAAGCCCCGTTACCTTGATTTCAAAGGGCTTGAGCAGCTTATTCAAATATAATGCCGTTGCCTGCCCCTCCACATTCGGCGAGGTGGCAAGAATAATCTCCTCAACCGATTCTTCCGCCACCCGATGCAGCAGCTCCTTGATCTTGAGCTGCTCCGCGCCGATGCCGTTGACCGGCGAAATCAGCCCATGCAAAACATGATAGCTGCCGTTGAAGGTGCGTGTGCGCTCCATGGCCTCAACATCCTCCGGCTTTTCAACAACACAAATGGCATTCGCCCGCCGTTCATCACTGCAAATGGGGCAAAGGGGTTGATCGGTCAGATTTTGGCAGCGGGGGCAGCAATGGATCAGATCCTTGGAGGCCAGCAGGGTATCGGCAAATTCCTTTACCATCCCATCCCCTTGCGCCAGAATAAAATAAGCCATTTTCTGCGCGGTTTTCGCGCCAACCCCCGGCAGCTTGCCAAATTGCTCTATTAGTTTATTCAGCTGCGCGATATTCGGCATGGCGATTAAAAGAGACCGCCCATACCGGGCAGATTCATGCCGCCGGTGATGGCGCCCATCTTGCTTTCCAGCGCCGCATCCGCCTGCTTCATACCTTCATTTACCGCTGCAACGATCAGATCCTCCAGCATTTCAACATCATCGGGATCAACAACCTCGGGATCGATTTTTACCTCCAGCAGTTCCTTTTTGCCGTTGATCTTGGCGTTTACAGCGCCGCCGCCTGCGGCAGCCTCAAAAACAGTAGCTTCCACCTCAGCCTGCGCATTTTGCATATCCTCCTGCATTTTCTGCACACGCCGCATCATATCGCCCTGCTTCATATTATAACCTTCGGGTAATCTTGCTTTCATTGTTCATTCTCCTTTATAAGCTCCTGCAAAGGATCATCCGCCGCGATGGCGGCCTCTGCCAAATTTAAAATAATTTTGTATTTCCTTCCGCTTGCCTGCTCCGCCGCGCGCTCCAGCGCCGCCTTTTCATTGGGCATCGAAAGGAAATCAATGCAGATTTTTTGCTCCGAGCGCAAAATCAGCTGATCGCCCTTTACCTGCGGCTCAATATCCAGCAGGAAGCCCAGCAGGTTCATATTCCCGTTATCCTCCAGCGCTTGACGAAAGCCCTCCCAAAAGGGGCAGGCTCCGCCCTCTTCCTCCGCATCCGGCTCCATCGGCGGAGGCGGCGCTTCGGTTGCGGCGGGCGGCGCTTCGGTTACCGCAGGCGGCGGGGTGATCGGCTGCTGCATGGCGGGCTGCATCGGAACGCCCCGCTCCAGCCGCGCAATCCGCGCGCTGAGAGAGGCAATATCCTCGCCCAATTCCTCGCGACAAAGGGAGATCAATGTCATCTCCGCCGAAAGACTTTTATCGGCTGTTCGCCCCAATTCCCAAATGCCATCCTGCAGGGTGCGCATCATCCGCATGATGCAGGCGGTCGGTAATTCTCTTGAAAGAATGATCTTTTGCTGCAATTCCTTGGCATCGCATTCAATCAGCTCTTCGGGATGCTCGCTTACGCTGCAGATCAAAAGATCCCGCAGCAACGCGGAAAGATCACCAAAGATCTGGGCGGGGCCCGCATAGCGCTCCCGCGCATTTTTATAAAATTTCAATAAGCCGGTTGCATCCTTTGCCCAAGCCAGCCTTACCGCTTCCATCAGTTGCTCGCTTCCGCAAATGCCTACAATCTGCTCTACCCGTTCCAGCGTTACCGCCTCTTGACCGTTGCGGCAACGATCCAAAAGGGATAAGCCATCGCGCATGGCACCATCGGCCAGCCGCGCCAGCAGAGCGGCGGCATCCTCCGCCAATTCGAAACCCTCTTGCTCCGCAACATAGCAAAGCCGCTGCTTGATCAGCTCAGGCGTCAGCCGCTTGAAATCAAAGCGCTGGCAGCGGGAAAGGATAGTCGCGGGGATTTTATGGATTTCGGTGGTTGCCAAAACAAAGATTACATGGGCGGGCGGTTCCTCCAGCGTTTTCAGCAGCGCATTGAATGCCTGATTACTCAGCATATGAACCTCATCGATGATATAGACCCGATATTTTACCGCGGCAGGCGCATAAATCAATTCCTCCCGCAGCTCCCGCACATCCCCAACACCGGTGTTGGTGGCGGCATCAATCTCAACAACATCCATCGTTGCTTCCCGCAAAATTCCGCTGCATTCGGGGCATTCATTGCAGGGATCGCCTCGATCGGGCGCGCTGCAATTGACCGCCCGCGCCAAGATCTTGGCGCAGCTGGTTTTGCCGGTGCCGCGGGTACCGCAGAATAAATAGGCATGGGAAATATTCCCATCGGCAATCTGCGCCCGAAGGGTTCGAACAATATGCTCCTGCCCGATAACATCCGAAAAGGTCAGCGGGCGGTATTTACGATATAATGCCTGATACATTTGTTCTCCTCTTGTTGGTTGTTGTTTTCGATTTATATGGTCGAGCATTTCAAAGCGAAGCGGCGGAAAAAGACTGCCGTTTCTCCTTACCCATAACCCTCCGTTTTATTTTTATGGATCGGGAGCGGGCTTGGATTTTTTTGTTGCTTTGCTCTGAAAGCGCAGAGCATACTTTGTGTATGGTCGGGCATTTCAAAGCGAAGCGGAGGAAAAAGACTGCCGTTTCTCCTTGCCCATAACCCTCCGGTTTATTTTTATGGATCGGGAGCGGGCTTGGATTTTTTTGTTGCTTTGCTCTGAAAGCGCAGAGCATACTTTGTGTATGGTCGAGCATTTCAAAGCGAAGCGGCGGAAAAAGACTGCCCGATACCGATGCATAAAAATAAAACGGAGGGTTACCTTTACAAGACAGTGCCGCCGGACTCAAAACAGGAACTCGGCACACATAGACGAAGATCCGCTTAATGCTGCTCGGTTCCCCGCCTGACATGGTTCACGGCACGCCTATTGCGCCGCACCCGTCTCTCATCATCCGAAGGCACTGCCTTGGAAAGGCAACCCTCTGGTTGAAAGCCGGAAATGCAAAATATGCATTTCCTTGCTTTCTTATTCTATTTTAACACAATCCGATTCAGATTACAAGCAGAAATCGTTTAGAATATAACCGAACTTTTTTTCGAAGGCATCGGCCATATTCAAAATCTCGCCATCTGCAAAGGCCTTGCCAACGATGCTCATGCCGATGGGCATTCCTTCGCTGCTGTAGCCGCAGGTGGTACTTACTGCGGGCAGGCCCGCAATATTAACGGTAACAGTATAGATATCCGCCAGATACATTTCGGTAGGATCCTCGCTCTTGGCGCCGATCTTAAAGGCAGGATCGGGCGCGGTCGGGGTAATGATACAATCGCAGGTCTTGAAGATTTCTTCATATTCCTTGCGGATCCGCCGCCGCAGCAGCGCAGCCTTTTTATAATAGGCATCAAAATAGCCGCTGGAAAGCGCATAGGTTCCCAAAAGGATGCGGCGCTTCACCTCATCGCCGAAGCCCTCATTGCGGGTAGCGATCAGGCGCTCATCAAAGCTTTCGCCCGCCTTACTCAGATGGCCATAGCGAACGCCATCGTAGCGCGCAAGGTTGGAAGAAGCTTCAGCGGAGGCAATCAAATAATAAGCGGGGATCGCATATTGCAGGGAGGGCATAGAAACCTCCTTAATGATGCAGCCCATTTCTTTATAGGTATTGATCGCATTTTCCACCGCGGCGCGCACCTCGGGGTTGAGCCCCTCGCCGAAGTATTCCTTCGGCACGCCGATCACCGTACCCTCGATCGGAGCGCCGATGCTTTCCGCTACCGGCTCGGAGGGGCGAGAGGTCATATCCATTTCATCCTCGCCTGAGATGGCATCCAGCAAGATCGCGCAATCCCGCGCGCTCTTGGCAATGGGGCCGATCTGATCCAGCGAGGAGGCAAAAGCAACCAAACCGGAGCGAGAAACTCTGCCATAGGTCGGCTTCAGGCCGGTAACGCCGCAAAATGCAGCCGGCTGGCGGATAGAGCCGCCGGTATCGCTTCCCAGCGAAGCAACGCAGAGCCCTGCCGCAACCGCCGCAGCACTGCCGCCGGAGGAGCCGCCGGGAACCCGCTCGGTATCATAGGGATTACGGGTAATGCCAAAATAAGAGGTGGTCGTTGATGCGCCCATGGCAAATTCATCCATATTCAATTTGCCGATGAAGATGGCGCCCGCCTGCTCCAGCCGCTCTGCAACGGTGGAATGATAGGTGGGAACAAAATCCTCCAGCATTTTGGAGGCGCAGGTGGTGCGCAAGCCTTTGGTGCAGATATTATCCTTAATACCAAGCACAATCCCTGTAAGCGGGCCGGCCGTACCGGCCTCGATCTGCTTTTGGGCAAGCTCCGCCTGCTCCATTGCTTTTTCGTTTACGGTAATATAAGCATGAATCGTAGGATCCAGCTTTTCGATACGATCCAGATAATATTGCGTAAGTTCCTGAGCGGTAATATCGCCGCCGTCCAGCAGCGCGCGCAGTTCTTTTATCGATTTTAAATGCAAATTCATCGTTCTGTACCTCAATCCATCAATTTCTGAACCGCAATGAAATGGTACAGCTTGCCCTTTGCATTGGCCAATGCATCCTCAACAGGCATGGAGGCCTTCAGCTCATCCTCCCGCAGCAATTCCATTCCGCCTTCAGCTTCAAGGGGATAGTCTGCTTCGGAAATTTCCAGCTCGGTGATGGTATCCATCAGCTTCATAATGCTTTCCATATCTTTGCTCATTTGCTCTTTTCCTTCTCCATCAAAGGAGAGGCGGGAGAGCGCTGCCAGATGATCAATCAATGCATGATCTTTCATTTTCTACCTCATTTCGCATCGGAAGTATAGTTGGGAGCTTCCTTGGTAATATGAATATCGTGGGGATGGCTTTCTTTGAGGCCTGCACCGGTAATCTTAACGAATTTACCGTTCTTTTTCAGATCTTCGATGGTTGCAGTGCCGCAATAGCCCATGCCGGAGCGCAAGCCGCCCATCAGCTGGAACACAGTATCTCCCATCATGCCCTTAAAAGGAACACGCCCTTCAACCCCTTCGGGAACCAGCTTCTTGGTGCCGTTCTGGAAATAGCGATCCGCAGAGCCCTTGGCCATTGCAGCCATGGAGCCCATACCGCGATAGGTCTTAAAGCGGCGGCCTTGGAACAATTCCTCCTCGCCCGGGCTTTCCTCGCAGCCGGCCAAAAGAGAGCCGATCATAATAACATCCGCACCGGCGGCAATGGCCTTCACAATATCGCCGGAATACTTAATACCGCCATCGGCAATCAGGGGGATATTGCGGCGGGTGCAAACCTCTGCCACATCCATAACAGCGGTCAGCTGGGGAACACCGATGCCCGAAACAACGCGGGTCGTACAGATCGAGCCGGGGCCGATACCAACCTTAACAGCATCTGCACCTGCATCGATCAGATCCTCTGCCGCCTCAGCGGTGGCAATATTACCGGCAATCAGCTGAATGTCGGGGAAGTTTTCTTTTACCAATTTAATGGTTTTCATAATATTAGCAGAATGGCCGTGGGCAGAATCCAATACCAATACATCAACCCCTGCCTCGATCAGCGCACCGGCGCGATCCAAAACATCGTTGGTAATGCCGATCGCTGCAGCGCAAAGAAGGCGCCCCTGCTCATCTCTGGCGGAATTGGGATACTTCACTGCCTTTTCGATATCCTTAATGGTAATGAGGCCGGCCAGCTTGCCCATCTCATCCACCAGCGGCAGCTTCTCCACCCGATGCTTTTGCAGGATGATCTTGGCCTCTTCCAAAGTTGTTCCGACCGGCGCAGTTACCAGCCGATCCTCGGGGGTCATAACGGTAGAGATCTTTACATTGAAATCGGTCATAAACCGCATATCCCGATTGGTAATGATACCTACCAGTTTATCCCCCTCGCAAATGGGAACACCGGAAATTTTATATTTGCCCATCAGCGCATCGGCTTCATAGACATAATTATCAGGAGAAAGATAGAAGGGCTCATGAATAACGCCGTTCTCGCTGCGCTTTACTCGAAGAACTTCTTCGGCCTGCTGCTCAATCGTCATATTCTTATGGATAACCCCGATGCCGCCTTCGCGGGCCATGGCAATCGCCATCTTGCTTTCGGTAACGGTATCCATCGCAGCGCTCATCAGCGGCACATTCAGCTTAATCTTATTGGTCAGCTTTGTATTGAGCTTAACCATATTCGGCAGAACCTCGCTCTTAGCGGGGACCAGCAAAACATCATCAAAGGTCAGCGCTTCTTTCAAAACCTTGCTTGCGTAACTCATACATCCTTCTCCTTTTAGATATAGTTTATTAGTATAATATTTTACCTCTTTTTCTGCTATATTTCAAGAGTTTTTTTAAAAAAGTTTCTATTCCTACTCGTTAATTGACAAGGGAAATAAAAAATAGTATAATATATTGGTTATAAAAAAATTATCGGAGGATCTCATGGCAAGAAAAAACGACTATACCGATGAAAGTATTGTTCAGCTGAAGGGGCCGGATACCGTTCGCCTGCGTCCGGGTGTTATTTTCGGCTCCGATGGGCTGGACGGCTGCCAGCATGCCGTTTTTGAAATCCTTTCCAATTCCATCGATGAGGCGCGCGAGGGGCATGGTAATAAGATCATTGTTACCCGCTATCGCGATGGCTCGGTGGAGGTTGAGGATTTCGGGCGAGGAACGCCGGTTGGCTATAATGCGCGGGAGAATCGCTTTAATTGGGAGCTGATCTTCTGCGAGCTTTATGCGGGCGGTAAATATAATACCAATCAGGGGCAGAATTATGAATATTCCCTCGGCCTCAACGGCCTCGGCGCCTGCGCCACTCAATTCTCCTCGGAATATATGGATGTTACCGTTTATCGCGATGCCAAAAAATACAGCCTTCATTTTGAAAAAGGCTTTAATATCGGAGGTCTTTCGGAGGAACCCTATTCGGGCAAACGTACCGGCACCATCATCCATTGGAAGCCCGATCGCGAGGTATTTACCGATATTGCCATTGATCGCTCCTATTATGAGGATATCCTGCAAAAGCAAGCAGTTGTTAATGCCGGGCTGACCTTCCATTTCCGCGATGAGCTGGAAAAGGGCTTTGATACCAAGGAATATTGCTATGAGGCAGGGATTTTGGATTATACCCGCGAGCTTTTGGGCGAGGACGCCCTTTCCGTCCCTGTTTTTTGGCAGGACGAGCGAATCGGCCGCGATCGGGAAGATCGCCCCGATTATAAGGTCAAGCTTTCCTGCTGCGTTGCCTTTTCCAATCGTGTCAACCTTCTGGAATATTATCATAACTCAAGCTATCTGGAGCATGGCGGCGCGCCCGATAAGGCTGCCCGCGCAGCCTTTGTTGCGGAGGTGGATGCCTATCTCAAGAACAATGGAAAATATAATAAGGGTGAAAGCAAGGTTACCTTTGCGGATGTGGCAGATTGCCTGGTGCTGGTAACCAATTGCTTCTCTACCGTTACCTCCTATGAAAACCAAACCAAAAAAAGCATTACCAATAAATTTATTCAGGAATGTACCACCGACTTTCTGCGGCAAAATTTAAAGATTTATTTTACCGAAAATCCTAATGAAGCCCAAAAGATTACCAATCAGGTATTGATCAATAAGCGGGCGCGGGAAAAAAGCGAAAAAGAGCGGATCAATATCAAAAAGACCCTCTCCGGCTCCATTGATATTGCCAATCGTATTCAAAAATTTGTTGATTGCCAAACCAAGGACATCAGCAAGCGGGAAATCTATATCGTTGAGGGTGATTCCGCGCTGGGCTCCTGCAAGCAGGGGCGTGACAGCAATTTTCAGGCGATTATGCCGGTGCGCGGCAAGATCCTCAATTGCCTGAAGGCGGAATATGCCAAAATTTTTAAAAGCGATGTTATTACCGATCTGCTGAAGGTATTGGGCTGCGGGGTAGAGATCAGCGGCAAAACCGCCAAGGGGATCCCGCCCTTTGATCTCAATGCCCTGCGCTGGAATAAGATCATCATCTGCACCGATGCGGATGTGGACGGCTTCCAGATCCGTACTCTTATTCTGACGATGCTCTACCGCCTTACCCCCACCCTCATCGAGAAAGGCTATGTTTATATTGCAGAATCCCCCCTCTTTGAGATTACCGATTCCACCAAAAAGGCCACCTACTTTGCCTATACCGAAAAAGAAAAAGAGGAAATTCTGCAAAAGGCGGAGGGCCATAAGTTGAAGATTATGCGCAGCAAGGGTCTGGGCGAAAATGAGCCGGACATGATGTGGCAGACTACCATGAACCCCGAAACCCGCCGCCTGATTCGGGTAACCCCTTCCGGCGTTGAGGAAACAGCAGCGATGTTTGATATCCTGCTGGGGGACAACCTTGCAGGGCGAAAAGAATATATCGCCGCCAACGGTCATCTTTATCTTGATGATCTGGATCTTTCTTAAGGCGACAAGATTAATAATCAGGAGAAGCCATGAAAAAGAAAAAAACAACCGAAAAAGTATATATTGAAAAAGAGCCGATCCTGCGGGGCGTTGTTGAAACGTTGGAAACCAATTATATGCCTTATGCCATGAGCGTAATCCTCTCCCGCGCGATTCCCGAGATCGATGGTCTGAAGCCCGCTCACCGCAAGCTGCTTTATACAATGTATAAAATGGGCCTGCTCAACGGCGGGCTGGTAAAGAGCGCCAATATCGTTGGCGCCACCATGAAGCTCAATCCCCATGGCGACGGCGCAATTTACGAAACTATGGTGCGTCTTTCCCGCGGTAATGAAGCGCTGCCCCTTCCTTTTGTAGAATCCAAGGGCAACTTCGGCAAGGTCTATTCGCGGGATATGGCCTATGCCGCCTCCCGCTATACCGAGGCAAAGCTGGCGCCCATCTGCAAGGAACTTTTTGATGATATTGATAAGGATACGGTGGATTTTGTTCCCAACTACGATAATTCCACTACCGAGCCTTCTCTGCTCCCGATCTCCTTTCCTACCATCCTGACCACCCCCAATCAGGGCATTGCGGTCGGCATGGCATCCAATATCTGCTCCTTTAATCTGGCGGAGGTCTGCGATACCGTTATCGCGCTGATGGAAAACCCCGATCATCCGCTGGAGCTTACCCTGCCCGGACCTGATTTTTCCACCGGCGGCAAGCTGCTGGTCCATCAATCCCAGATCAAAGAGGTTTATGAAACCGGCCGCGGCTCCATTCGTGTTCGCGCCAAATATGAAATCGAGCCCAAGGGCGGCATTATCCATATTACCGAGATTCCCTATACCACGACCGTTGAAGCCATCATCGATAAAATCGTTGAGCTCTATAAGGCAGGCAAGCTGCGGGAGATCAATGATGTTAAGGATATGTCGGATAAAACCGGTATGCGCATCACCATCGAAATGAAGCGCGGCACTGATCCCGAAAAGCTGATGGCAAAGCTCTTTAAAATAACCCCGCTGGAGGATAGCTTCGGCTGCAATTTCAATGTTTTAATCGGCGGAACGCCGCAGGTTTTGGGCGTACGCGCCCTGATCGAGGAATGGGTTGCCTATCGTACCGAATGTATCAAGCGGCGTACCTATTATAATCTGCAAAAGGCGAAGGAAAAGCTGCATCTGCTGCAGGGCCTGAAAAAAATCCTTCTGGATATCGATAAGGCCATCAAAATCGTAAGGGAAACAGAGCATGATGAAGAGGTTGTTCCCAATCTGATGATCGGCTTCGGCATCGATGAAATTCAGGCGGAATATATCGCCAATATCAAGCTGCGCTATTTAAATAAGGAGTATATTTTTCATCGTCTGGAGGATATTGCCAATCTGGAAAAGGAGATCGCTGATATGGAGGCGATCCTCAAGAGCCGCACCAAAATTCATCGTATGATCGAGGCGGATCTCAAGCGGGTGAAAAAGCAATATGCCTCCCCCCGCAAAACCGAATTGGTTTATGAGGATCAGATCGAGGAAATCGATGAAACCGAGCATATCGAGGATTACCCTGTCACCTACTTCCTTTCCAAGGAGGGCTATTTCAAAAAGATCCAGCCCAATTCCCTGCGGATGAACAGCGCGCAAAAATATAAGGACGGCGATTCCTTGAATTGCTCCTTCGAATCAAGCAATAAGGCCGAGCTGATCTTCTTTACCTCCGCCTGCAATGCCTATAAGGCCCATGGCTATGATTTTGAAGATACCAAAGCCAGCCTGATGGGCGATTACCTGCCCGCCAAATTGGAAATGGAGCAGGATGAATCGGTGCTTGCCATGGCGGTTACTACCGATTACAGCGGAGATATGCTCTTCTTCTTTGAAAACGGAAAGGTCGGCAAGGTTGCCCTTTCATCCTATAAAACAGTTACCAACCGCCGCCGCCTGATTAATGCCTTTGGCAATAAATCCCCGCTGATCGGCGCGATGGCGCTGAAGGAGGATTGCGATCTGCTGCTGATCTCTTCCAATCAAAAGGGCTTGGTTGTCAATTCCGCGCTGATCCCGCAAAAAACGACCAAATCAACGCAGGGCGTCAGCGTTATGACCCAAAAAGGAAAGCATACCCTCGCGGAGGCAACAACGGTTGCCGCCGCAGGCTTGACCAATCTTTCCTATTACCGTACCAAGAATTTGCCTGCGGTGGGCCACCTGCTGCGCCGTCAGGATCTGCCCGATCATCAGGTAACGCTCTTCGAAGAATAAAAGCAAAACATAACGAAGCAAAAAGCTTCCCGCCGGAAGCGGGAAGCTTTTCTCGATTTTTGGTATGCTGAGCAAAAAACGATTTGAAACAGATGCAGCTTTCGGCGGTCAGACCGAGGGCGTATGCGATACGCTGAGGGTGCAACCGCCGGAAGATGCGCCATTTTTAGTCGTTGCAGCAGCAAACGAGCAGGATTACGATCAAGATAATGATCCAACAGCTGTTGTTCTCAAAGAGATCATTGAAGCAACCGCACATGTGCATTTCCTCCTTTTCCCTTATTTGAGGTAACGAGAGGATTATGAAGCCGATTGGCTTTTATCCTCTTGTCATGTTATCCTATGATTTTGGGGCGAAGGGTGTTACAGAAAGGAATTACTTATGGCCGAAAAAATATATTCGATTAAGATTAAGGAAGCATTCGAGGAGCGATGCGGCTGCCCGATATGCAGCTTGCGCAATCTTTTGGAGGCAGATGAAATCAGCAGAATTTTAGGCGCCGCCATGATGGAGCCGGATATCCGAAAGGAAACCAATAAAAAAGGATTTTGCAAGGTTCATTTGGAGCGGATGTTTGCCGGCGGTAATAAATTGCCGATGGCTTTGATGCTGGAAACCCATCTGGCGGAGCTGGAGGGAAAGCTTTTCAAGGGCGATGGCAAAAAAGCCTCGGCCGGCTATGCGGCCGCCCGCAAGAGCTGCTATCTTTGCAGCAGAATGGGCCAATTTATGGATCGACTTTTGGATAATATTTGCTATCTTTATTCCTCCGATGAGGCGTTTCGCACCCTTTTTGCGGAGCAGCAGTATTTTTGCAAAACCCATAGCGCAAGGCTTTTGGAGATGAGCGAGCGCGAGCTTCCCAAAAAGGAGCGGGCAGGCTTTGCAGCCGCGCTGGCGGGCTGCAATCAAAAATATCTGGAAACCTTACGGGAGGATCTGGATTGGTTTTGCAAAAAATTTGATTACCGCTATGAAAAAGAAGATTGGAAAAATGCGAAGGACGCGGTGGAGCGTTCCGTTCGCTATTTATCTTAAGCGATGAAGCCTTCCATCAAGCAGGAACGCTGCACTCCGGTTTATTATCCTTTAAAGGAAGAGATCGCCTGCGCCGTTACCCATGGCCTCGGCGCCTTATTCGGCATCTACGCTTTGATTATGATGATCCTTCGCTCGGCGCAAAAGGGCGATGCCTGGGCGGTAGTCGCCGGCGCGGTCTACGGCGGAGCGCTGATCATATTATATACCATCTCCACCCTCTCCCATGCCCTTACCAACCGCAGCGCCAAAAAGGTCTTTCGCATTCTGGATCATGCCACCATCTTTTTGCTGATCGCGGGAACCTATACCCCGATCTCGCTGATTACCCTGAAAGGGGCGCTGGGCTGGGTCGTTTTCGGGCTGCAATGGGCGCTGGCTGCCATCGGCATTGTTTTCGGCTCCATTGCGCTGAATCGCTTTAAACGCATTTCAACTCTTATTTATATTCTGATGGGCTGGGCCATCATCCTTGCCATTACCCCGTTGCTCTCCAAAATGCCCCCGGCCGGCTTTTATTATCTGCTGGGCGGCGGCCTTTTCTATACCGGCGGGCTGATCTTTTACCGGCGGCGAGGGCCCTATATGCATTTCCTTTGGCATCTTTTTGCGCTGATCGGCTCCCTTTTGCAATTTGCAGCCGTTTACCTATTCGTTTTACCAATTACCTATCATTAATTCCCGCGGGAGGATTTTTTTTACCAAAAATCCTCCCGCTTCTTTGTGCTTTTTGCCCTGAATTTGTTACAACTTTGTTACTTTTTGCCCAAAAAGGCTTGACTTTTCTCCCTTTATCGACTATACTATGTTACGGTTTTGTAATTATTTTTCGTTGAATTGTAATTAAACCAAGCTGAAATGCATAATTTGGAAATAACGAATCCAAAATAAGGGCAGTAAAATTTTCTGCCGCGAAAAAGGAGAAATGTTATGAATTCTATAAAGGAAACGCTTCGCAGCCTTTGGCAAAAAGCAGCCTCCTTCCTCGGGGGTCAGGCCGCGAAAGCAAAGCCGATTGCCGCGCGGGCAATGCGCTTTTGCGCCAGACGCCGCGCTGCAATTACGGCGGTTTGCAGCGTTTTGATTTTATCGATGCTGATGTCGGTCATTACCGTAAGCATCCGCAAAATTGAAATTTATGATAATGATACGCTTGCCGCCGATTTTCATGCCATCTTTACCGATGAAGAAACCCTTTTGAAAAAAAGCGGGCTTACCTTGGGCGAGGCGGATGAAACCATCCTTAGCGAGGAGGGTAGCCGGATTGTTCTTAAAATTCTGCGCGCTTTCCCTGTTACCATCGAGGCCGATGGCAAGGAGCATTCGCTTATGATGACCGGCGGGACTGTTGCCGATGCCTTGAAAAAGGCGGGGCTGACCGCAGGCACCGAGGATCTTTTAAGCGCCGAGCCCGAGGCTGCGCTCGAGAGCGGGATGAAGATCCGCCTGGATCGGGTAACCGCCGAAGAAATCACCGTTACCGAATCGATCGATTTCGATACCAAGCGGGTTGAAACCGATCAGCTTTATGCGGGCGATACCAAGATAAAGCAAAAGGGCGCTGAAGGAAAGCTTAAAAAGACCTATCGCGTTACCTATGTAAACGGCGAAGAATCGGATCGAGAGCTGATCGATAGCGAGGTTCTTCAAGAGCCTACCGATAAAATCATCTTGGTAGGAACCAAGGCGAAGAAAACCTTCCTCAGCTCCTCCAAGGCGCCGAAAAATTATAAAAAGGTTGTTACCATGACTGCTACCGCCTATTCCGCCGGCGGCACCACCGCCAGCGGCCGCCCTGCAAAATGGGGTGTTGTTGCGGTGGATCCCCGCGTAATCCCGCTGGGCACCAAGGTCTATGTTGAAACCCCCGATGGCAGCTATATCTACGGTACCGCCATTGCTGCCGATACCGGCGGCGCCATCAAGGGCTATAAGATCGATATCTGCGTAAATACCCGCGCTGAAGCCTATCGCTTCGGCCGCAGACCGGTCAACGTTTATATCTATTAAGAATAAAAAAACGCCTTTGGCGGTTTTTTTATTGCTTTATTTTGAAATTTGTGTATAATATTAGAAGATAAATAAGAAAGAGAGCTTGCGGATGAAAAATCGTTTCAAAACAATTATGCAGCTGTTTGGCATCTTTTTAAAGATCGGTGCCTTTACCTTTGGGGGCGGCTATGCCATGATCCCGCTGATTCAGCGGGAGGTCGCGGAAAATCGAAAATGGATTACCGATGATGATATCCTCGAAATTGTTGCCATTGCGGAATCCACCCCCGGCCCCATCGCCATCAATAGCGCTACCTTTGTCGGCTATCGGGTGGCGGGCTTTTTCGGTGCTTTCTTTGCAACGCTCGGCGTTGTTTTGCCCTCCTTTGCAATCATCCTTTTGGTATCCGCGCTCTTGCGGCAATTTCAAGCGCTCAAAGCGGTGCAATACGCCTTCAACGGCATTCGGGCGGGCGTTTTGGCGCTGATTTTAAAAGCGCTCTGGACTATGTATAAAAAAAGCCCCAAGGGCATCATCAGCTATATTGTTATGGCTGGCGCGCTGATCTGCACCGCCTTTTTCGATCTGCCCATCCTCTTTGTTTTGCTGGGCTGCGCCGCCTTCGGGCTGATCTCCTCCATCATCATTGAAAGGAGGAGCAAAAAAGCATGATTTATTTAGAGCTTTTCTGGACTTTCTTTAAAATCGGCGCCGTTACGGTCGGCGGCGGCTATGCCATGCTTCCCTTCATTCAGGAGGAGGTAATTGCCCATGGCTGGCTGGAGCCCTCGGCAATTGTTAATTTCATCGCCATCAGCGAATCCACCCCCGGCCCCTTTGCCATCAATATTGCTACCTATGTAGGCTCCGAAATGGGCGGCATTCTTGGCGCCGCCTGCGCAACGCTCGGCGTTGTTTTGCCCTCCTTTGTCATCATCCTGCTGGTTGCTAAAATTTATGATCAATTTAAGCAAAGCAAGATTGTTAAGGGGATAATGAGCGGCCTGAAGCCTGCGGTAGTCGGGCTGATTGCTGCGGCAGTAATGACCATCTTTGCCACCGTCTTTATTCCCAATGGCTTCAGCCTTTCCATCTTCAAGGATCCCGCAACCTATGTTTCGCTGGCGATCTTCGGCGGCTCGGCGGTTATGGCCTTTAAAAAAGTGCATCCCATTATCATCATTTGTATCGCGGCTGCCCTCGGAATTGCAGCAGGCTATTTAATCTTTTAACCTATCATAAAAAATTGCAGCCGGCGGAATCATCCGCCGGCTGCTTTTTTATGGATTATGCAACAGGAATTCCCTGAACAACGCTATTCATTGATCCGCCATCGAGCGTAGGCGTTCTATAAGCCATCAGGCCAAAGCCGCCAAAAATCAGCGCAAGGATCAATACCAATGCTACCATGCCGCCGACAATGATCCAGGCGCACCAATAGCTGCGGGCAAAATTCCGCCGATTGATATTGGCCTTGCTGATGCTGAAAATAATCAGGAAAACCAATCCAACGATCGGCACCGAAAAAAGAATCGAAAGGCCGAAATAGGTCCAAGCTCCTAAAGGACGATATTCCTCAGGAAGCAGCTCCTCCTTGGAAACAGGCATTACTTCCACCGCCGCCTTTTCTCCGCAGGTGGGGCAATATTCCGCTCCATCCTCCAGCGCGGCACCGCATTTTTTACAATAAATCATAATAAAATCCCCCCGTATTAAAATTTAAAAATGATAATTTGTTTCAAGATAGATTGCCGAAACTATCAAAGCAATCAGCAAAACAACACCGCCGAAAACGATCCCCATAATGGCCATGGGGCGCTTGCCGCCCTTCAGCCCCAGCGCACCCAAAACAATCGAGGCAACCGAAGCAAAAACACCTAAAACAGGATTCAGGCAAACCAATAAAAAATTGAATAAGCTCAAAGCAAAAGCAATGATGCTGAAAATCTTGCCGCGCGTTGTGCGCTCCTCCGCTTGGGGCGCAACAACCGTTGCCTGCTGATATTCGGGCGCTGCCTGATAAACAGGAGCTGCCTCATAGGTGGGAGCCGCTTGATAGGTGGGAGCTGCCTCATAGTTGGGAGCTGCCTCATAGTTGGGAGCTGCTTCATAATTAGGAGCCGCCTCATAGTTGGGAGCTGCTTCATAATTAGGAGCCGCCTCATAAGCAGGGGCTGCAGGAGCAGGCTCTGCAGCGGGCGTTTCCGCAGCATTAACGGGCGCGCCGCATTGCTCGCAGAATTTTGCATTCTCTTTTAATTGAGATCCGCAATTTACACAAAACATCGTCTTTCTCCTTTCGGACCAATAATATAATCTTATTATATTTGATTTTTCATCATTCGTCAAGAACCTGCTCAAAGGGGATTTTCAGCGCATCCGGAAGCGCTTCGCCCCGAAATCGATAATGACCGCTTACCTTTCCCCGCGCCAGATAATCCTCTTCCCGCGCAGGCTGGCCGCCATTATGGATAATATAGGGACGACCGTTTTTATTGCGCCGATCGGAAACGATGCCAATATGCTTATCGGCGCCAAAGATAATGATATCCCCCGCCTGCCATTCTTCGATGGCGGCGGTATCAAGGGTCAGGCTTTCGGCATATTCCTCTAAAAATACCCGCAAATTGGGCACCCGCCTGAAATCAATATTGGGATCAGGCTGCTGCGCCCGCGGATAGGCATCGGGGCGAGCCGCGATATCAGCATCGATCATCTCCTTAAAGGAATAGCCCGCTTCCCGAAAAGCCCGCCAGATCACATCGGTGCAAACTCCGATCTCTTCGGGCGGATAGCCGCCGTCATAATAGGCGCCGTTATAGCGAGGGCGATTTTGGGCATCCTTTCGGGCGCCTTCCATCAGATCGGTATAATCATCGATCCCATCCCCATCAAAGTCAACCGCGCTCAAAAGGGGCTCAATGCCGAAATGGGCGGCGGTATAGGTCTTGCGGGGAATCAGATTCCAATACCAAGCCGCTGCAAAAAGAGCAATCAACAGCGTGCCGATCAAGGCCAAAATCAAGATCTTAAAAAATCGTTTCATGCTTCATTGCCTCCGCATCCTGCCGGCTCAGCGCCCCATTGCGCACCATCTTTTCGGCCACCTGCTGCCGCCGCTGCTCTGCCAGATCGGGATTACGCAGCGGGTTATATACCGAGGGCGCATTGGGTAGCCCCGCCAATAAAAGGCATTCATAATCATTCATTTCCGCGGGCTCCTTGCCTAAATACCCCCGCGCCGCATCGCCGATGCAATAGTAGCCGTTGCCGTAATAAATATGGTTGATATATAATTCTAAAATTTCATCCTTGGTCAGATTCTTTTCCAGCTTTCGCGCCATAAAGCATTCCGCAATCTTGCGCACCAACGTTTTTTCCTGCGTAAAGTAAACATTTTTGGCCAGCTGCTGGGTAATGGTGCTACCGCCCTCCTTCAGAGAGCCGCTGCGCAGATTGATCCAAAGAGCGCGCATCAGCGCAATGGGATCAATGCCGTTATGATATTCAAAGCGATGATCCTCCGCTGCAATGACCGCCTCGCGATAAAGGGGCGGCAGCTCCTCCAGCGGAGTAAAGGAGGACTCCTCGCGCAAATCCTCCAGCTTTTTCGCCAGCGGCTCTGCCTCCAATGCATCGCGATAGGCATCATAGCCCCGCGCAAGATAAATACCGCCCAGCAACAAAGCCGCCGCCAGAATCAACAATGCTATACTAATAAAAAATCTTTTTATTTTTTTAGAACCGATCACTGCAATCGCCTCCTTTGGCACCATTATACCAAATTCTTCCCTGCATTCTCATTTTATAACCGTAAAGTTTTTATGAACAAACTGAAAAACTTAATGCAAAAATATGTAGCCCAGCCCCATCAAAAGATAAAGGGGGCCAAAGCAATAGACCATAAACATTTCGGTATGAGGCACCTTCTTTAAAAAACAATCGGTTACCGCCAAACATTCGAAAATATAGGCCGCCGCACCGCAAAAATAAGCAATTCCCTTCAGCAAATTGCCAACCTCATGGGTTGCAAAGGATAAAAGAAAGAGAACTGTTGCCGCCCCCACCAAAACATTGCGCATAATCAGCAGCGCATAATCCACCTTTGGATGCAGGCCTTGGGTAAGCTCTTCCTTCTCCGGAATAGTAACATCCACAACATGCTTAATTTCTTCAACGATTTTAGACATTTCAATCCCCCCTTTGGGCTTTCTTTTTTTATTATACCATATTCCTCGCCCGTTTCAACTACCAAGTCGGAGGCCAAGCGGTCTTAGGAAGACAATGACTAGACCCAACTCCTTGGCTCACAGAACGACATGGCTA
>JAZQDS010000008.1:0-31124 GCA_045546895.1 Eubacteriales bacterium | reverse complement strand
CAGCTTGGCATAGAAATCGATGGTTTCCATCATGCATTGCTGATATTCCGCGCCCTCATTGCATTGGCCGCGGAACCGATGATCCGCCATTTTATGATATTTTACGGCTTCAATCTCCTTGATGGGAATATATTCGCCATCGATGCCGGGATAGAGCCAGCGGGCGCCGTTTTCCTTAAAGAAACGATAAACGGCGAAAAGGACGCTGCGGGGATTACTGCCCGCCAGAATGCCGCCGTTTTTATCGGCCTCAATATGAACAATATCATCCAGAACGGGATCCTCCGCCTCGCTCTTAATACCAAAATCCTCCAAAAGACCCAGCCGGAAGCCCTCCTTGGCGCCGGGCTCATAGCTGATCTCCGCATCTCCGGCCTGAGGCATCATCATTCTTAAATATTTTTTAAGCTCTTCTGCGGCAAAATCAATCACATGATCTGCCCGCAGTTTCTTAATTTCAAACATCGCGCACCTCCATATGCTGTTATTAGGTATATCCTATCATAATCCCCCTCTGTTTGCAAGCCTTTTCATTAAAAAAGGACCTTCAGAGGGGCACCCTCCGTAAGGTCCTTTTGATATCAGTTTTCGCCCATTTTATTCATCGTTTTGCTCGGCTTGCGGATGATCTTATTGAGGGAGATCATTGCCAGCCCATGATCAAAATAACGCTCGATCTCAAATTCATGGCGGCCGAAATCATCAAAGAATTTATAGCCGATCTCCCGCGCCTTTTCGGCATTGCCCAATGCTTTTTCATGCATAAAGGCGGCAACACCCTCGCAATATTCCGCATGGCGCAAAAGCAGCCGCATCGAAACCGTCTGCGGGCGGCTGGGCATATTGAGATGGGCCTCGGCAATGGCGCGGGCCTTAGCGGTAAGGGCGGGAATCCCCAGAAGCTTTTTAGCATTCTCGGCGTTATAATATTTACCGTAGTCCTTATCGGTTGATTTTTCGCCCTCCATAAAGGCAAAATCAAAGGTATCGCTGATGGCTTGCAGATAATCGGCAACCGCCTTCCATTCCTCGCCGTAGCAATGGCGGAAATAATCCTCCATTACCGCATCATAATCGCAATTGCGATCCAGCAATGCGGCAGCGAAGATATAAAGGGCAAAGCCATTGGGGAAGAAGCAGCGTTGGGATCCATCCTCAACATAGCCATCCAGCTCATAATCCTTCAGCGCCATAATATCCTCATAGATGCGGCGGCTGATGGCCATCTGGCCGGGATCGGTATAGAGATGAACATGGAAATGATATTCATAGCTGAAGCAGGGGCCCCTCCAGGTACGCTTCCAATCCTTCAAAAAGGCAATATTCTCCTCGGCAGAGATGGGATATTCCCATTTATTAAGCTTGAAGGCAGGAATTTCAGGGATCTTGCTTTCTTTGGTCAGGCTGGAGGTATAGGAGCGGGTAATGGGCGCATAAAGCAGCGAGAACCGCTCGGGGTTTTTAATCGTGATATGCTCGGGACCCCAAAGGGTATCCACATAGGCGATGAACACAATGCGGCTCTTAAGCTTGCGGGCGGTCAGCTCCGCATCAATCTCGTTCATCATTCCGATATAATGATCGGAAGGAATCATCTTGCGGCATTCGGCACATTCGCAATGATTATAGGTACCATCCGCCAGCCAAACATGAATGAAATCAACATTACTATGGCTTTCGGCATAATCGGCAACACCCTTGGCCATAATCTCCTTCACCTTGGGGCTGGACATGCAAAGGTTAGTATTAAGGGCAACCCCGCCCCAAAGCTCGCGCACACCGTTGACCTCCGCCAGGCATTCCCGCTGCTCCTCGGTCAGCTCCTGCACAGAGCTGGGCTTCCAGCCTTCGGTAGAGGAAATGCCGAAGGGCTCGGCGGTCCAGCCATGGCCCATATCATGGAATTGCAGGCCGCGCTTGGCGATCTCCACCTCGCAAACCCGCTTCCATTGCAATACCTGCTCAAAGGATACCGGCTCGGGCGGGCGGTTCTTTTCATTATGCTTATGGTTATAATAAACGCTGTAATAATAATACGGAATATCGAATTCGATCATATAGACGTTCATTTCCAGCTTGGCATAAAAATCGATGGTTTCCACCATGCATTGCTGGCTCTCCGCGCCCTCATTGCATTGGCCGCGGAACCGATGATCCGCCATTTTATGATATTTTACGGCTTCAATCTCCTTAATGGGAATATATTCGCCATCAATGCCGGGATAAAGCCAGCGGGCGCCGTTTTCCTTAAAGAAGCGATAAACGGCGAAAAGGACGCTGCGGGGGTTACTGCCCGCCAGAATGCCGCCGTTTTTATCGGCCTCGATATGAACGATATCATCCAGAACAGGATCCTCCGCCTCGCTCTTAATGCCGAAATCCTCCAAAAGGCCCAGCCGAAAGCCGGTGGTGGCAGCGGGATCATAGCTGATCACCGCATCCCCCGCCTGGGGCATCATCATTCTTAAATATTTTTTAAGCTCTTCTGCGGCAAAATCAATCACATGATCTGCCCGCAGCTTTTTGATCTCAAACATCATAAACCTCCGCATTTTTTTATTTGTTCTTATGTTATCACATATAGATTATTAAAGCAACCCTTTTATCCTTCCATTTGAGGATCTACACTTTTGGGTTTTTTCAAAAGATCCCGCCGGGCAAAATCAAAGGCGGCGCTCATCTTGGCAAGATACTGCTCCGCTTCCTCGGCGCATCCCCCGCCTGAGGCATCATCATTCTTAAATATTTTTTAAGCTCTTCTGCGGCAAAATCGACTACATGATCTGCCCGCAGCTTTTTGATCTCAAACATTTTTGATATCCTTTCACCCGCCTTTCAGCAGGTAATTTATGCATATAGTTATTAAGTTTCGTTAAAATCCCTATAATAAGCCAGCAGCAGGTCGATCATCTCGCCATAGCTTTTCAGGCCCGCGGGCTGGTTATTGGATTGAAGATACCCCTCATAAATCGCGCCCGAAGCATCGCTCACAACCGTATTGCGATATTGCGCCCAATAGGCATCATCGGCGGCGATATCCCGCAGCATCCCCTCGCCGCAAAGGCGGGCGATCTTTTGGGCAAGCTGCTGATCCTCCCGATAAAGTGCATTAAAGGCATATTCGAAAGCCATCAGGCTGCCGCTATAGCGAAAATCTGCGCGCTCGGATTGCAGGCAGGCAAGATAGCCGATAAAATTTGCCTCATCCTCCCGCATAAAGCCGCGGAAATGGGTCAGCTCATGGCACATCGTTGCCGGCACAGTATGGGGCGCAACATCAACATTAATCCCCGATTCAAAGGGGAGGTAAATTCCCGTTGTAAGCACCATTGAAAAAAGCTTGGAGGTCAAAAGAGGCTTATTCCTCACATCCGCCGCCTCCAGAATCGGGATTTCCTTTTCCAGCGCCGCATAGGCCGCGCGCGCAGCATCGGCGGTTTCATAAAAGCCATTATCCTGCAGGCGGGCAACCCCTTGCCCATCCTCGGGCAGCTGCTCCCGATAGAAATTACATTCATGAACCAGCAGCGTGCAAAGCTCATAAAGTTCCTCTTTGCTGCTCTCCCGCACCTCCAGCTCCAGATAATCGGTAATGGATGCGCGGTAATAATTGATCCCCATAAATAAAACAAAGCCAAGATAAATAACCGAAGCAGTGCAAAGGATATTTAATAATAGCCGATAAAGCCGACCCTTCCATTCTGCCCGATGGCGGAAAACAGCGACCACCGCCCAAGCCAGATAGAAGAGCGCACCCCCGCCCGCCAAAAGGATCAAAATCTCCAATAGAGAAAAGGGCACAACCGAAAAAATCCGGCCGAAAAAATCGGCAAACAGCGGATAAATGCGGGCAGCATATCCTTCCGCCAGCGCAGGATTTATGCGCGCCGCCAAAAGCAACAAAAGGCCCAAGGGCGCCAAAAGCAGCAGCCATATTCTTTTATAACGAAAAAGGCGATGGAGCATTTTTTGCCCCCTTTCATTTATTTTTCATATTATATCATGGAACTGTGTGGATGGCAAGGTCATAATATATTCTGAGGTGATCAAATGCGATTTCAAATGGAAACAACCGAAGGCCGCCTTACATACCCCGATGATTTTCAAAAGGATTGGTGGCTGCTCTTTTATTATAGCGGTGATTTTACTCCCGTTGCGGCAACCGAGCTGATCGAGCTTGCCAAAATGCAGGGGGATTTCGCGCGAGCGGGCTGCAGGCTGCTTTGCATCAGCGAGGATCGCATCCCCTCCCATCTTGCTTTTATCGCCGCGCTGGATCGCTATCGGGCGGAGCCGCCGATTGCGCCCATCCGCTTTCCGCTGGGGCAGGATGCCCAAGGAGCGCTGGCCCGCGCCCTGAAGCTGGAATCCTGCAAAAAATATCTCTGGCTGCTGGGGCCCACAGGGCAGATTCGCGCCCATTTCAGCTATCCTGCGGAGATCGGCGCTAATTTTACTGAGCCGCTCCGCGCGCTGCTGGCGCTCCAAACCGAGCGCAGTACCCCCTGCGGCTGGGTGCCTGATGGGCCAACCCTCGCCCTCCCCCCCGCCTCCCGCGAGGAGGCGCGCTCCTATATCAGAGCGCAGGAGCAGCAGGGCGGCCGCTGCATTGATTGGTATCTTTGCTTTGAATGATAAAAAGCGGAGGGAAAGAATAAATCTTTCCCTCCACTTTTATTTTATTAAAGAATCGGAATTCCTGCTTCCTTGCAGATTTTCAATGTTTTTTCATCCCAGATGGAGGATTGCACCTCGCCGATATGGGCGCTGCCCAAAAGCAGCATGCAAAGGCGGCTCTGCCCAATGCCGCCGCCGATGGTCAGGGGCAGCTCGCCCGCCAGCAATGCCTTATGGAAGGGCAGCTCCCGCCGATCCTCGCAGCCCGCCAGCTCCAGCTGGCGCGCAAGGCTCTCGGGGCTGACCCGAATTCCCATCGAGGAGATCTCAAAGGCCTGCTGCAGCGTTTCATTCCAGAATAAAATATCGCCGTTGAGCGCCCAATCGTCATAGTCGGGAGCGCGGCTATCGTGCGGCTTGCCGGAGCGCAGCTTACCGCCGATCTGCATCAAAAAGACCGTTTTATATTCCTTGGTGATGGCATTTTCCCGCTCCTTGGCGGTCAGCGCGGGATAAAGATCCTCCAATTCCTGCGCGGTAATCACCTTGACCTCGCGGCGGATCTCAGGCAAAACCTGCAGCTGAGGAAACATTACCCGCATCGTCTGATCGGTATCGCAAATGGCGCCGACAATACGCTCAACAACATCAACAATATATGCGCGGCAGCGATCTTCCTCGGTAATGATCTTTTCCCAATCCCATTGGTCCACATAGATGGAATGAAGATTATCCAGCTCCTCATCCCGCCGAATGGCGTTCATATCGGCATAAAGGCCGGTATCGGTATGAAAGCCGTAGTCCCGCAGGGCCATCCGCTTCCATTTGGCAAGAGAATGGACAACCTCCGCATCGGTACCGGTATCCTTAAGATCAAAGCGAACCGGCCGTTCAACGCCGCTCAGATTATCATTCAAGCCGCTGGCGGAGGGCACAAACAACGGCGAGGAAACCCGCCGCAGATTGAGGGCGCCGCAAAGCATATCTTCAAAAAGACGTTTGATCAAGCCGATGGCTTTTTGGGTATCATAAAGGGAGAGGGCCGGTTTATATCCGGCAGGAATGGTTACATTGCTCATATTTTTTCACTTTCTTTATTTTAAATCGTTTTTTCTCTTCTTAAAATCGCATGGGGCGGCAGCGGATGCTCCAGCCGAACAAGCATTTCCGCATGGGGCGCCGCATCAATGGGCGCGCCATCGATATCCTCCATCCGCTCCAAAAGGATGGGATAAGGCTCCCCTTCCGGCGCGATTACCCAAAGGGTTTCGCCGCGGCAGAATTTATTTTTTTGCACAACAACCCCCGCCTCCTCGGTTGCAACCGCAACAACATCGGTGCGGCGGATATAGCCGCCGTTATCGGGGTTTTGGGCTGCGCCATCCGGCGCGCCGAATAAAAAGCCGGTGGTATAATCCCGATGGGATACCGATTGCAGCTCCCGCAGCAACGCGGGATTGAAGGGCTTGCCTGCCGCAAGATCATCCAAAGCGCGGCGATAGGCGCGGGTAACGCAGGCGGCATAATAAAAGCTCTTCATCCGCCCTTCAATTTTCAGGGAACAGATGCCCGCCTCCTCCAATTCCTTCAAATAAGGCGCAAGGCAAAGATCCTTGGAATTGAAAAGATAGGTTCCCCGCTCATCCTCATCGATGGGGAAATATTCCCCTGCCCGCTGCTCCTCGGAAACCGCATATTTCCAGCGGCAGGGCTGGGCGCAGGCGCCTTGATTGCCGCTTCTTCCCGTCAACACAGCGGAAAGGAGGCAGCGGCCGGAATAGGCGATGCACATCGCGCCATGAACAAAACATTCCAATTCCGTATCCTGCGGCAGCCGTTCCCGCAGGAGGCGAATATCCTCCAGCGGCATTTCCCGCGCCAAAACGATCCGCTTGGCGCCCAGCTCCCGCAAAACCATGGCAGCTTCATAATTGGTTACGTTCGCCTGAGTTGAAATATGAATCGGAAGATGGGGCGCATAGCGCTTGGCCAGCGCCATTACCCCAAGATCAGCAATAATAACGCCATCGGGGCGCAGGCTCTCCAGCATTTCAAAAAAGGCAGGCAGCGCCGCAAGATCCCCGCTATTGGGATAGATATTAACAGTAATATAAATCTTCTTTCCCCGCTCATGGCAAAAGCGGATCGCCTCGGCCAGCTCCTGCTCATCGAAATTTTCGCTGGCAGCCCGAAGGCCAAAGGAGCGATAAGCGGCATAAACCGCATCCGCGCCATACCATACCGCATAGCGCAGCTTTTCCATATTGCCCGCAGGGGCTAATAATTCCATGCTCAATTCAAAACCCCTGTTCCCCGCGCATCCTTGCCGGCCTTTTTCAGATTGATCAGATGGATGGCTTCGCTTTCGGCGAAAAGCAGCTTTCCGTTATCCTGCGCCGCAAAATAAAAGGCATCGGTTTCCTCCGGATCCAATACCGCCTCAATGGCATCGGCGGAGGGGGAGCAGATGGCGCCGGGGGTCAGGCCCTCATTACGATAAGTATTATAAGGATCATCCACCTTGAGATCCTCTTTTTCAATGGAGCCATGATCGGCGGGCAGGATATAGGAGAGGGCTGCATTGGATTCCAGATACGCAAAATCGCCATCCGCCAGCCGATTGAAATAAACGCCCGCAGCCTCGGGAGATTTGGCGCCGCCCTCCTTTTGCAGGATGGAGGCAAGGGTAATCAGCTCATCCAGGCTATAATCCGATTGGCGGATCTTTTTTTGATTTTCCTCGGTTAATACCTTCTCTTCAAAACGATCCAGAATCCGCTGAACCACCGCCAGCGCCGATTCCCCTTCATACATCTCATATTTTCCGGGATAAAGATAGCCCTCCAGACGGTAATTCCGCTCAGGCAGCTTTTTCAAAAAGCTATAATCAGAGAAATCATAGGTCTGCAATACCTTTTCTAATTCCTCCCGCTCCAGATAGCCCAGTGTATCGCATAGATTGGCAACAATATCCTCCTGCGTATCCCCTGCAGTAATTTTGAAGCTTACCGCTGTTTTATTGGCAGTATTTTGCCGCAGGATGCGGATCATTTTATTATAATCATTCTTGCTGTTGAGGGTAAACTCCCCATCCTTCAGCTCGCTATCGGCCTTTTTTAGCTTGCAATACATCCGAAATACAAAAGGATGCTCGATCACGCCCGCCTTTTTCAGCGTTGCTGCGATCTGCTTGGTTCCGCTGCCCTCAGCAATTTCAACCGTTATTTCCTTATCGGGGCGCACCAAGCCCAATACCTCATTCCCGATGCTGCAAAGCCAGGCTGCCAGCAAAATACTGGCAATCAGAATCCCGCCGTAATAGGCAAGGGTCCCCCCCAGCTTACGCAGGGTTTCTTTATTAAAGAGCATCGAGGCGCGGAAACGTTTGCCGCCCTCCTGCTCCGCCTTGGCGGGGCGCTCCATTTTCGGCCGCTCGCGGCGAACCCGCTTTTCCTGCGGGCGCTCGCGGCGAATCCGCAGCTCCTCCTCGGCAGGCTCCTGCATGGCCTGAGGCTCAGGCTGCCGCCGGGGCTCGGGCTGCTCGCGGATCGGCTGAGGGCGCCGCAGGGGCTCGGGCTGCTTTTGAGAAGCCGTATTCACCGCCTTGAATTGCGCTGTTTTCTTTATTTTAGGGATATTTACAACCGTTGCATCGCTTACCTCGCGGCGGGCGGGAATTTTAGCGCCGGGATAGGCGCCCGCAGGGTTTTCCGCCTTTTTGGGCTTTTGCGCGCCGTTTTTGCCGGGGTAAGAGCCGGTAATGTTTCGTTTCTGATCAGCCATTCTATTCACTCTCCTTGGGAGAACTTTTATAATATAATTTATAATTATACAGGTTAATTATACACAATTCTCTTCTCATTGTAAAGTATTTCCTGATAAATAAAAGCATCCATAGAGCGATTGCTCCATGGATGCTTTGGTTTTAGATATTTTCTTTGATCAGAATGCCTTCCTTGGAGGAGCGGAATGCTGCCTCCATCAGCTTCATTACCCTGCGCGCCTGATCGGGGGAAACGGCAACCTTGGTATAATCGCCGCTCTCCATCGCATCGGCCAGCATTTCGTGAAGCTCATAGTTGGTGGTTTTTTCTGCGATATCGATATGGAATTCCTCGGTGGAATTATTGGGGCGGGCCGCCATGGTACGGGTAGGACCGGCCGCAGTAAAGACCACCGCGCTCTCCCAATCCATCTTCACATCCAGCGCCCGAACGATATCCGCGCCGCTGCCCCAATCCTGAATCTTGAGGGTGCCGGTATCACCGTTGATATACCAGCGCGGCTGATCGATCAGATGGAAGGTGCCGATTTCAACCTCGGCATTGATGCCGTTGGCAAATTTCAAAAAGACCTTCAGGTTGTCATCAACATCGTCTACTTCCTGATATTTTACATTCAATACCTGCGCATAAACCTCGGCAACAGGGCTATCGATCATAAAGAGCAGCTGATCCAAAAGATGAACGCCCCAATCCAGCATCATGCCGCCGCCGGCCACCTTGGTGCAGCGCCAATCGCCGGGGATGCCGCGGCCGCCGGTAACCTTGGATTCAATATAGAAAGGCTTTCCGATGGTGCCTTTATCGTAGGCTTCCTTAACGATCAGAAAATCCCGATCCCAGCGCCGATTTTGATGCACGGTAAAGATCTTATTTTCTTCCTTGGCGACCGCCAAAACCTCTTCCAGCTCCTCGCTGCTCATCATAACAGGCTTTTCGCAAAGAACATGCTTGCCTGCCCGCAGCGCATCAATGGCATAAGTTTTATGAAAATTATTGGGAACGCTTAAGATAACCAGATCAATTTCGGGATCGGCAAAAAGCGCCTCGGCGGAATCATAGGGGATAACATTATTTTCCTCCATATCCGCTTTCTTTTCGGGCAGGATGTCGTAAGCACCCTTTACCTCCATCCGATCAATATGTTTACGGATCAGCTTGGTATGCCAATGGCCCATGCCGCCCCAGCCGATCACACCTACTTTAAACATAGAATAATACCTCCGTATTGATGAAAAACATATCTTGAGACCATTTTACCCCCCTTTTAAATAAAAAGCAAGTATTAAATGGATAAAAAACCAAAAAGATGGGCAATGCAGCCGCTACGTATTTTATTCCCAAAGGGAATGAATCAGCGCACCCGCGCCCTCAATCAGGCGCTCTGCCGTTCCGCCAACAAAGATCGCGGCGGTTGCTTCATAGCCGCCCTCATCAAAGCATTCCCGCATGGGGAAATAATCCGCATAGCCATTGGAGCAGCAAGTGGGGATTGTTAGGGTAAAATCGGAATTTTGCTTTACCTGCCGCCCGATCTCGGTAAAGGGCTCGCCCGGGAAGCCAACGAAAACAGCCTCGCCGATGGCCAGCGCGGTAACCGGCAGATCGCGCCCTTCTCCAAAGCCCTGCAGATTGCCGATTCTTACCGCCTCTACCATCTTAACGATGCCTTTTTCATCTGCGGCTACCTTGGCAACCTTGCCGCCCTCTTTCTTATAAATTTCATAAATGCGCAGCGCCTCCTCCTGCTGATGCGCCTCGCCCTTATTATGCAGAGTATAAAGATTCTTTTGCCCGTAGCGGATCCGATCACCCGCCAAGGGCTTCCGCAAATAATAATTACCGATCACCGAATAGGCAATCTTTTCGCCCATATAGCGGGCCCGCTCATAGCCGCCGGTGCGATCCCCCTTCGGGCGGCTGAAATCGCAATGGTTGGTATCGCCCTGAGCGCCGTTGAAGAAAATGCAATAGGAATTTTCGATCAGTTTTTCATAAGTATCTCTTACAAACTTGGGATAATCGGCGGATACCTTGCAGCCGCCGATGACATCGGGATGAACCTGGAAATTCACAATGCCGATCTCGGGCTTGCCCTCCCGCTTCAAAACCAGCAGCTGGGATTGCTCATCTGCCTCGCCGATGGGAGCAACAATATCAGGATTTTGGTAGCCCGGATTGGTTTTAACCCCGCCATCCTTCATCCGATAGCGGCAGATAAAGGCAACACCCTCAACCCTGCCGCGGGTATAGCTCATTTCGGTAGGCGCCAAATCCTTCATCGCCAGCTCTGCCGTATCGCAAAGGCGCTGCTGCAAAAAAGCAATATATTCCGGCTCCTTAATGGTGCCATCATCCAAAATGGTATGGGGGGCCAGATGGGTATGGGTGCAGGCAATATAAACCGCCTCCTTGGGAAGCGCCAGCCGATCCGCCACCGCTTGGCGCAGATCATCCATCAGCGGCTGCCCGATCCCAATCAGATCCAGGCTCATAATTACCGCTCTTTCCTCGCCATTGTCGAAAGCAACAGCCGAAGCCAGCAGCGGATCCAAAACGCCGTCTGCCAGCCGCTCTTCATAATAGCCCCGCAAGGAAGTCCCTAAAACAGGGGTAATATCCAATCTCGAAAAACCCGCTTGCAGCATGAGAAATTCTCCTTTTTTATCATTTGCTCCCATTGTAACACCTTTCCCGAAAATTGCAACCTTTTTTTAAAAAATAAAAAGGCTTTTGCTCGAATGAGCACATGCCTTCCTTCGTTATTCATTTTGCGTTATGCATTATGCGTTAATCATTCTGCATTCTGCATCTCAATCAGGCCCAGAATACGTCCTTATTCTGCTCCTCAAACATCATGGATTCCTTCAAAACGGCAATTGCCTTTTCAAGGCCTTCCTCGGTGCTCATCAAGGCATCCTCATGCTCGATGGAGATTGCGCCCTCATAGCCTGCCAGCCGCAGCGCGCTCATCATATTCTTCCAGGTAAGAACATCATGGCCATAGCCCAAAGAGCGGAAATACCAGCTGCGCTCATGCAGATTACCGAAGGAGCCGGGATCCAAAACGCCGTTCTTTTTAATCTCGGTAGGATCGAGGTAAACATCCTTGGCATGGAAATGATGGATGGCGCCGCGCAGCTCGCGAATCGCCTCAACAGGATCGATGCCCTGCCAGAAAAGATGGGAGGGATCGAAATTGGCGCCGATAATATCGCCTACCGCCTCGCGAATGCGCAGCAGGGTCTTGGGATTATAAACGCAGAAGCCGGGATGCATCTCAAAGGCAATCTTCTTGATGCCGTGGGCTTTGGCAAATTCAGCGGTTTCTTTCCAATAATTGATAATGATCTCCCATTGATATTCCAAAATCTTGCCGAAATCATCGGGCCAGGCGCAGGTAACCCAGTTGGGATACTTGGAGCCCTCGCTATCACCGGGGCAGCCGGAGAAGCCGATAACGGTATCAACGCCCATCGCTTCGGCAAAAAGGATGGCGCCGATGAAATCATCATGATATTCCTTGGCAACGGCCTTATCGGGATGAACGGGGTTACCATGGCAGGAAACCGCCGAAACCTCCAGATTATATTTTGCAAGGATATCCTTCATTTCCTGAATTTTTTCAGGATGATCCATAATGGTCAGGGGATCGGTATGATGCTTGCCGGTAGTACCGCCGCAAGCCAGCTCTACCGCCTGAACCCCCAAAGAATTCAGATACTTGCAGGTATCCTCAAAGCTGCGATCACGAAAAAGTGCTGTAAAAACGCCTAATTTCATCGTCATTACTCCTTTAAATTTAATCTTTGATTATAGTATAATCCACCCAAAACGGGAAGTCAATCCTTTTTTCGTACCCGATCCTTATCTACCGTAATTACGGTAAAAAAGTCGGCATGCCTTGCCTTTACCGCCGCATCCACCCGGCTGCAAAGCTCCTCATCGCTCAGGCTGTAGCCAAAGGGAACCACCAGATCGAAAAGCAGATTGGAATGGGTCGTTCCCCTTACCAGCCGCATATCATGGTAAACCACCGGCGGATAATCCTCCAGAATTTCAAACATCTCGCGGCGGAGCAGATCCAGCTCCGGATCGGTAGTAACAATGGGATCCATATGGATGGTAAGATGCAGCCCCATTTCAGCCCCCAATTCCCGCTCAATATTATCGATCAGATCATGGCTTTCCAAAACATCCCGCTCGGCGGGAACCTCGGCATGGACCGAAGCAAACATCCGCCCGGGGCCATAGCAATGCACCTCCAGATCGTGGACGCCTACAACGCCTTCATAGCTCAAAACCGCATTGCGCAGCCGCTCGCCAAGTTCCGCATCGGCGCCCTCGCCCAAAAGAGTCTGGATGGTATCCTTCATCAACACAACAGCGGAATACATAATAAAGAGCGCCACCCCAACGCCCATGATTCCATCGGTATTATAGCCGATCAGCGGCGTCAGCGCGATGGATAAAAGCACCGCGGCGGTGGAGATCACATCATTGATGCTGTCGCGCGCGTTGGCGCGCAGGGTATCGCTTTGGATGATCTTGCCCATCCTGCGGTAAAAAAGCCCCTGCCAAAGCTTGATGCCGATGGAAAGCAGCAGCGTCAGCCAGATCAGCCAGGAGGCCTGCGCCTCGGCAGGATGCAAAATCTTCGGCAAGGATTCCTGCACCAGCGTGAAGCCCACAACCATCATCACCATCGCAATCAACATGGTGGCAATATATTCCATCCGCCCATGGCCGTAAGGATGCTCCTCATCCGCCGCCTGCTCCGAAAGCTTAAAGCCGATCAGCGTTATAATGGAGGAGAGGCTATCGGATAAATTATTAAGACCATCGGCAATAATCGCAATGGCGCCGAAAAGCGCGCCGATCAGGATCTTGGCCGCCGCCAGCAAAAGATTGGTGGCGATTCCTACCCCGCCTGCTACCGCACCATAGCGGGCGCGAACCGCAGGATCAGCGGTATTTTGATAATCTTTAATAAAGATTTTTTTAATCAGCTCGGTCATATGAAAAAAATCTCCCGCGTATTAAAAGAGGGCGAAGCTCGCCCTCTTTTTATTATTTATATTCCCGATAAACGGGGATAATGAATGTTGCCTTGGCATTGGGATCGGAATAGGCCTTTTTCAGGATGGAGGCCTCCGATTGCGGAGCGGTGGGATCGGTCATATAAACCTTATTTTGGAAGCCCGCAAAACGGAAGAAATAGGGGGTAATTGCGCCCTGATCCAGATATTGATCCTTCACCCAATTGGCGCCCTCAACAATGGAGCGGAATTGGCTGTTCCAATTACGGTCCTTGGCATAGGCCGCGCCCTTTTGGGGATTGGAATCATAGCATTGAATGCCAAAGAAATTATAATAGCCCTCATAGCCCGAAACCGTACCCTTGGCAAATTTCGAGGTGCCGTAGCCCGATTCCAGAATGGCGCGGCAGGTAATATAATAAGCGTTCATTTGAAGCGATTTCGATGCAGCGCTGAAATATTGCGCTGCGGTTTCCTTGCTGAAGCCCTTTTCATTGACCCACATCGCCTTGATCCTCTCTGCGGTATATGTGCCCTTTTCATAGGTATCGATATCCAGCATCGCAAAGATCTTATCTTCATTGAGATAATTCAGCGGATCGATATATTTTTCATAATCGGCGCCGTATTTCTCCAGCGCATCCGCATAGGTCATCTCAACATCAACATATTTGAAGCTCCAATTGGGATGGGCCTTTTTCAAGGCATTGATCTTGGTTTTATAAGCCGCAGGCATGGAGGTTTCCTTCCATTCCCAGCGCAGGTAATCGCTATGAATATAGCCGATCTTGCCGGTAGAAAGCTGCTGCACCTTGCACCATCCGCCGCTTACCGTTTCCAGATAATAGACCCTTGCATTGTTTACCAAGATCGCAAGACTCTCGGCGGAGGTATTGGGCTCCTTGCGCAGGTTTACCGAAGTTTTCACCCGCGCCTTGGCATAGGCATAGCCGGCGCCCTCGGGATCGGTAATTGCAATTAAATATTCCTTGGTTTCATCATTGGGATAGGTCGCTGTTATGGTAATCTTGGCGCGGCCCTCCCCCAATTTCAGATTGGCGCCCAATTTATAGGCGGTTGTTTTATAGGGATAATAGCTTGCATATTGCTCTACCTCCACCTTGATGGATTTAAAGCCGGTGAAGCCGAGAATTTTGCAGGTATCGAAATTCTTGGTCTGGCAAAGGTAATAATCCTGATCGGGATCAAAATCCAGCGCAAAGCCGCTGACCTCAATATTGAATTCCTGATGATCGGGGAAAAGCTTGGTATTATAATAGCAGCGATAGAAGATATAGGCCGCTTCGGCGCGGGTGGTTTTTCCCTTGGGATCAAAGCGGTTATTTGCCTTGCCGCTCAAAAAGCCGTTGGCGGTGCATTTATTGACCCCCTCCATCGCCCAATCGGCGATCTGATCATGATCGGCGAAGGCCTTTGCGCCCTTAGCGGAAAGATTTACCTTCAAAACCTTCTCAATGGCGGAGAAAAGCAAAACGCATACCTCCTCGCGGCTCACCGCCCGATTGGGGGCAAAGCGATCGGGCGAAATGCCCGCGGTAACGCCGTTTTCAAAGGCCCAGCTGACCATCGGATAAAACCAATCTCCCTTTTTAACATCGGTAAATTGATCCACCGCGGATTTAGATGTATCTGCCCCGCAAAGGCTTGCCAATACCGTAACAAATTCTGCGCGGGTAAAGGCTTTATTCGGGCTGAAGGTAGTCGCGCTTGTTCCCTCGAAGAGTCCTGCGCGGATGGCGCCGGATACGCCGGGATAATACCATGCGGTTGTATCCAGATCCTTAAAATCCGAGGGCTTGGCCGCCGCTGCAGCAAAGGGAAGCGAAAGGGCAAGAATCAGCGCCAGCATCATAGCGATGCCGCGGATGAAATTCTTATTCCGCCCAGTTATGCGCAACCTTTTGAACATCATCATCATCCTCCAAAGCATCCAGCAGGAGCTGCATCTTAAAGCGCTCCTTTTCATCGGTCAGAGAAACATCGTTATCGGCAATGCGGGTCACCTCGGCGGTCAGGAATTCATAGCCCGCCTCCTCCAGCGCAACCCGCACCTCCGAAAAGGCCTCGGGCGCGGTAAGGATCTCAAAGGCATCGCCCTCGGCATCGAAATCATCGGCGCCGTTATCCAGCGCACACATCATCAGCTCATCCTCGTCAACATCTTCCTTATCAACGATCAGCAAGCCGCATTGCTTAAATTGCCACATAACGCTGTTTGTTGCGCCCAGATTGCCGCCGAATTTATCGAAATAATGCCGCAGATTGGCCGCGGTACGATTGCGATTATCGGTAAGGCAATCAACAACAACAGCAACCCCGCCGGGGCCGTAGCCTTCATAGATCAGGCTTTCGTAATCGCTGCTGTCCTCCGCGCCGGCCGCCTTTTTGATGGCGCGCTCGATATTATCATTGGGTACATTCGCCGCCTTTGCCTTGGCAATTGCATCCGCCAGGCGGGAATTGGAGGCGGGATTGGGCCCCCCTTCCTTAACGATAACAATAATTTCGCGCGCCATTTTGGTAAAGATTTTCGCGCGCTGGGCATCGGTCTTGCCCTTCTTATTTTGAATATTATGCCATTTGGAATGTCCGGACATTGGTTTGCTCCTTTATAATTAGATAGATATTAATACATTGTCAGTATATCACATCGTTTTTTTAATTTCAACCCTGTTGCAAAGATTTCCAAATACTGTTATAATGATTTCAACGATGTTTCGCAAGGAAAGGAGCTTCTCCATGTTTCGTAATCAAACCTTCAAGCGCTGCCTGCTGTTTGGCGCCTTGATTTTCCTTTTGCTGATGGCAGGGCAGCGTACTGCCCATGGCTATCTTCATGCCGCCGATCCCTTTATGATGCTCTCGGCGCTCTATCTGCCGCTGCCCCATTCGCTGATCCTTTCGCTCGGCGCGGGGCTGATTGCCGATCTCGCCAAAACCCGCTATCTGCTGATCCCCGCCTCGCTGCTGATCCGCGCAGGAATGATTTTGCTGATTCGCCTGATCCGCAAGCATTGGGGCGCGCGCAAAAATGCGGAGCTGGCTTATGCGCCGGTGGCGCTGCTGCCGGTGGCAGGCTATTATTTTTATGAGTTGCTGATGCAGCTTTTCGCGGGGAAGGGCGCTGCCGCCTTTGCCCTCGCCGCCTCTACCCTGCGCAAGGATCTGATTCAGGGCGTTGCAGGTATTTTGATTTTTATTTTGGTAAAGGATGCCGCCAAGGCACTTCGCCGATGGAAAAAGGGCTGGAAAGCGGCGGTTGCCGAAGCGGAAGCCCGCCAAAAGGAAAAGGAGGACACTTCGGATGAATAAGCTGCGCTATGCAATTATCGGATTTGGCGGAGTCGGCCGTAATCATGCCCTCGCCTCTTATCAGGCGGCGCTCCAATTCCCCGATGCGGTTTTGCCCGAGCTGGCGGCGGTCATGAGCCGCCATCCGCAGGAGGTGGCGCTGCCAAGGGTAAGGCATTTTACCGATCTGGAAGCGCTGGCCCGCGAGGCAAGGCCTGATTTTCTGGATCTTTGTATGCCCCATCATCTGCGCCGCGAGGCGGTGGCCTTTGCTGCCGCGCGGGGGCTGCCCATTTATTGTGAAAAGCCTCTTGCCCATTCGCTGGCCGCCGCGCGGGAGATTGCGGAGCTGGCGCGGGAAATTCCTGCGGCCGTTGCCTTTGAATATCGCTTCCTGCCCGCAGTTTCGCTGATGAAGGAGCATCTCGGAAGGATCGGCCATCTGATCGATTTCAAGGCTCTCTTTCTTCACGACAGCTACCTGCTTCCCCGCCCCAAAAGCTGGCGGATGACCGCCGAAAACGGCGGTGGCGCCCTTTTGGATTTAGGGGTGCATATGCTGGATCTGCTGGCCTATCTGCTGGGCCCCTTGGAATATCTCGGCGGCGAAAAGGGAATCCATTTTCCCGAGCGCAACGAGGTGGATGAATTCGGCCGAATGGAGCTGACCAGCGCCCGCTGCCAAGGCACCCTTGAGGTTTCCCGCATCCATGCTACCGAAGGGAGCGGAAAAACCATTACCTTTTACGGCGAGCAAGGCAGCCTTACGCTGGATCTGGAGCGGCCCTATGAGATCGTCCATTATGATCTCGCCGCCCGCCAAACAACCGTTATCCGCGCGGATCAGGCGCTGCTGGAGGAGCTGATGTATCCCGCGCCCCGCAATTCGCTGGGCTTTTATCAGGATGCCCATACCTGCGCCCTGCTTCATTTCACCCGCCATCTCTATACCGGAGAAGAGGATCCCCTTCTCCCCACCTTTGCCGATGGCCTTGCTGCCCAGCGCCTGCTGGCGGAGATTTTATAAAAAACTTGTCCGGTTTTGTCCTTTCATTCGTTTATAAAACAGTAAATAATCTATAAGGAGGAGCCCTATAATGAAAAGAACTTTTCTTTCAATTCTTTTAATATTCTCTCTTTTGGCCACCTGCAGCTGCCAAAAAGAACCTACGGTTTCTGCCGAACTTCGCGAAAACTATTTCGAGTTTGCCCGCACCTATCGCATCGATCAAATTCCCGATTTTGAAGAGAATGAACCCCTTTATGCCGAAGATCTAAAATGGTATGCATTAGCGCTCTCGGGCGAAAAAGGCGAGGCGGTTTCTGCCACCGCAATGCAATCAGCGGCTGCTTATTTTAAAAATGCCGACCTGCCGAAAAATTTGGCAACCACTCCTTTGGAAATCGGAAGCGTTGGCGGCAAACCTTTAATGGAACTGATCTCCTATTCCGAAAAAGATCTTGGCGAAAGCAAGCAAATCACCATTGAAATGAAATGTCATTATATTTATCCTCTTGAGGTTCTGGAAGATCAGGAAGGGTTCGAGTTTCAGTTCAACCCTTTAGATGAATATTCCCCCAATGTTCTTGCAGTCATCCGCATTATGCAAAAGGAAAAATGCTCCTATTATGAAGCGGCGCGCAAATTAGTCATCAGCACCGGTGAAAAAGTACCGGAAAGACCTTCCTCCATCATTCGGCTGGAATTTGAAACGAAAGATGGCAAGACCCCCACCGCCTTTCTTTCCAAATCAACCCGCTATTGGATTGCAGAAGAAAATAACTATGTTTAAAATTCAAAAACGGCTATGCTTTCGCATGGCCGTTTTTCATTTTATCAATATTGAAAAATAAAAATGAATATGTTATGATAATACCAAAACACACCAAAGGAGCGCATAGATTATGAATCTTGCAGAGCTGGATAAAAATTTTAAAGTAGAAACAAACATCAAAAAAGAAGGTCTGACCTTTATCGATGCGGAGCAATCCCCCTTTAAAATTTACGGGCTGATGCGGGAGGGCGATCGCTTTTGCCGCCTGCCCAAGGCGGTGGCTGAAAAGACCAATAAGCAGGTAGACATTCTTTATGATAATACCACCGGCGGTCGGCTGCGCTTTATGACCGATAGCCCCTATATTGCCATCAAGGCAATTATGCAAAATATTACCCGCGCCTCCCATTTCCCGCTGACCGGCATTGCGGGATTTGATCTTTATGTTGACGGCGGTTATGTTAAAACCTATGTGCCGCCCTTTAATATAGAGGATGGCTTTGAATCCGCGATCGACCTGCCCGGCGAGGGAATGCAGGAAATTCTCATCCATTTCCCCAGCTATGCGGGAGTGCAAAAGCTCTATATCGGCCTGAAGGAGGGCAGCCGGATCGAGGAAGCGCCCGCCTACCGCTTTGAAAAGCCGGTCGTTTACTATGGCTCCTCCATTACCCAGGGCGGCTGCTGTTCCCGCCCCGGCAATACCTATCAGAATATCATCTCCCGCGAATTGGATCTGGATCAGATCAATCTGGGCTTTTCCAGCGGCGCCCTCGGTGAGGATCCCATCATTGAGCATATCATCGGGCTGGAAATGCAAGCCTTTGTTTATGATTATGATCATAACGCCCCCAATGAGGCGCATCTGGAAGCAACCCATGAGCGGATGTTCCAAAAGATCCGCGCCGCCCATCCGAAGCTGCCCATCATCATCGTTACCGCCCCCCGCGCCTGGATGAACGATACCTGGAAACGGCGGCAGGCCATCATCCGCAAAACCTATGAAAATGCGCTGGCGGCAGGCGATCAAAACGTTTACTTCATTCCCGGCGATACCCTCTTCCCGCCCATGGTGCGCCAGATGGCAACGGTGGATAATACCCATCCGAACGATGCCGGCTTTGCAGGGATGGCGGCGGTTATCGGCGCCAAGCTCAAAGAAATTCTGATGGACTGCTAAAATAAATCCCGTAATGCGATGCATTACGGGATTTTTATTATTTTTCCAAAAGCTTCCAGATATTATTGGCATAGGCAACAGGATCCTCAATGGGCAGGCCCTCGATCAGCAACGCCTGATCATAAAGCACCTTCGCCAAAATTTTCAGTTCTTCCTCATCGGCTGCCTGCAGCCGCTCGAAAAGGGAATGGGCGGTATTGATCTCCAATACCTTCTCCGCCTTCACCTGATGCCCCTCAGGATTGGCGGAAAGCACCTTCTCCATCTCGATGGAAATCTCGCCGCGGCTGGAAAGGCAGGCGGGATGGCTGACCAAGCGGGAGGATGCCTGAACATCCGCAACCGCATCGCCCAGCGCCTCCTTCAGCTTCTTCATCAGCGCGCCATGCTCCTCCGCGGGAGCGTTTTCCGCCTCGAAGCCGAGATCGGCATCGGTAATATTTTTGAATTGCTTTTCGCCGTAGGTCTGCAAAGTCTTTACCGCAAATTCATCCACATCCTCGGTAAAATAAAGCAGCTCATAGCCCTTGGCCAAAACGCCCTCTGCGGCGGGCATCATCCGAATCTTTTCCTTGGTCTCGCCGGTGCCGTAATAGATATATTTCTGATCCTCGGGCATCCGATCGATATATTCCTTCAGGGTCGTATAGGCCTCGGCCGCGGAAGAGCGAAACATGATCAGATCCTGCAAAAGATCCTTATTCATGCCCCAATCGGAATAAAGACCGAATTTGAGGGTGCGCCCAAAAGCATCAAAGAATTTACCATAGGCCTCGCGATCCTTTTCGCAAAGGCTTTTGAGCTCCTTCTGAATGGTCTTGGTCAGATTTTTGGAGATGGCCTTCAGCTGATGATCCTGCTGCAGCATTTCCCGAGAAATATTAAGCGAAAGATCCGCCGAATCCACCAAGCCCTGCACAAAGCCGAAGTAATCCGGCAGCAGATCGGCGCATTTTTCCATGATCATTACCCCATTGGAATAAAGCGCCAAGCCCTTTTTGAAATCTCTGGTATAGAAATCATAGGGCACGGTTGCAGGGATATAGAGCAAGGCAGTATAGGTCAGATTTCCTTCAACATTGGTATGGATGGTTTTAATCGGCGGCTCAAAGCCATAGCGCTGGGCGCGGTAAAAGCCGTTATAATCCTCCTCCTTCAGTTCTTTCTTGCTCTTTTTCCAAAGGGGAACGCGGCTATTGAGGGTTTCCTCTTCGGTATATTGCTCATATTCCTCGCTGCCCTCTTTTTTGCGGGATTTGGTCATCTCCATAACAATAGGATACTTAATAAAATCGGAGTATTTCTTCACGAGATCGACAATGCGATACTGCTCCAGATATTCATCATACCGATCCTCCTCGGTATTTTCTTTAATATGCAGGGTGATCTCGGTACCGCTCTCGGCCTTTTCCGCCTCGGTAACGGTATAACCATCGCTGCCCTTGGAAACCCATTTCCAGGCAACCTCCTCCCCTTCCTTGCGGCTTAATACCGTAAGCTCATCCGCAACCATAAAGGCGGAATAAAAGCCAACGCCGAATTGCCCGATGATATCTACGCCCTCCTGCTCCTGCTGCTCTGCCTTGAATTTAAAGGAGCCGCTCTCGGCGATGGTGCCGAGATTTTTTTCCAGCTCCTCCTTATTCATGCCGATACCATGATCGCTGATGGTAAGGATACGGGCGGCCGGATCTGCCGCCAGCCGAATTTCATATTGCTCCCGATCGGGCGCCTTGCCCGCCAAAAGAGCATTATAATAGCTTTTATCCGATGCATCGGAGGCATTGGAAATCAGCTCCCGCAGAAAGATCTCTTTCTGGGTATAGATAGAATTGATCATCAGATCCAAAAGCCGCTTGGATTCGGCCTTAAACTGCTTTTTTGCCATTATGCAAACCTTCTTTTTAGTAAAATTAGCACTCTCGCTATTCGAGTGCTAATTCAGTGTACTCTCTTTTTTGCCGTTTGTCAAGCATTTTAAAAAGGCTGTCAAAAAAATTAACAGCCTTTTCATATTTTATTTAAACGCCGGGATCAAAAGGATCGTCTTTTTTGGGGAAAATTCTGTATTCCATCGCCTTACCGAAGATGCAGATATCGAAATACCGCTCTAATTCCGGCTCATATTTGCCGAATTCCTCCAGAAATTGCAAATAACGCTCCTGCGCCTCATGATAAACACCGAAGCAACGAAGCGAAAGGATTTCCGACATCCCGCAAGCATACTCCAGATAGCGGCGCAGAATACGATAGCCAACCGTCTGGCAGCGGATGGGCATATTTTTATGCGCCTCGGTAAAGGGCTCAAATTCCTTTGCAATCGTTTTGGCGGCGCGCAGCTTTTTCGCCATAGAGGGATGATAGTATCTCCCCAGCGCCTCATTTTCCGAATTTTCGCCCGCCAGATATTTATGATCAAAGCAATCCGCCATCTTTTCAAGGAAGGCAACAACCTCCTGCCAATCCTCGCCGTAAAGATGGCTGAAATAATCCGCCTTCAGCGCCTCAAAATCGATGGAATTATCGAATAAGGTCTGGCCGTAAGTATAAAATGCAAAGCCATTGGGGAAGAAGCTTCTTTGGGAGCCATCCTCAATAATGCCCTGAAAGCCATGATATTTATAGCCCCTCACATCATCATGGATAATCTTGGCAAACCGCAGCCCCGAGGGCTCCAATACCTGATTGACCCAGAAATGATATTCATAAACGATAACATCCGCATTGCAGGTCTGCTTCCAGGATTTTCCGAAAGCGATGCCGATATCCGGCTCCTTGGGAAGATGGACCTGATTGCGCTCATATTTCGGCAGCATATCGGTGGAAACAGGGCGCTGCGCAATCCCTTCGGTATAGGAGCGGGTAATGGGCGCCAGCAAAATCGTAAACCGTTCGGGATGATTGAATTTTACCGTTTCGGGAGCAAAGAGGGTATCATAATAGCTGATCATAACGATATGGGTATCAAGTTTGCGCTTTTCCAGTTCTGCATCGATCTCATTAAGCAGGATGGCATACCAATCGGAAGCGCTCTTTTCCTTGCAATGCTCGCATTCGCAATGCTTATTGGCCACATCCGCCAGCCATACATGAAGGAAATCCACATTGGTAGACATCTCGGCATAATCGGCAATATTCGTTACCACCAGCCGCCGCGCCTCGGGATTAGACATGCAAAAATTGGTCAGCCAAGGATTTCCCTTGATAATGGTTCTTTTGCCGTTGAACAGCGCAAGATACGGCTGCGCTGCAGGGAATTCGGGGCGCGCCTCCCATTCCTCCGCGCTGAGCTTCAGCTCGGGATCGATGCCGAAGCCGCGGGTGGTCCAGCCATGGCCGATATCATGGAATTGCAGCCCGCGCTTGGCGATCTCCACCTCGCATTGCTTTTTCCATTGGATCAGCGTTTCCTTGCTTACCGGCTCGGGCTCCCGATTTTTTTCATTATAGCGATGATCATAATAGAAATTATAATAGCTCGGCGCAAAGCATTCGATCATAAAGATATTCATGCCGATCTTGGGGGTAAATTCAATCGCCTCCAGCATATTCGGCTGATATTCCGCGCCTTCATTGCATTGGCCGCGATAGCGGCAATCGGCCATTTTATGATAGCTTATCGCCTCGATATTTTTCATGGGAATAAATTCGCCGTCAACGCCGGGGGCAAGCCAGCGGCAGCCGTTGATGGTCAGGTAGCGGTAAACTGCCAGCAAAACGCTGCGGGGATTGGAGCCTGCAATAATGCCGCCCTGCTCATCGGTATCGATATGCAGGATATCATCCAGCGCAAGATCCGCGGCCTCGGAGGTATCCAGCCCGAAATCCGCCATCAGCCCCAGCCGAAAGCCCTCCTTCGCCTCGGGCGCATAGGCGATGGGGATTTCGCCGCAATAGGGCATCATCATCCTCAAATATTTTTTTAGTTCCTCCGCCGCATAATCAACTACAGGGCTTGAAGTAATTTTAAATATTTTATACATCTTCCGCTCTCCTTTACTCCCATTTTTTCTTCATTTTATAACATTCCTTATCAAATGTAAAGACTAAAAAATAAAAAAAATTGCCATGCTTTCGCATGGCAATTTCGAAATCCTATTTATGGGATAAATAAATGAGATAGGCGTTGATAAAGCCATCCAGATCGCCGTCCATAACAGCGTTGATATTGCCCATTTCAAAATTGGTACGATGGTCCTTTACCATGGTATAGGGCATAAATACATAGGAGCGGATCTGGCTGCCCCAGCCGTTGCTCATCTGATCGCCTTTGATATCTTCGATCTTTTCCAGATTTTCCCGCTCTTTGATCTCAATGAGTTTGGATTTAAGCATCTTCATGCACATATCGCGATTCTGGAATTGGCTGCGCTCATTCTGGCAGGAAACAACAATGCCGGTAGGCAGATGGATCAGGCGCACCGCCGAGCTGGTTTTATTAACCTTCTGGCCGCCCGCGCCGCTGGAGCGGAAAACCTCCATTTTAATATCCTCGGGCCGAATCTCTACCTCAACGCTATCATCGATTTCAGGCATAACCTCTACCGATGCAAAGGAGGTCTGGCGGCGGCCGGAGGCATCAAAGGGCGATACTCTTACCAGCCGATGAACGCCCATTTCGCTCTTCAGATAGCCATAGGCATATTGACCCTCGATCAGGATGGAGGCGCTCTTGATGCCCGCCTCATCGCCATCCAGATAATCCAAAACCGTCACCTTATAGTCGTGGCGCTGGGCAAAGCGCAGATACATCCGATAAAGCATCTCTACCCAATCCTGCGCTTCGGTACCGCCCGCGCCGGCATGGAAGGTCAAAATAACATTATTTTGATCATATTCACCGCTGAGCAAGGTTTGCAGATTGGCGGCTTCCAGCTGCTTTTCATAGGAAGCAAATTCGCTGATAACATCCGCTTCCATCTCTTCGGGATCCATCTCCGCCATTTCCAGCAGCGCGCCGAGATCCTCATGGGCTGCTGTCAGCTTTTCAAAGCCCTCAACAGTTCTTTTATTATTCTTGATGACCTGCAATACCTTTTGGGAATTGGCAATATCATCCCAAAAGCCCGCTTCGGCGGTCAGGGCCTCATCCTCCTCGATCTTTTGGCGCAGATCCGCAATCTTCAGCGCACGCTCCAAAGTTTCGAGATCCTTTTTAAATTCGCCGAATTTTTGTTTATATTCTTCGATAATGATCATATTTTTCCCTCGCAATAATATTTCATCATAAGATTTTACCACATTTTCTCGCCGATTGCAAGCCCAATAAATTCCCGCAAAACTATTTACTTTTTCAATTTATAATTATATAATATATTCTGTATAATTATATCCTTGAGGTGAACTCTATGAAAACGCAAAAAATGATTTTGTCTGCCGCCGCCTTTGGCGGGCTTGCCCTCGGCCTGCGGCTGCTGCAATATATTTTCGCCATCGATGCGGGCGGTTATTTTAAAAATACCCATCTTGCCGCAGGGCTCAACGGCGGGCTGGTGGGGCTGCTGCTGGGCGCCATCGTCATTGCCCTGCTGCTCGCCCGCAAGGCGCCGAAGGCCTCCCCCGCCTGCGAGGCGCCCTTCGGCAAGCAAAAGGCGTTGCTGATCCCTGCCCTGATTTTGGCAGTGCTTTGCCTTGCGCAGCTGATCCTTTCGGCAATAACGCGCCGCTATCCGATGCTGCTGCTTTCCCCGGCCGCTATCCTCGGCTGGGCGCTCTCCCTTTTTTATCCAAAATTCAGGGAGCAGGCAAGCCTTACGGCGCTTTTCCCCGTTGCCTATTTTGCAGCCAAAACCATCTATTATTTTTTAGATACCTATAAATTCATTCATATCAGCGCTTACATCCTGAATATCCTTTGGCTTTGCAGCGCGCTTTTCTTCCTGCTCTCCCTCTCCCGCGCGGCTACGGGGCTGGATTGCAGCCTGCGGCGGATCGCCTTTGCGGCGCAGCTTGCCATCGTTTTTGCAGCATCGGCCTTGCCGGGGCTGCTGATCAAAATTTCGCCCCTTTCGCTGATTGCGGCGGCGGAGGCCCTTTGCCTGATCGCCCTTGCATTTGCGGTTTTGAAGGCTTTGCCTGCTGCGCTGCCCGCCGAGGCGCCTGCATCGGCGCCCGATCCCGAAAGCTTTAATCAATTTCTTTCCGAGCTTCCCCCTTTGGAGGAAGAGGAGGAATAATTCAAGCGGGGCGCGGGTAACCTAACCCTATGAAAAAAATCTGGATCATTTTAATTTTAATCTTTTTTGCCGCGGTTACCCTTTGGGGGATCGAAACGGCAGCAGCCGCCACCCATTCTATTCTGGGTACGGCCAAGCATCAACCTTTTATCGGAGGACTATCGTGAACCAAAAAAACATTCGCAATTTTTCAATCATTGCCCATATCGACCATGGCAAATCCACCATTGCCGACCGCCTTTTGGAGCTCTGCAATACCGTTGAGAAGCGGGAGATGGAGGATCAGCTGCTGGATAATATGGAGCTGGAGCGGGAGCGCGGTATTACCATCAAGGCGCGGGCCGTTCGGCTGGATTATCATGCCCAAAACGGCGAGGATTATGAAATCAATCTGATTGACACTCCGGGGCATGTGGATTTCAATTATGAGGTTTCCCGCGCCCTTGCCGCCTGCGAAGGGGCTGTTTTGGTAGTAGACGCCTCTCAGGGCATCGAAGCCCAGACCCTTGCCAATACATATATTGCATTGGATAACGATCTGGAGCTGATCCCTGTCATCAATAAGATTGATCTGCCTGCTGCCGATCCCGAGCGGGTGGCCAAGGAGATTGAGGATGTTATCGGCCTGCCCGCCATGGATGCGCCGCGCGTGTCGGCAAAGAATAACATTAATATGCCTGCGGTTCTGGAGGCGGTAGTGGATCAGATCCCCGCCCCCGAGGGCGATCCCAAGGCGCCCCTTTCGGCGCTGATCTTTGATAGCTATTATGATAGTTATAAAGGCGTCATTGTATATATCCGCATGATGGAGGGCACCTTGAAAGCGGGCGATCGCATTCGTATGATGGCTACCGGCGCGGAATTCGATGTTGTGGAATGCGGCTATCTGCGCCCCTTGGGCTTTGAATCCTCGGGCATTTTGCAGGCAGGGCAGGTAGGCTATCTTACCGCCTCCATCAAAAGCGTTGAGGATACGCGGGTCGGCGATACCGTTACCCTTGCGGAGCTGCCCTGCGCGGCGCCGCTGCCCGGCTATAAGCCCTGCACCCCGATGGTCTTTTCGGGGATCTATCCCGCCGATGGCGCGCGCTACGATGATCTGAAGGAGGCCCTTGCCAAGCTCAAGCTGAATGATGCCTCCTTCCTCTTTGAGCCTGAAACCTCCATTGCGCTGGGCTTCGGCTTCCGCTGCGGCTTCCTTGGCCTTTTGCATATGGAGATCATTCAGGAGCGCATCGAGCGGGAATTCCAAATCGATATTATTACCACCGCCCCCTCGGTCAGCTATCGGGTCACAAAAGCCGATGGCTCGGTTTTGCAGATCGATAATCCTACCAACTATCCCGATCCCGCCGAAATTACCATGACCGAAGAGCCGTTTGTTAAGGCAGATATCATTTCGCCGAAAGAATTTGTTGGAAACATTATGGAGCTTTGCCAGGATCGGCGAGGCGTCTATAAAGATATGAGCTATATCGACAGCGATCGGGTTACCATCCATTATGAGCTGCCGCTGGGCGAAATCATCTATGATTTCTTTGACACCCTCAAATCCCGTACCCGCGGCTATGCCTCGCTGGATTATGAGCTTGCCGATTATCGGCAATCCGATCTGGTGAAGCTGGATATTATGCTCAATGGCGAGATTGTTGACGCCCTATCCTTCATCGTTCATAAGGAAAAAGCCTATCCGCGGGCGCGCCGCATGAGCGAAAAGCTCAAGGAGCATATCCCCCGCCAGCTCTTTGAAATCCCCATTCAGGCCTGCATCGGCGGCAAGATCATCGCCCGCGAAACGGTTAAAGCTATGCGCAAGGATGTTCTTGCAAAATGCTATGGCGGCGATATTACCCGTAAAAAGAAGCTGCTGGAAAAGCAGAAGGAGGGCAAAAAGCGGATGCGCCAGCTGGGCAGCGTAGAGGTGCCTCAGGAGGCCTTTATGGCGGTGCTGAAGCTGGATTCTTAAAATGCTTTCATTATATCTTCATATCCCCTTTTGCCGCCAAAAATGCGCCTATTGCGCCTTTTATTCCGCGCCCGCAGCGGCGGCGGAAAAGCAGCGCTATGCCGATGCTCTTTGCAGCGCCGTCCGCGCTGCGGGCGCGGAGGAGCAGCGCCCGCTTTCCAGCCTTTATCTCGGCGGCGGCACCCCTGCGCTGCTGGGCGAAGCGGCGCTCAGGCAAGTATTGGCGGCAGTAAAGGAATCCTTTTCCTTGGCGCCTGATGCGGAATGTACCGTTGAATTAAATCCGGAAAGCACCACCCCCTCCCTTTTGGCAGCCCTGCGGGCGGCGGGGATCAATCGCCTTTCGCTGGGCATCCAATCCCTTTTGGAAAAGGAGCTGGCCCTGCTGGGCAGAATTCATAGCCGCGCCGATGCCCTTGCGGCTCTGGAGCGGATTTTTGAAGCGGGCTTTACCAATGTAAGCGCCGATGTAATGTTTGGGCTGCCGGGGCAGACCCAAGCAGGCTTTGCCGAAACCCTTGATACATTATTGAAATTCCCCCTTACCCATCTTTCCGCCTATTCCCTCCAGCTGGAGGCGGGTACGCCCCTTGGAGAATCGGCCGAACCGATGGAGGAGGAAGCGGAATATCAGCTTTGGCAGCTGCTTTGCCAAAAGGCGCGGGCAGCGGGCATGGAGCATTATGAAATCTCCAATTTTGCCAAGGCGGGCTATCGTTCCCGCCATAATTCCGCCTATTGGGCGCGTACCGATTATATCGGCCTCGGCGCCGCCGCCCATTCCTTTTGGAAGGGCGTTCGCTATGATTTCCCGCCCGATCGCGAGGATTTTTGCCGCGCGCCCTGGCCCCTCAGAAATCCCCTGCCCATCGGCGAAGCGGAAGCGCGGGAGGAGGCGGTTATGCTCGGGCTGCGTACCGATCAAGGGATCCCCTGCGCCCTGCTTCCCAAGGGCTTTGATCCCCTGCGCTATCAAGCCTTCAGCAAAATCGAAGGGGATCGCTTTATTTTAAATGAGCAGGGCTATTATGTGTCTAATCGTATTATTGCAGAGATTTTAACCAAGGAGCAAACCCTATGAATTATAAACAGATGAATATCGAAACCCTCTCCACCGGGCAGGAGGCGGTCAGCAATCTGCTGATCGCTGCGGGCTGCGGCGGCTTTGAGGTCATCGATCCGCAGGATTTTCAAGAATTTTTGGATACCGTTACGCCCCATTGGGATTATGTGGACGAGGATCTGATGAAGCGGCAAAGCGATCGTACCCTCATCAAGATTTATGCGGCCGATAATGAGCAGGGCGAGGCGCTCTTTAAGGATATTGAGCGGCGGATCGAGGCCCTGAGAGCCGATCCGATGGCCGCCCTTTACGGCACCTTGGAAATTACCGTTTCCGATCTGCCCGAGGAGGACTGGCAAAGCGGCTGGAAGCAATATTATAAGCCCATCCATGTGGATCGGCTGGTGGTGGTCCCCCTTTGGGAGAATTATACCGCCGCCGAGGGCGAAACGATTATGAAGATCGATCCCGGCATGGCCTTCGGCACCGGCGCCCATGAAACGACCCGCCTTTGCCTGAAAGCTCTCACCCAAGCGGATTTGCAAGGAAAGGAAATCCTCGATGTTGGTTGCGGCAGCGGAATCCTCTCCATCGGCGGCGTTTTGCTGGGCGCAAAATCCGCCTTCGGCTGCGATATCGATCAGCTGGCGGTGGAGGTGGCCCATCGCAATGCGGCGCTCAATGGCCTTGAGGGGCGGGTTTCCTATGCAGCGGGGGATCTGCTCTCCGTTGTGGAGGGGCAATATCCCATCGTTGTTGCCAATATTGTTGCCGATGTCATCCTGATGCTTTTGAAGGATCTCCATCGGGTATTGCTCCCCGGCGGGACCTTTATTGCCTCGGGGATTATAGACGACCGCAAGGACGAGCTTCTTGCCGCCATTCAGGCTGCCGGCCTTACCGTTACCCATCTGGAGGAAGAGCGGGGCTGGGTTGCCATCACTTCTAAAAAGTAAGGAAAACTCTATGGAACATTTCTTTTTACCGGCTGTGCCGGAGGATACCTTTACCATTGAAGGGGAAACCTATCGCCATCTTACCCGTTCCCGCCGTATGGCGATCGGGGATCGGGCGGTTTTCTGCGATGGAAAGGGAATGGACTATCTGGCGGAGATGACCGCCTGCACCAAGGATTCCGCCACCTTCCGCGTTTTGGAGCGGCAAGCGGCGGTCAACGAAAGCAAGCTTTCCATTACCGTCTATCAATGCCTGCCCAAAGGCGATAAAATGGAAGAGGTGCTTCATCGCTGCACCCCGCTGGGCGTTACCCGCTTTGTTCCCGTTTTATCGGCGCGGTCCATCGGCGGAGCGCCCAATGAGAATAAGCGCCGCCGCTGGGAAAAGATCATCGCCTCCGCCGCAACCCAGAGCGGCAGAAGCATCCTGCCCGAATTGGCGGAGGTCTGCAGCTTTGATGCCGCCATTGAGGAGATGAAAAAGGCGGATGCCGCCTTTATCTGCTATGAAAATTCCGATGCGCCCATCCCCGCCCTTCCGCGGGAAGGCACCCTCGCCTTCCTGATCGGGCCCGAGGGCGGCCTTGCGCCGGAGGAAGCGGATCGCCTCACCTGCTGCTCTCTGGGGCGCAGAATTTTAAGAACAGAGGATGCCGCAGCCTTCCTGCTGCCGATCCTGCTGGATCGCACCGAAAATTTATAAGGTAATATGAATCATCCGAAAGGACCAAAACGATGTCTAAAAAGAAACTCTCATCCATTGAAACCGGCCGCATCAGTATTCTCTTTTTCTGGTGCCTGCTGATGGGCGGCATTTTGCTCTTTGAGCGCTTTGCCCATGCCCATCATGATTATATCTTTGCCGCGCTGCTGCCCATCGCCCTGCCGATCGCGGCGGGCCTTTCGGCTGCCGCCCTCATCGTTGCCCTGCTCCTGAAGGGCAAGCAAGGCAAAAGCGAAAAGCTTCTTGCCCCCTCCTTCTGGGCTTGGCTGCTCTCCGCGCCTTTAGCGCTCTTCCTGATCCCTTGGATCTGCGATCTGCTGCCGAGCGCGCGGATGTTTCCGCTCGCAATGCGGATGCTGGGGCTGGCGCTGGTCTTTTATTTCCTGATCTATCTCCTTTATCAGCTCTGCGGCGCAAGAGTCGGGCTGCTGACCGCGCTCAATTCCCTTTGCGCGCTGGCGCTGATCCTTTATTATCAATTCTATCTTTCCCCCTCCACCCTGATCCTCAGCGGTGCCGAGAGCCGCTATTCCT
>JAZQDS010000007.1:0-13085 GCA_045546895.1 Eubacteriales bacterium | reverse complement strand
GAATGGCCGTTGACCACCGCCAGATCGTTATCATAATTCTCCTGGCTAACAAAGCCGCCCGGATTTTGGCAGAAGGTTCTTACCTTATTTTTAAAGGGTTGAGGATAGCCTACCAGCTTGGATTCATAAAGCACCTCATTGACCTTTTCCATGATCTCATTGCGCACCTCTACCCGCACTCCGATATCCACCGTACCGGGCATATGCTCAATATGATGCTCGGTGCAAAGATGCTCCAGCCATTCGGCGCCACGGCGGCCGGTGGCAACAATGGTATGCTCCGCATAAATCTCGCGGCTCTCCTTGCCATCGCTGATATAGCCGCCGATGCACTTCTTATCCTTGATGATCAGGTTCGTACATTCCTGATTAAAGAGCATCTCTACCCCATTTTCCAAAAGATATTGCTCCAGCGCATAGTAAATATCCTGCGCCTTCTCGGTGCCGAGATGGCGAATGGGGCAATCCACCAATTTCAGCCCCGCCTGAATGGCACGCAGCCGAATTTCCTTTACCGCATCGGGATCGCTTACGCCCTCAACATGAGTATCGGCGCCGAATTCCAAATAAATCTGATCGGTATAATCGATCGTATCCTGCGCCAGATTTTCCCCGATCAGGCTGGGCAGATCACCGCCGACATCGCAGGAGAGCGAAAGCTTTCCATCGGAAAAAGCACCCGCGCCGGAAAAGCCGGTGGTAATATGGCAATAGGGCTTGCAGCTGACGCACTGCTTGGTTTTCGCCTTGGGGCAGCGCCGCTTTTCTACCGGCAAGCCTTTTTCAACAATCAAAATCTTCTGCTTACTTCCCTTGCGCACCATCTCCAGCGCGGTAAAAATACCGGCAGGGCCTGCGCCGATGATCAAAACATCATAGTTCATAATATAATTATATCCTTCCTAAAGATAAAATATGCCATTGCGAAAGCAACGGCATATTTATTACTTTTCTTTTTACCGTTCTTCGCGGAAATAGGGGAGCCCCAGGCTCTCGGGCGGCTGATGCTCTCTCTTCTTTCTCATGCTGGTAATAATCAAAACAATGATCGTAACAACATAAGGCAGCATCTTGAAAAGCTCCTGCGTTTCGGTACCCAGACCTTTAACATAGTTATTGGCATTGCAAAGAGCGCCGAAAAGGAAAGAGCCAACAATCGCCATAGAGGGCTTCCAAAGGGCAAAAATAACCAGCGCAATCGCCATCCAGCCGCGATCGCCAAAGGCATTATTGGACCAAACGCCATCGGCATAGGCCATAACATACTGCAGGCCGCCCAAGCCCGCAATGGCGCTGCCGATGCAGGTTGCGATGTATTTATAGGCAGTAACATTGATGCCCGCAGCATCGGCGGTAGCAGGATTTTCGCCCACCGCGCGCAGATTCAGGCCGATGCGGGTCTTGGTCAAAACAAAGGCAGCGATCAACGCAATCAGGATGGCCGAATAGGTGAGGAAATCATGGGAGAGAAAGATCTCGCCAAACCATCCCAGCTTATCGGCGAAGGGCAGCTCTGCTTTAAAGAATTTGCTGGTCTTTGTAAGGGCAATGGAGGGCAGCTCACTATTCACCAATTTAACCAAAGAGCCGCCAAAGAAATTGCCAAGACCGATACCGAAAGTGGTAAGCGCCAAGCCGGTAACATTTTGATTGGCGCGCAGGGTAACGGTCATAAAGCTATAAATCAATCCCATCATAACCGAGAAAATGATCGAGCTCAGCAGCGGGATCATTATCGCCAAAAAGGGATTGATATTTTCCGCCGCATTGCCGCAGGCATTTTCATAAAGGAAAGCACCGATCACGCCGCCGATGGCGCCGCCATACATAATACCGGGAATTCCCAGATTCAGATGGCCGGATTTTTCGGTAAGGATTTCGCCGGTAGCACCGTAAAGAAGGGGAATGCTCAAAAGAATTGCTCTGCTGATGAATTCAACAATCATGCTTCTACCTCCTTCTTTGCGCGGCGCAGGCGGATGGAATACTGAATAAAGAATTCGCATCCAACCAGCAATAAGATAACAACACCTACCGAAATATCGGCAAAGGAGCTGTTCAAAAAGCTATGGTCGGCCACCTTTGCAGTGCCGGTTTTCAAAAAGATGATCAGGCCCGACATTAATGCCATAACAAAGGGATTGAATTTACCCAGCCAGGCAACCATGATCGCAGTAAAGCCCTGACCGCCGATGGTATTGGTATTGATCGAATGGTCGGTACCGGAAACCAAAAGCATTCCCGCAATGCCGCAAACTGCGCCGGAAAGCATCATGGTACGCAAAACAACCTTCTTCACATTTACGCCGATATAGCGGGCGGTATTGCGGCTCTCGCCTACTACCGCGATTTCGTAGCCCTGCTTGCTGTATCTCAGGTAAACATACATCGCCACCATCAAAACAACAACAATCAGGATATTCAGGAAATATTGCATCCCGCCGATCACCGGCAGGGCGCCTGTTGAAACAGGATTGATAACATTGGAGCCGCCGCCGACAATATAAACATAATAAGCAATCAGCTGAGTTGCCATATAGTTCATCATCAGGGTAAACAGGGTTTCATTGGTATTCCACCATGCCTTGAAGATCGCAGGGATCAGGCCCCAGATCGCGCCGGCGCAGATGCTGGCGATGATAACAACGGGCACCAGCAAAAATTCAGGAAGCTTGCCGCCGAATTGGATCATGCAAAACATCGCTGCAAGTCCGCCGACCAACGCTTGTCCTTCGGCGCCGCAGTTCCAGAATTTCATTTTAAAGGCGGGCGCCACTGCAAGGCCGAGGCAGAGGAGAATGGCGGTATCCTGACCGAATTTCCAGAGCATATTCGTCTTGCCCTCAAAAATTCTGCCGAAAACACCGCGAAACATAATATCATAAACCTTAAAGAAGCCCTCACCGGTCAGGATCGAAGAAATAATGCCGATCAGCAAAACGCCGGTAACAATGGCGATCAGGCGAATGCCCCATGCCTGAAGAGCAGGCAGATCGTCCCGCTTCGTGATATGGATCAGCGGCTCATGATGCTTTTTTGCTGCGTTGGTCATTGCTCTTCCCCTCCTTCCGCTTTGGTCATCAAGAGGCCTACCTGCTCTTTGGTAGCAGTGCGGCCGTCAACAACGCCGGTTACCTTGCCCGATCCGATTACCAAAATCCGATCGCAAAGCTCCAGCAAAACATCCAAATCTTCGCCAACAAAGATAACAGCTACGCCCTTTTCCTTTTGCTGGTTCAAAAGATTATAAATCGTATAAGAAGAATTGATATCCAGCCCGCGCACAGGATAAGCGGCCATCAGAACGGTAGGGGAAGCGGCGATTTCGCGGCCAACCAATACCTTCTGAACATTACCGCCCGAAAGGCGGCGAACCGGCGTTGCGGCGCTGGGGGTAACAACCTCCAGATCCTCGATGATTTTTTCTGCCAGATCCTTGGGCGCCTTGCGCTCCAGGAAGGCGGATTTGCCGCGCCGATAGCTGCGGAGCATCATATTATCAGTAATATCCATATTACCGACCAAGCCCATACCCAAGCGATCCTCGGGAACAAAGGAAAGGCGAACGCCCAGCTCGCGGATCTGCATCGGGGTCTTATTTTGCAGGTTATCAACATTCCCTGTTTTGGGATTATGATAAAGAACCGCGCCGCTATCGCTCTTTTGCAGCCCTGCGATGACCTCCAAAAGCTCCCGCTGGCCCGAGCCCGCGATCCCCGCGATGCCCAAAATCTCGCCCGCATTTACATGGAAGGAAACATCGTCCAATACCTGCGCACCCTCGCGATTGGAGCAATCAACATGATGCACCTCCAGCCGCACCTGCGCATCCTTCGGCTCGCTGCGCTCGATGTTCAAGGAAATCTTTTTGCCTACCATCATTTCGGTAAGCTCCGCCTCGGAGGTTTTTGCGGTTTCAACGGTGCCGACATATTCCCCCTTGCGCAAAACAGCCACCCGATCGGAAAGAGAGAGCACTTCATGCATTTTATGGGTAATAATGATAATGCATTTACCGTCATCCCGCATCCGCCGCAATACCGCAAAAAGCTTTTGCGTTTCCTGCGGGGTCAAAACAGCGGTAGGCTCATCCAAAATCAGAATATCGGCGCCCCGATAAAGCACCTTGATGATCTCAACTGTCTGCTTTTCGGATACCGCCATGGTATAAATCTTCTTTTTAGGATCCAGCTCGAAGCCATATTGCTCGCAGATTTCGATGATCCGCCCTTCGGCAGCCTTCAGATTAAATCTGCCCTGCTCCTCCAGACCCAAAATGATATTTTCGGTTGCGCTGAAAACATCCACCAGCTTGAAATGCTGATGAATCATGCCGATCTTATAATCAAAAGCATCTCTGGGCGATGCAATCATTGCAGGCTCCCCATTGATGAAGATTTCGCCCTCATCGGGGAAATAGATGCCGGAGATCATATTCATCAGCGTTGTTTTACCGCTTCCGTTTTCTCCTAAAATAGAAAGGATCTCCCCGCGATTGGCGGATAAATTAACATTTTTATTCGCCACCACACTACCAAAGGTTTTGGTAATATTCTTCAGTTCGATCGCTGCTTGATTCGCCACGCTTTGCCCTCTCTTTCTGCAAAATTCAAAAATGCTCAAATCTGCTTCGCCGGCGGCGGAACAGATTTCAACATTTTGAAAAAAGCGAAGAGGCGGGGCGATTTGCCCCGCCTCGGCTTTTAATTAGAATTAGCCGTAATTACGGTCCAGCAGGTTGATGCCATCGATCTCTACATCGAAGTAGGGAGCGGAACGATACTTGGACTCTTCAAAGATACCATTGGAAACAACCTCGGTATCCTTTTCGAAATTCGCATCGGTATCAACATCCGCCTTATAGTTATCAATCTTCTTGCCGCCAACAGTGAAATTAGCGGTATCGAATACGTTGATGGAGCCATCCTTCAGGCCCTTTTCAACAGCTTCCAGCTTCTCGGCAGTGCCCTCGGCAACATTCTTGCCCAGCTCGGTCAGCGCAACAGCGCCGTTATCCAGAGTGCCGGCCCAATCGGCATCGATGGCTTCGCCATTCTGAACCTGAGTAATCATATACTCAAAGTAGGGAGCCCAATTGATGCGGGAAGAGATCAGGAAGGTCTCGGGGCAAGCAGCGGCGGTAGAGCCGTTATAGGAAACATTGGGTACCTTTGCGGTCTCGCAAGCGGTGGGAGCGCCCATGGAATCGGCATGCTGGCTGATCAAAACGCAGCCGCCGGCGATCAGAGCCTGAGCAGCTTCCTTTTCCTTCTGCTCATCGTACCAAGAACCGGTAAACTTAACATCCATGGTAACGGTGGGGCATACAGACTTTGCGCCCAGATAGAAAGAGGTATAACCGGACATAACTTCAGCGAAGGTGAAAGCGCCAACATAGCCCATCTTGGCCTTATCAGCGGTGATCTCCTTGGCTTCGATCATCTCATTGAGCTTCATACCGGCAACAACACCGGCCATGAAACGACCCTGATAGATATGCGCAAAAGCATTATGGAAATTATCCAGACCGGCGGTATGAGCCTGAGTGCCGGTTGCATGGCAGAACTCTACATCGGGATACTCTTTAGCAGCCTTGATCAGGAAGTTCTCATGGCCAAAGCTATCAGCGAAGATGATGTCGCAGCCGTCGGTCTCGATCAGCTCAACAGCAGCATCATAGCATTTGTTAGACTCAGGGATCTGGGTCTTCTGAACCATGGTAACGCCCATCTCATCGCAGGCAGCGATCGCAGCGTCAATGAAGTTCTTGTCGTAGGTAGATTGCTCGTCGTGCAGGAAGATGAAGCCTACCTTCAGTTCATCTCCACCGTTCTTGGTTCCGCAAGCAGCCATGGTAAAGAGCATCATAACTACCAGCAGAGCGCAAATCAGTTTTTTCATTGGTCTTTCCCTCCAATAATTTTTTTATGTCAACGGTAGTATTACCGCTGCATTCTTATTTACGGAAAACGAGGTGATGATCCCCCATCTCATCAATGATGGCAAGGGATTCCACCCGAATTCCTTTGGCGCGGAGCTTATCGCCACCGCCTTGAAAACCTTTTTCGATCGCTGTTGTGCAGCCAACGATCTCTCCGCCCGCCTGCGCCACCAGATCCATCAGACCCTCCAGCGCGCAGCCATTGGCCAGAAAATCATCTACCAGCAAGATCCGATCCTCCTTGCCGAGGATCTCCTTGCTCACAACTACACGATAATCGATATTATGGGTATAGGAATGAACAATCGTACTATAAAGCTCATCCTCAACATTGATGGATTTCTTTTTCTTGGCAAACACCAACGGCAAGCCCATCGCCGCGGCAACCGCGATGCCAAAAGCTATGCCGGACGCTTCAATCGTCATGATTTTATTGGGCTTTTCTTTTTCAAAAAGAGCCGCAACCTCTTTGCCCATCTCCATCATAAAGGGAGTATCAATCTGATGATTTAAAAAACTGCCAACCTTTAAAACATGGCCGGGCAAAACTTTACCGTCTTTCAGAATCCGATCTTCAAGCGCCTTCATCATTTTCTCCTAATCCCAATAATATTACATATCAATATTATCAAAATCAACGACAGATGTCAACATAAATTTCGGTTATAAAAAGGCGAAAAAGGACGCAAAAGGCGCCCTTTTTCATCAAATAGGTAATATTAATATGTATAAACACCTTCACCGAGGATTTCATCGGTGCCATCCGGCAGCAAAATACGCGCAATGGTTCCGGCAGGGATCTCAAAACGATAAGCAACGCGCTCCCCCTGATACTCCCAATGGGAAAGAAGCTTGCCCCGCCGCGTTTCCAGCGATGCGGTAAGATGCCCCATCCGCGGATCGGCAATCGGCGCAATGGTAATCTTTTCATAGCCCGCGCCGTCCTCATCAACGGTAATGCCCGCAGCTACGCCGAAGATCCAATCGTAAACCGCGCCATAGGCATAATGGTTATAGGAATTCATCGAAACCTTCCAGAAGGTGCCGTCCTCCTTAATGCCGTCCCAATGCTCCCACATCGTTGTGGCCCCCTGCTTAACCGAGAAGAGCCAAGAGGGGAAGGTTTCCTGCAGCAGGAGATCATAGGCCAGCTTTTCATAGCCATTGGAGGAAAGGGCATGCAGCAGGTAGGGGGTGCCAACAAAGCCGGTCGTCAGATGGGTTCCGTTTTTCTCCACCATCTCTGCCAGCTGCTGCGCCAGCTTCGGGCGATCCTCCTCGGTGCAAAGATCAAAATGCAGCATCAATACCCGCGCCGTTTGGGTATCGGGATTGATAACCGGCGGCTCTTTGCCCGCAGGGTATTCATTGCTCAGCGCCGCGCCTTTCATCGCGGGCGCGCCGTTTTCAATATAGCATTCGCGGAATTTGGCCAGCACCTTTTCATAAAGCGATTCATATTCCGCAACATCCTCGCCCAAAACTTTACCCGCCTTAATCACCAGCTTGCAGGAATAGGCGAAAAAGGCAGTAGCGATCATATGGGTCGGAGTAGCGCCCTCGCAGATGCCGTAGCCGGCGTCCATCGCCAGCCAATCGCCGTAATGCTTGCCATCCAGCCAAAGGAATTCCTCCTTGCCGGCGGAATGGATATAATCTACCCATTTTTTCATCATCGGGAAATGGCTGCGCAGCAGCTCCTTATTGCCATAAGCCAGATAAATCTCCCAGGGCGCAATGGTAGCAACATCGCCCCAGGCGGCAGAGATGCGGCTGCTGTAATCCGCCTTATGGAAAACATCGGGAACAATCCCCATTACAGAGCCATCCGCGCCCTGCTCCGCCGCAACATCGCCCAACCATTTTTCAAAGAATTTTTCAACATCATAGTTGATGGCGGCGGTACGGCAAAAGACCTGCGCATCGCCGGTCCAGCCCATCCGCTCATCCCGCTGGGGGCAATCGGTGGGGATATCCAGATAATTGCCCTTCTGGCCCCAGATAATATTATGATAAAGCTGATTGATCAGCGCATTGCCGCATTCAAATTGGCCGGTACGCTTCATATCGGAATGAAGCACCACCGCGGTAAAGGCCGCAGGATCGATCTCGGCGGGCGCCTCCAGCAGCCGGATATAGCGGAAGCCATAGAAGGTAAAATGAGGCGCAAGAACCTCTTCCTCCCCGCTCAAAACAAATTTTGCATAGGCCTTGGCGGCGCGATAATTTTCCCGATAGAAGTTGCCGTCCTTATCCAAAACCTCAGCATGGTCAAAGGCAACAACGGTACCCCGCTCGCCCTTGATCTGCAGCTCCACCCAGCCGGTCATATTCTGGCCAAAATCCAATACCCGCTCCCCCTTGGGGGTAACGATATATTCAATGGGCTTCAGCCGCTCCTGCGGCTTGATCCATTCGCCGACCTGATCCACCACATGGTAGCTGTCCCCTGCCACCGCCTTGCCCAAAAGCTCCGGCTGATAAGTGCCGTCCCAGATCTCGCCGCCGTAGATGCTGGTTTCCAAAACAGGATGGGTATAGCAATCCCAATCGGTATCGGTTGTTATTGTTTCGGCGGAGCCATCGGCGAAGGTAGCAATCAGCTCGGCAGCGCAGGAAATCCGATCGCCGTAGATATGATCATTTTCCTTCCAGCCCAAGGGGCTGATGCCCCATCCCTGACCAACCTCGATGGCAAGCTCGCCGCCGCCCGCCAATTCCGCGGTAACATCGTAGCTTTGCCGCTGCACCCGATGCTGATAGGCGGTAAAGCCGGGGGTCAATACCTGCTCCCCGATCTTTTTGCCGCCGATCAAAAGGTTATAGCAGCCCAAGGCCGTCACCTTCGCCTCTACCTTAACGGGGGCCTTGCTCCATTGAATTTCTTTTTTGAAATATACCGCCTGCTCGCCGGTGTCCTTCGGTGCTTTGATCCAAATCATTTTTTCGTTACCTCTCTTATCATTTTAATAACTTCGGGATAAACCGCTCTGCCGGCTGCAAGTACCGACTGTGGCCCCCGAAAAGAAAGCTCTTTTTCATCCCAATTGCAAACAATGGCGCCCGCCTCCTCGGCAATCAACGCGCCCGCTGCGTAATCCCATAATTGCAATCTGCCCTCAATCATCGCTGCGGTACGCCCCGCGGCGGCATAGCAAAGCGCCAGAGCCGCGCTGCCGATGCGGCGAATATCCGATGCGCGCAGCAAAATCTCGCAGCACATCGCGCCGACTTCGCCTGCCCGCTCTTTATAATAGGGCATCGTCCCGAGATCGATGATCGCATCGGGCATCTCGGTGGCATGATCGGCATGGATCGGGCAGCCGTTGCAAAAGGCGCCGCCGCCCCGCTCAGCGGTAAACAATTCCCGCGTAAAGGGGTTATAAACCGCGCCGAAAACAATCCTGCCCTGCTCCATCCGCGCCAGAGAAATGGCGCTCTGGCAGTAGCCGGTAATATAATTGGCGGTTCCATCAATGGGATCGAGGATCCATAAAGGGCGGGAAAAATCTGTTTCATTCTCCTGCTCCTCGCTGTAAAAGCCATCCTTCGGGAAGGCCTCTTTCAGCGCAGCGCGAAAAAATTCCTGCACCGCCAGATCGGTATCGGTAACAAAATTGGCGCGTCCTTTAGCAGACACCGCAGCCTTCCTTTGCCCCTCGATCACCCTCTCGCCCGCCTGCTCCATCAGAGCGATGATTCTATTTTTCATGATACATTACCACCTTCGGGCTGATCAGCAAGCCCGCCTTTTTCAGCTGATATTCATAGCTCCACCAATCCGCATCGGTACGCCAGCAATCAGGGCCGTACCAGCTGAAAAGATCAGCGCAATTATGAACGCAGCCGAAGGTATTGAAACGATTGCCGCAAACGGTAATTTTCAGGGTATGGACGCCCTTCTTTACCTTACGGAAGGTGAGATCATAGGGGGCAAAGGCCAGCGGCTGCGCCGCCTCCTCATCCAGCGCCACCCTGCAAAGAGCGCCGCTGTATTTCCCAAGATGAACCTTCATGCTGCAATCGGCGGGCGCCTCCAGCGGCAGGAAATAGGTGATATTTCCGCTGTAAAAGGGCAGGCCCTGCTCCGCAATGCTGCCAAAGCCGATCTCCTCGGTGGGGGCGATCAGCTCCGCCTCGGTTCCCTTCAGGGCAACATCAAATTCTCCCAAAAGATAGCAAGCCTCCAGATTGGCCCGCTTGGCAAAGGGCCAAGTGATCTCCAATACAGAATCTCCTTTTTTAAGGGGCGGCAATGCCACCGTTTGGATGGCTTCATCCACATACCATCCGCAGGGCGTATTTTCCACCGCCTTGCCATTCAGCAGGATCTCTGCTTTTTCGGCATCCTCCAGCGCCAGCAAAAGCCCCTTGAGCTTCAAGGCGCTATGGATGGTATAGCGCACCGAAACGGTATGCTCCGCAGGATCATCGGGCACTACCCAAGGCTGGGCAAATTTTTCGGTACGCATGGGATAGCCCAGCCGCGCGCGGATCTCATTATCTGCCCGTAAAATCTCCTCGCGGGGGCGCCAATCCTCCTGATCCAGCCGATATTCCGCCAGATCCAGCAGCAATACATTCGCCTCCTCCCGCCGATAAGCAACCTTCTGCTTATAATCCTTTCGCGCCAAGATCAAAGGCGCCTTTTCCTGCGGGATAAATTGATTATAATGGGGCGCCGAAAAGCGAATCAGCAGGCTATCCGATTCATAAACCTCCCGCGTAACAATCGTCTTGCCCCCCTGATGGCGGAAGCCGATCGGCATTACCTTGCCGCTTAATGTATCGTAAAGATGGGGCTCCCATTCTCCGTTTACCGTTATCTCCAGCGTTTGGCAATCGGCATTGATCCCCTTCAAAGTTCTCTGATCGGAATTGGAAAGCATCCCCTCCCGCTCAAAGCGGGCGATATAGAGCCATTGCTCCTCCCCATCCTGCCGCAGCTGATAGAGGAATTTTTCGGCAGGCAGGCCGTTGCGCAGCCGCAGATCCACCGCGCGGCAGGATTCCAGCCCGATCAGCAGCGCCGATTTATTAAAGGGCACCTTTTCCGCCTTTTCATAAAGCTTCTTTGCGGCATCGCTGCGGATCCCGCCGATAAACTGCGGGCAATCGCTCATAAAGAGCACCTTCCCGCCCGCCTTCATAAAGCCCGCAAGATAATCCAGAGTGGATTGCCGCAGGGTACGGCAATCGGGGATAACAATGGCATCATATTCCATCTGCCCGACCGCGCGGGGGTTTTCATTACAAAGGGAAGGCAGCAGCGATTCATCAATGAAATTGAAATCCTGATGCCCCTCCAGCAGCCAGCGGGTAACCGCCTCGAAATTCTCATTGAGCACCTTGCGATCTTCGCCGGTCTGATCATTGGGGCCGGTTTGAATCCAATAGCTCTCGATGGGATGGATCAGCCCGATCTTAACCATCGGCTTGCCGCGGGTCAGCGCAACATTCAGGCGGGCATAATGATCCTCAATATAGGAATAATCCTTATACCAGGGCGATTGATAGAAAATGGAGGCGGGATAATCCCGCTTGGCCTCCCCCGCCATGCTCATCCAAGAAAGATGGGGGACCCGAACGGTAACGCCCAGCGCCGCCTGCCAATCTCCTTGGAATTTATGATGGCGAAAATCAAAATCCCAGTTGGTTACGCCGTAAAGCTCGCTCATCATCGCCTCTTTGCCCATCTGATGGACAACCGATTGGCATTGCTTGGCGGTAGTCAGCTCGATGAAATCGCAAAGCATATCAATACCGGGGATGGTATAGGAGCGGTATTGCCGCATATTATCGCCGGTGGCATAGGCCTGATCATGGAGCTTGGGTTCTCTTAAAATATGCCCTGTCAGCGCAAGGCCATGCTCCTCGCACCATTTCCCGCATTGATCGGCAAAGCAGATGGCAAACCGCTCGGCGCAAAAATCAAAATAGCGATATTTGGTCTCGGCATCCCGCCGATCGGGGCAAAGCCAAAAAAGCTCCGGCAGCCGATCCAAAAGATCCTCGCCGTAATGCTCCTGATATTTTTCTTCAAAAAAGCGGCTCCAGGCAATCGAAACATCCGCCTCATCCTTGGCCCGCAAAAATTGATTTCCATCGCGGCTTTCCCGCGCCAGAAAATTGGGCTCATCGGTAAAAATAGCAGGCACCGTTTCGTTGAATTCCTCGCCCACCGCCTTGCCATAGGCCTCATAGGTAATCTCAATAAACCGCTGCATCGTTTCCTCATCCAGCGTATCGGGATAGCTTTGATTATTGAACCAGGGATCATCGGGGGCAACATGCACCGTTGCATGCCATTTTGCCCCCTTAGCCTCAGCCTCCGCATCGATGCGGCGATAGCCGATCAAAAGCCCCTGCTCATCCAATTCAACATCATAGGTAGCAAGATAATAAGGCTTTCCCTGATCAAAAGCCTCCTCTTTTGGAAGATAAAGGGAAGGCTTGGTTTTGGAAAACTGCAGCCGCTTCAGGCGAAATTTTTTATCCTTGGTAACAAATCCGCCCGCAGCGCCGCTGGCCCAGCGATCCTCATCATAAAGCCAGGCCAGCATCTTTTCATCCTTTGCCTTATCAACGCAGGCCTTGATATGCCCCATAAATTCATCGCTCAGATAGGGCGTTGCCATTCCAACGCGCGAATGCATATGAAAGCCGCCAAAGCCCATCTCCTTAAAATAATCAATCTGGCGCAAAATCCGCTCCCGATCCAGCTTGCAATTCCAAGCCCAGAAGGGGGCGCCGCGATATTCGGCGGTAGGCGCCTGAAACAATGCCATATCAATCGATTTATCTTTATTCTTTTTATAAAGCATATAAAAACTTCCCTTCCTCTTATTGACATCATTATACCGCAGATGTTATAATAAAAACAACCGCTATCCTTGAAAAAATAGGGGGTGAATTTGTCATCAAAAACGAAATCAAGCTCCGCTTGGAGCAGGATAAAATCATTATGCATTTTTCCTCTACTCCTATTGCTCATAGCCACGATCATGATTTTCTGGAGCTGACCTATGTTGCCGAGGGGCGCGCCACCCATCAGATCGGGGAGCATCGCTCCATCATCGGGCCGGGCGATTATTTCATTGTGGACTACGGAGTTCGCCATAGCTATCAGCAGCTGGGAGATACC
>JAZQDS010000006.1:0-27219 GCA_045546895.1 Eubacteriales bacterium | reverse complement strand
GCCTTTGCTTTTTCAATTGAATCAGTAAAATATGCACACAGTAATCGAGAAGGGTTAGTTGGATATTTTGTTAATCTTACATATTCAAAAATAGCCTCGGTGGCAATTTTCTCTTTTGACCAGCCCCTTTCCTTGGAACTTTGTTCTGCTAACGGACTATTATACATTTTATAAAATTCGTCAAACGATTTCATTACATCTATAAGAAAATGAACGTAACGCATATCATTTTTGAATGTTTGGCTCATATCAATTTCTGGCTTATTTTTATTATTTCTACTTACGTGATACAGTTTCATTTTTCTACTCCATTTTGTTTCATACTAATATTTTGTTTAAAATAAATTATATCACATAATCAATCTCACTTCAACGCATACAAAAAATACCCACTCAAATTGAGCGGGCAAAAAATAAAACTTGACGAACCGGTGGTGGAGATAAGCGGGATCGAACCGCTGACCTCTTGAATGCCATTCAAGCGCTCTCCCAGCTGAGCTATACCCCCATATTGGGGTTCGTCAAGTTTTTATTTATGAAATTATGTGGTGGGGTTCAACTTTGAGTGCATCGCGCTCCCAGCTGAGCTATACCCCCATTTATTCGGTTGGTGCTTATGTATTATAGCAAAGGGGGATGAATTTGTCAATCCTTTTTTAAAATATTTTATTTTAAACAAAGCCACCTGCTTTTGGCAGGTGGCTTCATTCCATTTTTAAACATCAAATACGCCCATAATGACGATACCGATCACAACCAGCAGCACCATCAGATAATGCTTCCAAGAAAGCTTTTCTTTCAGGAAAATGCGGCTCCAAATAACGCTCGCCACGCAATAGGCAGAGATGATGGGCGCAGACATTGCAACATGGTCGCTATCCGCCAGCGCATAAATATAGGTCAGCTGGCCTGCGGTCTCAAAGAGCGCGCCGACATATTTCGGCACCTCATTCTTACGCTCCATTTTTTGTTCTTTTACAATTAGAGTATAGATAAAGCAAACAATGCCCGCCGCAAAGAAGGTAAGCTCATAGGCAACATTGGCAGAATCCTCATTAAGCTTTTCCAGCACCAGCGCATCCGCAAAGGTACCTGCCGCATCCAAAAGGCAATAGGCGATGGGCAGCGCCAGCGCAAGCCAGCTCTTGGCATATTTGAAATTGCCGACCTCCTGCCGCGCAGCCCGCAGCTCGGGATCCTCCCGCGCCTCAACAACGCCAAGGCCGATTACGCCCGCGCAGACCAGCGCGATCGCAGCCAATACCAGCGGAGGATATTTCTCACCGCCGGTAAGGATCGCAAGGATCGCCACCAGCGCACCGGAGGCATTACAGATCGGCGAAGAGATGGAAAGCTCGATATATCTCAAGCCCACATACCCCAGCACCATCGATAAAATATAAAGCAACGAAACCGGAAGATAGGTCCAGATCACATTCCAGCTGATCTCAACCCCGCCGATGATCTCGATCAGGGCATGAATACCCATAACAAGACCTACCGCCGTAACCATCTTCAGATGGGCATAGCGATCCTTGCCATCGCGGCAGCCGATCTTAGAAAACAGATCCGATCCGCTCCAACAAATCAATGTAATAATCGCAAACCAAAACCACATTTACTTTTCTTCCTCCATATTCTTAAAGAGTTCCGATGCCAGCCCACGCACCGCCTCCGGACCGGAGATCAGAATCCCGCTGGCATCATCGCCCAAGATCAAGAGCGTATCCCCCGGCTTGATGCCGAAAAGATCCCGCGCCTCCTTGGGGATAACAATCTGCCCCTTTTCGCCTACCTTTGCGGTTCCAAAGATATGCTTTCCCTTGGGCAATCCATATAAATGCTTTCCTTTGGCCATACTCTTTCACCTCGAAAAAGTTATACTTGTAGGAAAAGTATAACTATAATATCATATTATTTTCATTTTGACAACCCTTGACTGTAAAATAATAACATATTATAATAAAAACATCAAGATAATGAAGCCGGCAAGGTATATTTTATATGATCATTAAAGAACTTCGGCTGCCGGTAGGGCATACCGCGGAGCAGCTTCAAAAGAAAATAGAAAAAGCAGCGCATCTGCGGGCGGCAGACTGGCGCATTTTGCGGCGTTCGATTGATGCCCGTAAGGAGCCCGCTTGCTATAGCTATACCATTGAGGCGGTAGCAGCGGGGGCACCCTTTGAAGAGCGGCCGCGCCTTGCAATTCCGAAGGCGCAGCTGCGGCAACGACCGATTGTTATCGGCGCGGGGCCTGCGGGGCTTTTTGCGGCGTTGATCCTTGCGAAAGCGGGCGCAAAGCCGCTGCTTTTAGAGCGCGGGCGGCGGATGGAGGATCGGATCGCGGATGTTGCAAATTTCCGCAGCAGCGGGCGGCTGGATCCCCGCTCCAATGTTCAATTCGGGGAGGGCGGCGCCGGCACCTTCTCCGATGGGAAGCTTACAACCGGCATTAATAGTCCGCTGATCCGCGAGGTTTTGGAAACCTTTGCAGCCTGCGGCGCGCCGCAGGAAATTCTTTATGAAGCCAAGCCTCATATCGGCACCGACCGCCTGCAAGGGGTTGTTTGCCGCCTGCGAGAGGAAATCCTGCGGCTGGGCGGTGAAATTCATTTTGAGGAGCCGCTTCGCGAGATTGAATTGCAAAACGGGCGGATTGCCGCCGCCATCGGCAAGGAGCGCTATCCTACCGACCATTTGATTTTGGCCATCGGCCATAGCGCGCGGGATACCTTTGAAATGCTTTTGGAACGCGGCATTCCGATGCAGCCCAAGCCCTTTTCGCTGGGGGCGCGCATCGAGCATCCCCAAGCGCTGATCGATCAAGCCCAATACGGCCCCTCCGCCCGCCATCTCGGCGCTGCGGATTATAAATTATCCTGGCATACCCCCGAAGGGCGCGGAGTTTATACCTTTTGTATGTGTCCGGGCGGCGAGGTCATTGCTGCCGCCAGCGAGGCGGGAGGCATTGTTACCAACGGCATGAGCCTTCACGCCCGCAACGGCGCCAATGCCAACAGCGCCCTTTTGGTAGGAATTACCCCTGCCGACTACGGCGCCGATCATCCCTTGGCAGGGATGAAATTTCAGCGCAGGCTGGAGCAAGCCGCCTTCGCCCTCGGCGGCGGTGGCTATCGCGCGCCCGCGCAGCGGCTGGAGGATTTTCTCCTCGCCCGTCCCTCGCAGGGCTTTGGCGCGGTGACCCCCTCCTATCTCCCTGCTGTTACCCCCTCAGATCTTCATCAGCTGTTGCCCACTTTCATTACCGATGCAATGAAGCAGGCGCTGCCGATCTTTGATCGGCGGCTGCGCGGCTTTATGATGAGCGATGCGGTTTTAACCGCGCCCGAAACCCGCTCCTCCTCCCCTGTTACCATCCTGCGGGGCGAAAATCTTCAAAGCCCCATCGGCGGTATTTACCCCTGCGGCGAAGGGGCGGGCTATGCGGGCGGAATCACTTCCGCCGCCGTTGACGGCATTCGTTGTGCTTTAAAAGTTTTAGAACAGGAGAATCATTAATATGGCTCAAGCATCTCGTTTCATTTGTTATCCCTCGGTTGTTCCCGCAGGGAAAAAAACCGAAATTACCATCTTCCCCCGCGACATCAGCCGCCGCTTTCGGGACGACACCGTCTATGAAGTCGGTATCATCGGGCTTTCAGACGATATGACCCATTACTACGATAAGCAACCGTTGGATCTCCCCTACCGGGTAGAGGGCGGCTGCCTGAAATTGGAATACACCTTTGAACGCGAGCAAAGATACGAGCTCTTTTTCCGCAAGAAGGGCGAAAGTCAGGAAAGCCTTGAGCTCTATGCCTTGGAGAGCGATCTCTATTCTCTTCGCCCGCTGAAGGGTGATCTGCATAGCCATAGCTATTATTCCGATGGCAATGACGGCGTTGCAAAAGTACCCGCAGGATATCGCGCGCAGGGCTATGATTTCTTTGCCCTCACCGATCATAATCGGATGTACACCGCTCAATGGGCCAAAAAGCAATATGAAGGGGTTGCGCTGGGAATGCATATTATTTTCGGCGAGGAGGTGCATACCCCCGGCTCCATCCTTCATCTGGTTCATGCAGGCGGAAAGGAAAGCGTATGCGATCAATATGTCCGCGATCCGGACGGTTATGAAAAGGCGGTCGATGAAATCGAAAAAAACCTTAAAAATGTTCCCGCCGCCTACCGCAGGCGGATCGCCATGGCGCATTGGGCCTGCAAAAAAATCCATGAAGCGGGCGGCATCGCCATCCTCGCCCATCCCTTCTGGAAGCCCTATAAATATAATGTTTCGGATGAATTTCGCGATCTTCTCTTTGATCAAAAGATCTTCGATGCCTTTGAATTGATGGGCGGCATCAATGCCCCCAGCTGTAATCTCCAATTGGCGCTTTGGCAGGAGCAGAGCCGAAAGGGCAACGAGCTTCCGGTAGTAGGCAGCTCCGATTCCCATAATCACCATTTTGAAAACGATCCCTTCGGCCGCCGCTTTACCATCGTTTTCGCCAAGGATAATACAACAGAATCCATCCTCGATGCCATCAAAAAAGGCTATAGCGTTGCGGGCGAGCTTCCAATCACCAGCAACGATGATGTCCGCTTCTACGGCAGCCTTCGGCTTGTTTCCCTGGCGCACTTTTTATTTAAATACTATTTCAATCATACCCTCAGCCTTTGCAAGACAGAGGGCGAGCTGATGCAGCGCTATACCGAAGGCGAAGAGGTAGGCGCGCTCTTATCCTCGCTGGCCCCCTCGGTAGAGAACTTTTATCGAAAATTTTACGGCCTGACCCCCGCGCCGGTTCTTCCCCCGCGGCAGCTGGAATATCTGGATCAGCTTGCCGAAGCGCAGAGCGATTCGGGGATCATTACCAAAGGCTCCAATCTTCATCTCTTCCCCGGTAAAGATCGTAGAATATAATAAAAAGAAGCAGGATGCGCCCGCATCCTGCTTCTTTATTATAAAGCCTTCATCGCTTCTTTTAAGATTTTAACGCTCTGCCTTGCAGCCTCGGCGGCAAAGGCGGGATAATCCATTTTGGCATCCTCAGCCGCACCGTCCGAGATGGTACGCAATACAGCGAAGGGGATTTGGTTAACATAGCAAACCTGCCCAATGGCCGCCCCCTCCATCTCGCAGCAATCGGCATGAAATTGGCTGCGGATAAAATCGCGCTGCTGCTCGGTGGCAATAAACTGATCGCCGCTGGCAATCCGCCCCCGCAGCATCGGAATACCCAGCTTAGCTGCCGCCTGCTCAAAGGATTTGATCATCCCCTCATCCGCAGGCAGCTCAATTTTATTGATGCCCGAAAGCAGGCCCTTGGGATCGCCGATGGGGGAAGTATCCATATCGTGCTGCACAACATCCGCCGCCGCAACCACATTCAAAAGATGCAGCTTGGGCGCCAGCGCGCCCGCAACGCCGGTATTCACAATCTTTTCGGGCCGATAGGAAAGGATCATCGCCTCGGCGCAAAGAGCGGCAAAGACCTTGCCTACGCCCGAGGTTGCAACAACGACCTCCTTCCCCTGCCATTCGCCCTTAGCAAAGCGGATGCCGCTCCATTCGCGGTATTCCGCATTTTTCAGCTCCGCGATAATGGCTGCGGTTTCTATTTCCATTGCTCCTATAATTCCGATCATCTTTTTGGTATCTCCATTTTATCGATTAAATTCAGGCCCAGCTCCCGCGCCATCTGCTCATATTGCGCAACCTCCTGCGGGTCGTAAGCAAATTGAGCCGCATGGGCATCGGTACCGAGGATGGCGGTGCAACCCTCCTCCGCGGCAATTTCCCAAAAAATCGGTCTGGGATAGGTGCCGTAATAGCGAGGGCCCTGCAGATTGATCTCCAGCGGTAAGTTTATTGCTTTGGCCGCTTGGCAAAGCCGCCGCATATGCTTTTTATAAATCCATTGAAGGCCGGTATAATTGATCACATCCGGATGGGCCATATAAAGGAATTTTCCGGTCATCATCCCCTCAATTGCCTGATCCACATAGCCCGCCAGATCCTTTTCCCGCGGGGTAGCTTTTGCAACATGGCCGGGGCAATCATATTCATTCCGATAATAATGCTGGCTCAGCAAAATATATTCTACCCCCGGATGCTCCTCCAGCAGCCGAAGCAGATCAGGAAAAAGCTCGGGCAGGTATTCTACCTCCAGCCCGCATCTTACCAGAATGCGATCGTGATATATCCGTTTTAATGCTTCGATGGTTTCGATATATCCCGCTAATTTTTCAGGGGCCATTCGGGATATGGAATCATAGGCAATCGGATAAATCTGAGGCGAATGATCGGCAAAGCCGAATTCCTCCAGCCCACCCTCAATGGCTTTTTCAACATATTCCCATTCGCAATGGCTCGCATGATGGCAGCGATAGGTATGGGCATGATAATTGGCGCGCATTTTAAAACTCCTCTTTTTTCATCATATCCCTTATTTTATCACTCTTTCCGCCAAAAAACAAGCCCCGACAAATGTCGGGGCTTTAAAAATTATTTCACCAAAGTCTTCAGATAATCTGCGCTGATCTTGATGCTATCGAAGGGATCGCCGGGGCAGGTATCCTGCTCAACAACGAAATATTTAACGCCGCAGCGTTCTGCGGTTTCGATGATCTTGGGCCAATCCATATTGCCTTGGCCGATCTCGGTATAGAATTGATAGCCGGTCTTCTCTTTAAAATGGGCCAGCCGCTGCATATCCTTCAGATGCAGAATGTCGATACGGCCCTTCAGCTTCTCGATCCAGCTGCAAACATCGCCGCCGCCATGCTGAATCCAATAAGTATCCAGGCAGAAGGAAACATTCTCGGGATCCAGCTCTTTTACCAGAATATCCATTCCGCTCTCACCATTGGCCATCTTCGCAAACTCATGGCTATGGTTATGATAAGAAAACTTCATCCCATGCTCGGCGCATTTCTTGGCAACCACATTGATGCGGCGGCAAAAATCATACCAATCCTCGGGATTCTCGCTGCGGGTACCGCCGCCAATGCCCATGATCTTGGTATCCAGCGCCTGATGATTGCGCAGCGCCAGCTCAAAATCATTTTCCATAACATCGAAATAATCATGGGTACCAACAATCTCCAGCCCTGCTTCCTTGGCGATTTTGCCATATTCTTCAAAGCCGATCCAGCAGCCGGCGGTCTGGATCTGGGTATAGCCCATCTCCCGAACGCGCTTAAAGGCCTCGCGGGTATCCTCGGCGGTCTTCATTGCCTTTTCAATGGTATAAACCTGCAATCCGAATTCTTTCATTTCAAAATCTCCTTATTTTACCAAAGTTTTCAGATAATCTGCGCTGATCTTCATGCTATCGAGGGGTGCGCCGGGGCAGGTATCCTGCTCAACAATGAAATATTTAACGCCGCAGCGCTCGGCGGTCTCAATAATCTTGGGCCAATCCATATTGCCCTGGCCGATCTCGGTATAGAATTGATAGCCAACCTTATCCTTGAAATGGGCCAGCCGCTGCATATCCTTCAGATGGAGGATATCAATGCGGCCCTTCAGCTTCTCGATCCAGCTGCAAACATCGCCGCCGCCATGCTGGATCCAATAGGTATCCAGGCAGAAGGAGGTGGTCTCGGGATCCAGCTCACGGATCAGGATATCCATAATGGTCTCCCCATTGGCCATCTTCACAAATTCAAAGCTATGATTATGATAAGTAAACTTCATGCCATGCTCCGCGCACTTTTTGCCAACCTCATTGGCCTTGCGGCAGAAATCATACCAATCCTCGGGCTCCTGGCTGCGGGAATAAAGGCCAACACCCATCATCTTTGTATTGAGCGCCTGATGATCTGCCAGCGCTTCCTCAAAATTATCTACCATCCGGGCAAAGGGATCATGGGTACCAACAATCTCTAAGCCCTCTTCCGCGGCAATCTTGCCATATTCCGCATAAGGGATCTGGCAACCGGCGGTCTGGATCTGGGTATAGCCCATCTCCCGCAGCTTGCGGAAAGTATCCCGAATGCCGGCGGCATCCTCCATCGTATCTCTTACGCTATAAACCTGAACACCAAATTCTTTCATTTCAAAATTCTCCTTATCGTGGATTTAAGTAAATTATACCAACCCTTTTTTAAAATTGCAATAAAACCGAGAAAAATATTGCTCTCTTTTCTAAAAAAAGTTATAATAATAGCAAAGATACCCCGAAAAGGAGAAGCTACCATGAAAATTGCAATTATAACAGGCGCCAGCAGCGGGATGGGGCGGGAATTTGCCCGCCAATTTACTGCCGCGGAAAAATTCGATGCCCTTTGGGTCATCGCCCGCCGCGCCGATCGGCTGGAGTCCTTAGCGGAGGAATTAAATCTTCCTCTTAAAATCTTGGCGTTGGATCTTTGCGATCCCGCCTGCCTGAAGGAATACGCCGCTGCGCTGGAGGCGGAAAAGCCCGAGGTTTCGCTGCTGATCAATGCCAGCGGCTTTGGCCGCTTTGAACGCTCCGATCGAATCGCGCTGGAGGATCAGATGGGGATGATCGATCTCAATTGCAGGGCGCTGGTCGCTGTTACGCATCTTACCCTTCCCTATATGCAGGCCGGCTCAAGAATATTGCAGGTGGGCTCCCTTTCCTCCTTCCAGCCTGTGCCCTATCTCAATGTTTATGCCGCCTCCAAGGCCTTTGTTTTAAGCTATTCGCAGGCGCTGGGCAGGGAATTGAAGCCCCGCAAAATTCAGGTTATGGCGGTCTGCCCCGGCTGGGTGAAAACAGAGTTTTTCAATCGCGCCGAGCAAAGCGAGCAGCAGATCGTTACCTATTTCAATCATTGGTTTACCGCCGAGGAGGTGGTTACCTACGCCCGCAAATGCCTCAAAAAAGGCAAGAGCGTTTGCGTTCCCTGCTGGAAAAATCGCCTGCAGGTTTTGGCGGTCAAGCTGCTGCCCGCCAAGCTGGTTATGAATACCTGGCTGCGCCAGCAAAAACTGAAATAATTGAGAAACCCGCTTGCAGAAGCAAGCGGGTTTTCTTTATTGAATTTTCAAAATCATCGGATCCATTGTTTCCAGCCGATATTGAAGCCGGTATTGATGCTCGCCGATCGCCTCAAAGGGCAGCGGCGCAAATTGCCCATCGGCGCCCAGCCGCTCGATGGTCTTTGGCTCCTGCTGCAAATAGAGGATAGGCTCCTCTGCAGGATCGGCGCCGATATTATAAGCGGCAACCAGCAACGATTGATCAGCAAGATAGCCTGCCCGCAAGCAGATCTCTTCATCCCCCACCCAATAAACGGGCAGCGCCCCCGCCCGCTGCAGCAGGCGGATAAATTGCGCCTTACGGCTTTCATTCAAGAAGGAAAAGCCCTCAGTATAATGAAATCTTGCGGTCGGCGAGCCGCAATAAACAACCGAAAGCTTGCCATCCTCCCGCTCAAAGGAGGTAACGGCCGGCGCAAGGAGCGAGATCCCGCTCCGCTCGGTTGCAAAATTAAAGGATTCCGCCTTGGCCCGCGGATCCATAAGCTTCAGGCGGCGCTTTTGCTTCTGCGCAGTGCAGCGATTGACAGCTTCCTCATCAAACGTTTCCCCGCTGCAGCGTTGATCGCCCCATTCGCTGATTGCAACTCCCAGCCGATCTCCATAGCCTCTTGCAATCAGATCGGCAGCCGCCTGCCCATCCAAAAAGAGGGAGGTCTTAAAAAGCGCCTCCACCTGCGCATCGCTCATATCCCCGATAATATCCCCCTCCAAAAAGGTAACGCCCTCGAAGGTTTCTGAAAAATAAAAGGGAATGCCCATCCGCTCCAGATTGCAAATTACCCAATCATTATCATGATAACGCCTGAAATTCGGCGAATTAAAGATAAATTTTTCCTGCTCAATAAAAGCGGAATTGCAGCCAACCCAGCGGATTTCATCCGCCAGCTCCGCTACCCGCTCATAAAACGGAATATGCTCCCCGAGAATTTTACGATAAGCCTTACCCGAGGCAGGCTCAAAGGCGGCAGTACGGCTAAGCCAATGCTTTGAGCCCTTTGCCCCCTCCATCAAGGAGGCGGTATAATGGGCGTGGAGATGGCGGGCACCTCTGCCGTAGCGATTAAAGGGGATGGTATCGCTCTCCGCCAAAATGATATCAATTCCATGCTTTTTCAGCTTGGCGGAGCAGATCGCTCCCTGCCGCATCAGATCGCTGAAGCCTCGCAGAGTCGGCGGCGCATAAATCCCGTTTGGGATTCTTACCATCTTGGGATTGCCCTTGCCCGCAAAGATCGCGTTGGTTTCCTCTACCGTATCGCAATAATGGCCGCTGGTGCAATTGATGCCCTGAATGGAGGGATCAATTTCATCAATGGCGCTGCGGAAGGCCTTGGCAGCCTCGATCAGCGATTCCCGCTGGGTCAGGCGAAAATGCTCCGCCAGCGGATCCTCCTTCGGCGCCTGAAGAATATGGGCGCGCAGCTCATCCTTGCTCCAATTCAGCCCTGCGCGCTGATTAAATTTCTTAAGATGCAGCGGGCAAACGCAGCCCCGCCCGGGGCGCACCATCAGCCGAAAATCATCATCCATCATAATGGCTGCGGGCTTTGCGGCGGCAAGGCGGCGCAAAACCCCTTGAAAATGCTCGATAAACCGCGGATCCTCGGGGCAGCAAACATATTGCGGCTCCCCGTCCGTCAGGTTTACATAATTTTGAAAAGGATTAGGTTCAATGGCATAAGAATGACCCAGCGAGGCCTGCACCAAAATGCCTGCGGGAACGCCCGCCGCAGCCAATGCTTTCCTATATTTATTAAAGGTTTCGATCATCGGCCCTGCCTTATCCCAAAGGGGATTGCCCTCAGGTACTAAGGTCATGCTGAAAAGCGGCATGGTGATAATCTTTTTTTGATGCAGCTCGATAATATCGGCGCAGCGTTCCTCAAAATGATCCTCGCGCAGCGGCGTAACGGAATAATTATAAAGCATCTTCTCATCCCTTTTTCGTTTTTCTTCATTTTAGCATAAAGAGAATTCAAAAGCAACGAAACTTCCTCCGAAAAAATTTCGGAATAAAAAAACTTGGAGGAACACTTCCTTTATTACAGGGTGTCCCTCCAAGAGCGCTATTTTAAAAAATTAATCCAATTTAAAGATTTCTCGAATTTCTTCATCAATCACTGCCGGCGGCTGCTCCAGAGTTTCGGGATGCTTCAGATAATCTTTAAAGCGGCGGAAGCCCAGCGCGAAATAATTGCCGCCTGCGATCCGCTCATCCATAACAATGCCGATGGGCATACATTTTTCATGGACGATTTCGCCGCCCTTGCGGCGGGCAACCTCATGGTTTACCCCCATCGCCATGGCAACGGAGGTGGTACCGAATTCATAGATATGATGATAAATGGGATCCAGCCGGATGCTGGCAAGATCGGTCAACACCAGCGAGATATGGAAGGGGCTTACATCGATAATCGATTTCGGCAGCAATCCATATTTATCCATCCAGCGGAAAAGCTTTACCCCTACCCGCAAAAGACCGGGAATGGAGAGCAGAGCTTTAATCATCTTTTCGGTGCCGTTATCGGGCTCCTGAGCGCGATTGGCTTCGATATATTCCGTCAGCCGCTCCTGCACCTTATAAACATCATCGGTGGGCTGAAAATAGATCTTCGACATCGTTCCGTCATTGAGAACGCTGCCCCCCCGCAAAACAACCATCCCTACCGCAATCTCCTTGCGCGCATAGATATTGCTGTTTACAACAAAATGATTAAATTTCGGAAATTCATCGATCACGCGGATATACGCCGCGATCAATACTGCAAGGCGGGAAATTTTCATTCCCTCATCGCGCTTTTGATGAACATATTTTGCAATGGGATCAACAGGGATATCGATGGTAATCATATTCATCGAATCCATCCGTTTATCCATTATATGAGCTGCCACACGATACATCGGCGGCGCTTTTTTATTAACTTTAATACCGTCTCTTCTTCCCATTATTTTATCCCCTCCCAAGGATTTACCCAATTATTATACACCAAAATACCTCAAAAGGCAAGATTTTTCGACATTTCTCTCCCCCGCCCGCTTTTTTGCTTGATTTTTTACCCAAAGATTGTTAAAATAATTTTTAATGTTAAATTCTATTTCAGGTAGGCTTTTATGGAAAAAATTCGTCATAATCTATTGCCGATCATAGCGGCTTTCATTTGGGGTACCGCCTTTGTTGCCCAAAGCGCGGGCGCGGAATATCTTCCGCCCTTTTCCTTCAATACAGTGCGTTCCCTGATCGCAACCGTTACCTTATTTTTATTGGTTCTTCTTTTCTCCGCCATCCGCCGCGAGCCGATCCTGCCCCAAGGAAAGAAGCTCAAGGATCTGCTGCTGGGCGGCTTTTGCTGCGGCGCGATTTTAACCATTGCCTCGGGTCTGCAGCAAATGGGGCTGGCGGAAACCTCCCCCGGTAAGGCAGGCTTCATTACCGCCCTTTATATCGTATTGGTACCCATTGCGGGGATATTCCTGAAAAAGCGGGCGCCGCTTACTATCTGGCTGGCGGTGGGGCTGGCAGTCATCGGCCTTTATTTTCTTTGCATCAAGGAGGGCTTTTCCATCGCCCTTTCCGATCTGCTGGTATTGCTTTGCGCCGTTGCCTTTACCGCCCATATTCTGGTGGTAGATCATTTTACCAATCGGGTAGATGGGCTGCGCCTCTCCTGCGCCCAATTTGCTACCGTTACCGTTCTTTCCGCCGTTATTATGCTGCTGACCGAGCAGCCTGATTGGCATTTTCTTCCCGCCTGTACCATCCCCCTGCTCTATACCGGCGTTCTTTCCAGCGGCATTGCCTATACCCTCCAGATCATCGCCCAAAAGGGCGCCAATCCTACCGTTGTTTCGCTGCTGATGAGCCTGGAATCGGTCTTTTCGGTATTGGCGGGCGCGCTGGTTATGAACGAGCGCCTCTCCCCGCGGGAGCTTTTCGGCTGCTTTTTAATGCTGCTGGCGGTGGTGCTGGCGCAGCTCCCGCCCTTGACAAAGAAATCAAAATAGTGTAATATTACACTTGAGGTGATAGATTATGACAAGGGAAGCCTTCATCCTGCTCTGCGACCGCAAGGAAAAGCTGGTGCGCAATGAGCTGGGCTTGAGCCAGGAAAAGATGAGCGCATTATTGGGCTTATCCAAAAAAACCTTGGTTGAAATCGAAAAATGGCGCTCCTCGCTGGGCTGGCAAGGGGCGGTTACGCTATGTACCCTCTTTCAAAATACGCGCGAAATCGCATTAACCTTTGGTACCGATATCCCCGCCCTGCTGCGGGCGATGAGCGAAGGGGCGGCTTATTTGCAGCCGGTGCAATCCCCCTATGCGGTATGGAATCCCATTCTTCAGCTGGGCAGCCGCACCATCGAGCAGGATTCCGCAAGCCAGCTTTATCGGCTGCGGGAGGGCGAGCAGCTGCTGGCCTCCTCCTTCGAATTGGCGGAGCTGAGAAAATTTGCCGATAATCTTTAATTTCCCTTGAAAAATCAAGCAATTATGCTAAAATTAATTATATTAAATAAAGGATAAGGAACGATCACTATGCTGGACATTAAATTTATTCGCGAAAACCCCGAAGCAGTCAAGGAAAATATCCGCCGCAAGTTTAAGGATCATAAGCTTCCGCTGGTAGATGAAGCCATTGCGCTTTATGAAGAAAAGCTGGCATCCAATAAGCGCGCCGATGAGCTGCGCGCCAATCGTAATCGCCTCTCCAAGCAGATCGGCGGCCTGATGGCCAAGGGCGAGCGCGAGGAAGCCGAAAAAATCAAGGCGCAGGTCAGCGCGCAGGCCGAGGAGCTGGCGGCGCTTCAAAAGAAGGAGGGCGAGCTGCAGCAAAAGCTTACCGCTGTTATGATGCAGATCCCCAATATTGTTGATTCTTCTGTTCCTGTTGGTAAAAACGATGAAGAAAATGTTGAGGTCGAAAAATTCGGCGAGCAGCTCGTTCCCGATTTTGAGATTCCTTATCATACCGATATTATGGCAAAATTCGCAGGCATCGATAAAGAGGCCGCCGGCAAGGTTGCGGGCGAGGGCTTCTATTATCTGATGGGCGATATTGCCCGCCTGCATAGCGCTGTTTTGAGCTATGCCCGCGATTTTATGATCAATAAAGGCTTTATCTATTGCATCCCGCCCTTTATGATCCGCAGCAATGTTGTTACCGGCGTTATGAGCTTTGAAGAGATGGACGCCATGATGTATAAAATCGAGGGCGAGGATCTTTATCTGATCGGTACCAGCGAGCATTCCATGATCGGTAAATTTATCGATACCATTACCCCCGAAGCCTCCCTGCCCCTTACCCTTACCAGCTATTCCCCCTGCTTCCGCAAGGAAAAGGGCGCTCATGGCATCGAGGAGCGCGGCATTTATCGTATCCATCAATTTGAAAAGCAGGAAATGATCGTTATCTGCAAGCCGGAGGAGAGCATGGATTGGTTCCATAAAATGTGGAGCTATTCCGTTGAGCTGTTCCGCTCGCTGGATATTCCGGTCCGGACCTTGGAATGCTGTACCGGCGATCTGGCCGATCTGAAGGTGAAATCCTATGATGTTGAAGCTTGGTCTCCCAAGCAGCAAAAATATTTTGAGGTTTGCTCCTGCTCCAATTTGGGTGATGCGCAGGCGCGCCGCCTCGGCATCCGCGTTAAGGGCGAGGCTGGCAAAAAATATCTTGCCCATACCCTTAATAATACCGTTGTTGCTCCGCCCCGTATGCTGATTGCTTTCCTGGAAAACAATCTGGAATTCGATGGCGAGCATTATTCCGTTCGCATTCCCGAAGCGCTGCGGCCTTATATGGGCGGTATGACCAAGATCGAGGAAAAATAAGTAATAAAAAAAGAGTGGCCCTTGTGGCACCCTCCGTAAGGAAGGTGCCACAAGGTGCGACTCTTGCATCAAAATTAAATAATTGATGTGCGTTTTGCGGTATAGCTATTGGCTATGCCGTTTTTTGTTACACACCTTTTCAAAGTGTGTAACCCACTATGACACTTTCACGGATACTCCGTGCAAAGATGTCAGTGGGTTCTGCAAAAAAGCCCTCTATAAATCAAGAATTTTACGATGAGTTTTTAACGTTTTTGGATTTCGGTGGAACACTAATAACTTTTACTAAAATTGCAGACCTATCCAGAGATACTTATTGTATGTAGACTAATAGTATTCAAAAGACTATAATATATACTTAGGAGGGGTGTAACTATGGATATTGTAAAGGTTTTTGGAACGAATTTAAAGAAATATCGTATTGAAATGGGAATATCGCAAGAAGCGTTTGCTGATAAATGTGGTATGCACCGTACTTATATTAGCGCTATTGAATGCTATCGTCGCAGTATATCCCTTGAAAATATTCAGCGTATCGCAGATGCGCTTGAAATTGAAACTTATAAATTATTTTTGGAGGAATGAAAATGCTTGAACAGATTAGAGATATACTTGTCTTGCACGAAGGAAAAAGAAATCCAATTACATCGGCAGAAATCGCAAAGGAACTACATATCATTGAAGATGATACTCACGCACAAACACGATCATTAATTTTTGAATGCGCCAAACAATACAACCTACCTTTAGCTGCCAGTAATAAAGGATATTATCTGATTACGGATCAAGAGGAATACGACGAATATATGAACAACCTTGATTCAAGAAGTGCAGGTATTAAGGAAAGAAAAAGAATCATAACAAAAAATTTCAAGGAGAAAAAATAATGAAAATAACAATCAAAAACGAAGAATTAGTAGTTCTCAATGGCTGTCAAACACCAAACTTCCCCAAGTATACTTCTCAGTTGATTAACTGGGCAAATCAAAATGCTCAAGGTACTCGCCCAAGAGTTGTTGGACAGCTTTCGGACTTATTCCCTGAATATGAAAAGAGCAGCAATTCAGTTTCAATCGATGACTGGAAAGAATGGTATTTGGAACGTTACCCTAATGCAATAGACGAAGCAACAACTAAAATTTTTACTCAAGTAGAGAATCTTAAAGAAGCGATCAAATTGATTGATAAAGATATGGTCAAAAATTGGGTAGAAGATTTAGTTATTACTAAAACCTACAATGGTTTGTATGTTCAAGAAGCTATCTTATCAAAATTAGCCGAAAAATTAGGTAAAAAATATAGATTGGCATCTCCTGAAGAAGAATCTCAAGGTATCGATGGATATGTAGGCATCTCTCCATATTCGGTAAAACCCGATACTTACAAAACAATGGGGCGCTTATCTGAAACAATAGCAGTAAAGATGATTTACTATACTAAGACAAAAACCGGTTTAACTATTGAAGTCGAAGAATAAAAATGGGCGGAGGATTTTCCCTCCGCCCATTTTTAATGGGGTAATGAATTTGAAAATTTCTTTTTACACGAATAGTCAAAAGACGTATCGACATCTACGTAGCCTGTTCTAATCAAATGATTGTTTATAAATGTTTTGTTGTCCAAGTACAAATAACATAAAAGGTTGTTATGGCAATCATATTTCACTGAATCATACTTTAGAAAGACTTTCCTTTTCCTAAATTTTTCTTGAAGGAATTCTATTGCTTGATCTTCAAATTGTGAAATAGGTTTAATGCCCAACAGTTTTACAATAAGCCCATTGTTGAGTTCAACCGTATCTGAACTTAGTACGTTTTTTACAGTAAAAAGATCTTCTCTCTTTTGCTCTTTATCATCCAGTCTTGAACCAAATTGCAACTTTTTTACATCGATTTTCTTGTCCATTTTATGAGGATCGTGAAAAATGTATGGCAACTCTTCAAGTGTATGTTTTATTCCATCTGTATCTTCGATGAAAATGACTTGTGAATCATCACAAAGACTCATTTGATCTGCACGCAATTTTTCTTTTATTATGGGAGCAAAATCTTTGTTAATTTCATAACCGATAGAATTTCTTCCAAGATTCTTTGCGGCAAGCGAGGTTGTACCACTGCCTGCAAACGGATCAAATACGGTTTCTCCTGCAAAAGAAAACATCTTAATCAAACGCTTGGGAAGTTCTTCTGGGAACATAGCTATATGTCCCATTTGCTTGACACCATTGAAATTCCAATGAGAAGAAAAATACTGTCCCCACTCTTCTTTTGTCATAGCTGATTGTTCTTTTTGTTGCTGAGTAGGTTTGGGGGCATTACCTAACTTTTTGAATAGCAGAATAAACTCATAATCCATTTTAAGAATGCCGTTACGAGGATAAGGGAAACTTCCCATAATGGCACCACCGCCGGATGTGTTCATCGTGGTTGTTTTCTGCCAAATAATAGCCCCCATATAATCCATTCCTAATGATTCGCAAAAACGAATTATTTCTGTACGAATCGGAATAACCTTATATCTTCCATAGTACACCGACCGAGCAAATTGATCTCCAATATTAATGCAGAGTCGACAACCATCCGCTAATACACGATTACACTCTTTCCAAACAAGATTGAGGTTATTTATGTATTCTTCGTAACTATCATTAAAGCCTATTTGATCTTCTGTTCCGTAATCTTTCAACTGCCAATATGGTGGTGAGGTAATGATTAATTGTACGGATTTATCTTGTATTTGATTTAGTGTACGGCTATCGCCAAATACTATTTTATGTTCAGTCATAACTAAATCCTTTCTTATTTGACTTGTTCGCCATTCGCCAATACAAAGTACTGTTCATAAGTAACTCCAAGAACGCTTGCGATTTGATTAAGTTCTTTTTGGGTAATTGTATTTCTTTTGAGTTTGGCATTGAAATTTTGGGGTGTTTGATTTATTCTACGAGCAAGTTCAGATAAGCTTACTCCGGTTCTAACACACAAAACCCTAATTTGTTCCGAAGTGGTCATATTAATCCTCCAAAACTATTATTTGTTTTATATTATAAATCATTTGTTTTATATTGTCAACTAAAAACAATCATTTAAGCAAAAACGACACCAAGAAAATTAAATCCTCGTGTCATTTTTTATTGATTACAAAAGCCGAAGGGAGACTACTTCTTTACGAAGTGTCTCCGTTGCCACTCTTTTTTTATTCCTTTTTAAACCGCAGGTGTTACGGGCTCAATCGGCTCCACCGGCGTTGCGGGCGGATCGGATTGCGGCGGCTCCTCTTCAGGCTCGGTTTCCGGCTCCTCTTCAGGCGTTTCCGGCTCGATCGGCTCTTCTTCCGGCTCCTCCACCTCCGGCTCGGAGATCTCGGGCTGCTCCGGCGTTACCTCAGGTTCCTCTTCGCTGCCGATAGTCGGCTGCTCCTCGGGTGTCTCCGGCTCGATCGGCTCCTCTTCGGGCTCTTCTTCCTCCGGCTCATCCCCCTCTTCAGGTGCATTGGGATCATAGGTTTCCCCAAAGAACCAGCGGGTATAATCCACAGGGTTTTCTTCCATATACTGATCAAAGGGAATGTTTTCAAAAACAAAGGCGTTCATCGCCTTGGCTGCATATTCCAGATTATAATATTTGCAGGAGCCCAGCCCCTTAACATAAAGGCCGTAATTGATCAGCATTTCATTGGCGGGCATCCGCGCTTCCAAAAATTCCAGATTCTTTTGGGTCAGCAGGCCTGCCAGCTTAAAGATTTCGGCATAGGTAAGGGAGGTTTCCATGCAGGGCATCAGCGCCTTGATCATCTTGGGATATTTGGAAACATCCATCGTACGCGCCTTATCGAAAAGGAGCTGCATGACCAGCCGCTGCCGTTCGGTGCGGCCGCCATCGTCAACCGTTCCGTTGATGGTGGGAACCTTGCGGATGCGGGCGAAGGCCACTGCCTGAACGCCGTTGAGCATCTGCTTGCCGGGATTTTGGATATAATCCAGCGCTGTTCCTCGCTCGCGATGCATTGATTCAATATGGATATTGGCATTGCGCACTTCGCGCTCTGTCAGCTCCAATTCCAGCCCGCCTACCGCCTCGATAATATCCGCCATACTAACAAAATCGACTGTTGCATAATCGCGGATATTTAAATCAAAATTCTGGTTCAGCGTTTTTACCGCCAGCTGCGCGCCGCCCAAGCTATAAGCCGCATTGATCTTCTGCTGGCCATAGCCCTCAATATTTACAAGGCTATCGCGCATAACCGAAATGATCTTAATACAATGATGATCCGCATCCAGCGAAATCACCATAATGCTATCGGAAAGGCCGCGAAACTCCTCATTGCGGGCATCGATGCCAAAGAGAGCAATATTGGTAATCCCATCAGGCACTTCCATTTCGGTGCGAATACCAAGTTCCTCATTGCTGCTGCCGATCTCCTGACGATTCAGCTCAATAGAATTCAGGTATTTCGAAAGGTGCACCGCGCCGCCTGCCAGCAATGCCGACATCACCAGCATCGCTGCCAACGGCACAACATAGGTGCGCAAGCGCCCGTTTTGAACAAATAAACTTTTTAATCGTTCAACGATATTTCTACCGCTCACAAACTCACTTCCTATAAAAGAACTCTCAATGTTTTATTATATACCATTCTTCGCCAAAAATAAAGAGAAAGTTGCATTTTTATCAAATTTTCATCGTCAGCCCGATGCGCTGCTTTTGCAGATCGACCGAAAGCACTTTGACCTTAACAACATCCCCAACCTTCAAAACTTCGGCAGGATGCTTAATAAATCGATCGCAAATTTGGGAGATATGCACAAGCCCATCCTCATGAACGCCGATATCAACAAAAGCGCCAAAATCGATAACATTTCTTACCGTTCCCTCCAGCAGCATTCCTTCCCGCAGATCCTCCATGGTCAAAACCTCGCTTTTGAGGATGGGGCGGGGCAGTTCATCCCGCGGATCGCGGCCGGGCTTTTGCAAAAAGGCAGCAATATCCTGCAGGGTCGGCAGGCCGATTCCCAGCTCCTCTGCCAATTTTTTCCCCTGTTCCCCTTCGGTAAATTTAGCGATATTGCGGATAGCGCCGTTTTTCAGATCCTCCGCCGAATAGCCGCATTTTTTCAAAAACTGAGTCGCTGCAGGGTAGCTTTCGGGATGGACCGCGGTATTATCCAGCGGATCCTCCCCGCCGGAAACCCGCAAAAATCCCGCGCATTGCTCATAGGCCTTGGGGCCCAGCTTGGCCACCTTCAAAAGCTGCTTGCGGCTACGGAAGGCGCCCTCCTGCTCCCGATAGGCAACAATGTTTTTGGCAATGCTCTGATTGATGCCCGCCACCTGCGCCAAAAGGGGCGCGCTGGCGGTATTGAGCTCAACCCCTACCGCATTTACGCAATCCTCAACAACGCCGCCCAGCGCCTCGCCCAAGCGAGCAGGCGGCATATCATGCTGATATTGGCCAACGCCGATGGAGCGGGGATCGATTTTTACCAGCTCCGCCAGCGGATCCTGCAGGCGGCGGGCAATGGATACTGCCGACCGCAGCGAAACATCAAATTGCGGAAATTCCTCCGCCGCCAGCTTGGAGGCAGAATAAACCGAAGCGCCTGCCTCGTTGGTAATTACATAATGCACAGGGGTATCCAGCTCCCGAATCAGCTCCGCAACAAATTGCTCCGACTCGCGGCTGGCGGTACCGTTTCCGATGCTGATCAGGGTGACACCGTATTTTTTAATCAGGAGTTTTAGCTTTGCCTTTGCTTCCTCAATTTTCTTTTGGGGCGGGGTGGGGTAAATAACCGTTGTATCCAATACCTTTCCGGTTTCATCCACAACCGCGATCTTGCAGCCGGTGCGGTAAGCGGGATCCAGACCCAGCGTTACCATCCCCTTAATGGGCGGCTGCATCAGCAGGTTGCGCAGGTTTACGGAAAATACGCCAATGGCCTGCTCCGCCGCCTGCTCGCTCAAAGTAGAGCGCACTTCCCGCTCCAGCGAGGGGGCGATCAGCCGATCAAAGCCATCCTCGATCGCCGCTCCTACAATCGCTGCGCTCGCGCTCTCATTTTTCAGGTAGGCACGCTCGGGAATGGCCAGCGCCCGCGCTTCATCAATCTTTACCTTTACCCGCAAGACCTTCTCGGCCTCGCCCCGATTGATGGCAAGCACCCGATGGCCGGGGATCTTCTTGATCAGTTCTTCAAAAGCGTAATACATGGCATAGACCCCCTTGGGATCCTCTCCATCCGCCTTTTCGGCAGCAATCGTACCGATCGCGCCGTAAAGGGAGCGCAGCAACCGCCGCATCTCGGCATCATCCGATACCAGCTCTGCAATAATATCCTGCGCCCCTTGCAGAGCCTCCTCCGCGCTTGGAACCTCTTCTGTAATATATTGCGCCGCCTCCGCCTTGGGATCCAGCTCCTCCCGCTGCTCCAAAATCAAAAGTGCCAGCGGCTCCAGCCCCCGCGCCTTTGCCTTGCCGGCGCGGGTCTGCTTCTTTTGCTTATAAGGGCGGTAAATGTCCTCCACCTCCGCAAGCGTTGCGGCAATTGCAAGGGCCTGCTTGATCTCTTCTGTCAGCTTGCCCTGCCCATCAATAGCATTCTCAACCTCTTCCTTCCTCTTGGCAAGATTGCGCAAATAATTCAGCCGCTCCGAAAGGCTTCGCAGAATCTGATCATCCAGACCGCCGGTTGCCTCCTTACGATAGCGGGCAATAAAGGGGATGGTGTTGCCATCGTCCATCAGCGCAACCGCTGCCGCCACCTTGCTTTCCGCAATGCCGAATTCCTTTGCCAATATCTGATTGATTTCCATTTTTTATACTCCTTGAATCCTCTTAAATCATTTCTAATGATTATACTAAATTTTCCCGAAAAGTGCAAGCTATTGATTGACAAATCCCTGCGCTCTATGTATAATACAATTAATTTTTAAGAAAGGTTTTTCTGCCATGAAACATGCAAAGGATTTATTCAGCCTGAGCGGCAAGGTGGCGATTGTTACCGGCGGCCGAGGGCTTTACGGCGCCTCTATTTCAGAGGGCCTTTGCGAGATGGGCGCAACGGTTGTTATCGCCTCCCGTAACGGCGAAAAATGCGAGGAATTTGCCGCAACGCTGCGAGATAAGGGCTATCAAGCCTGTGGTATGGCGCTGGATCTCAGCTGCGATGATTCGATCCGCAATTTGGCAAAGGACGTCTTTGAGCGTTTCGGCGCCATCGATGTCCTTGTAAATAACGCAGTAGACCGCAGCAATATGACTTCCCTCAAGGATGCCACCCGCGAAAAGCTTCAAAATTCCGCCTCCACCAATCTGAATGGCCAGATATTGCTGAGCCAAGCGGTGCTGGAATATATGATCCCTCAAAAGAGCGGCAGCATCATCAATATCAGCTCCATGCGCGGGCTGGATTGCCCCCATTTTCCCTTCTATCCCGAATCGATGGGGGATCAGCCGGTAAATTATACAACCGAAAAATGGGCATTGGTAGGCCTTACCAAGTATATGGCAGGCCGCTATGGCAAGGATCATATCCGCGTGAATTGCATTGCCCCCGGCGGCTTTAATCCGGGGCTGGCGGAGGACCCCGATAAAAAGAAATTTGTAGATACCTATATCGAAAATTGCCCGCTGGGCTGCTGGGCCAATGAGGATGATATTAAAGGCCCTGTAATATTTTTGGCCTCTGAGGCCGCAAATTATATTACCGGCGCCACCATCGTTATGGATGGCGGCTGGACCATCTGGTGAGGTGCATTATGAAATATATTCAAAAAAATAATCTGAATTTATCTCGTTTTTCGCTCGGCACCGTTCAGCTCGGCATTCGCTATGGGCTGGGCGAGCATGCCGAAAAGCCCTCCGAGCAAGAGGCTTTCGCCATTTTGGATCGGGCGATGGAGTGCGGTGTTAATAATTTGGATACCGCCAATAATTACGGCGATAGCGAGGCTGTCATCGGCCGCTGGCTGCAAAAGCGCCGTAGCGAAGGCAAAGAGCTGCCTTGGATCGTTACAAAAGTAGGCCCCTTTAAACATGACTCCCTTGATATTTTGAGGGATGATATTCTTTATCAGGTAGAGAGCTGCCGCAAAAATCTCGGGGTTGATACCATCGATTGCCTGATGCTTCATAATTTCGAGGATTATGAGCAGGATCCTGATACCATCCGTAAGGTGTTTGAGGAACTGAAGCGCCAAAAGGCCTATGAAATGAGCGCCATCTCTGCCTATTCTCATCATGATTACGGCGCCATCGCCGATTCCGGCTTTGATGCCACCCAGCTGCCCATCAATGTTTTCGATTGGAGCAAAATCGATGACGGCGGAATTGAAAAAATTAAAAATGCCGGAATGTCCATCTTCGCCCGCAGTGTCTTCTTGCAGGGGATGGTGTTCCATACTCCCGAGGATCTGGATCCCAAAATGGATTTCTGCTTTCCTGCCCTGCGGGAATACCTCCGCTTGGCAAAGGAATTCGGCCTGCGGCCGGAGGTGCTGGCGCTTTCCTTCGTGCTGAGCCTGCCGGGCGTAACAACCGCGGTGCTGGGCTGCGATACCCCCGATCAAGTCGCCGCCAATTGCGCCCTTTTCGATGCAACGGTTTCGCTGAGCGAGGCGCAGCTGGAGCAGCTGCATAATGCCTTCCGAAATATCGATCGGCGAATGATCAATCCCGCCCTCTGGCCCAAATAAAGCATAATTAAAAGGGATGCAAAAACGCTGTTTTTGCATCCCTTTTTCCTTCAAAACAGTTGACAAATCCTCCGCTTTCTGCTAATATAATGTTCCATAGAAAAAACCGCCATCGAGGTGTGGCGCAATTGGTAGCGCGCTTGCTTTGTAGCAAGATGCTGCAGGTTCGAGTCCTGTCACTTCGACCAAAAAAGAGGTAGACGCTGTGTCTACCTCTTTCTTTTTCAATTCGTAAAAACGAACCTGCGGCATCCTGCATCGCCATCCCCGAGCGGTTGCTCTTTATTTGCCCAAGGCAAATAAAGGCGAGCGAGTGGGGGCATCCGCCGCTTTGCCGTAGGCGATGCTTGCATCGCTTGCGGCTGCAGGTTCGAGTCCTGTCACTTCGACCAAAATCATCAACATTCGTTGATACAAAGAAAAGTCCTTATTTCAAGGGCTTTTCTTTGTTTTTGTGTAAAAACCTTTTCTTTCTAACTGAAAACAACCTATAAAAAAATGAAACCCTCACGCTGAGGGTTTCATTTTTTTGTTAAAGTCTTGCACCGGTATAAGACTTTTTATACAGGATCACTTGGCAACACCATCATATTAGTACACTTGGTTGCAGCATTAAAATAATTTGTGCAGCCATAAAATACATTCCCGTTTTTCGGATTCATTTTAACGATCATATATCCATCTGAACATTTAGGACATTTAAAGATATCGTGTTTATGAACCTTATCATTTGTCATGAAGTCGCACACCTCAGAATCATTTGTACAGATCCACAATTGCAACCCATAATTCTTGTTAAACTCATATTTCAAAGGGAAACCACAAATCGGGCAACGCAAATTGAAGAGATCAACAACATGCATATTGATTCCTTCATCGTGCGGTAAATTATAATCCTTGATGAGCTCAACAAGGAATCTGGAAGGCTTATGTTTAGGCGTTGCGATATAAACACGATTCTTTGTTCTTGTCATCGCAACGTAGAAAAGTCTTCTTTCTTCTGCGAAGGGCATGCTTCTATCCTCGTGCATAACGAGCTTCATAATCGGGTCATCCTCGATCTGGCACGGGAATCCAAACTTCCCTTCAAACATATTGATAAGAATAACATTATCGTATCCTAAGCCCTTAGAACTATGCGCTGTCATGAATGTAATATCAGCATTCGGATATTTTTCAGACTTCACACGATTGTTAGGAAGCTCCGTAAATGCACCAGCCTTATAGAGCTTGTACATATCGTAATTGTAACGTCCTATCAGCAGAATAGAGCTCTTCTCACCATATTCGGCTATGATCTTTCCGATGATTTCCTCTACCTTTTCAGCCAATGCTTTCATCGGTTTCACACTATCATCAAACGCCTCAATTACAACAGGATTCTCCAAGTGTTTGGGAGAGATCAGTTGCTTTCTTATCTGTGCGGAATTCTTTTGTACAAAGCCACCTGCAATATCAATAAGCTCTTGTGAATTACGATAGGTATGCGTGATCTTAAGCTCTGTGCCTGCTCCCATCAATTCAAGGAATCTTGTAAATAGCGTAATATCAGAACCGGAGAATGCATATATAGACTGCCAGTCATCACCAACGGCAACGACCTTCGCTTTCGTAATTTCAGACAAACGCTTCGTCAAATTAAATCTTTGACGAGCAATATCCTGGAACTCATCGATGATGATATATTTGTACGGCATTTCAATATGCTGACGTTCGATTTCCTGGAGATAGAAATGCGCATCGTTGATCATATCTGCGAAGTCAATCTGGTTGCTTTGTTTCAAAACATTTTGATAGTGATGATACACTTCTTCCGCAATATCAAGGAACAATAATGTTCTGGGATTATCCGTCTTCTTTCTGAGAATCTCAAAGCCCGCCTCGTCATATCCGGTGGTTTTATACTGTTCAATAAAGTTCATCATAAACAGTATGAGCTTAATGATGTATTTATCCTTGCCGGTTTCGACGATCTTTTTATATACTTCTTCAAGGTTACGCGGTTTTAACTGGAAGCCCTCTTTTTCAAGAGCTTCTCTCAAATGATCCATCAGTGGACGGTGATCATTATACAACGACCATGTTTCGATAAGCGTTGTTTTATAACCGCTATGTAGTGTGCGCTTGTCTCTAATCGCCTTTTTATACATTGCAAGCTGCTGGGGCGTGAACACATTGCTATATCCGCTTTCGGTCAATGCGTAATGCTCCAGCCAAGCAGTATGCTCGCCCTGCGTGATATAGAAGTCCGGCGTATATTTCTTGTTTTTCGACGGCGACCCATAAGGATATACTCGTTCATATTCATAGTCAAGTCCGTTGAGATAAAGGAAGTTAGCAATCTGCACTTCCTGCACCGAACGCAAATATTCACCCGTAATTGTCTTCACACGCTTACTACGCTGTTGTTCAACCTTCTTAATATACTCGCCAAGTCCGCTCTTTAATGTTTCAAAATCCTGTTCCGCCTTATAAAGATGGAACTGATTAAGGTTGTCGAACTTGAATACATCCTCGGTCAAATCGAAGTAATATCCAAGAAACAAAACGAGATTGCGCATCAGCTGCTTATTGTTGAATATCGACTTTTCAAGCATATCAAAAACGATCTGATACGAGGAGAAGTTGATTTCCGGAGGTTCAACCGAGAATCGCTTCACAATATCAAAGGCGAACTTATGGAACGTGCAGATCTTTGCAGGGATTTTGAGACCTTTGTTAATTCTATCAATAAGCTCTCCAATCGCTTTTTTGGTATAGGAAATCACCATGATTTCCTCGGGATTTACATGCTTTTTCTCAACGAGATACTTAACCTTTGCCGCCATCGTTGTGGTCTTGCCTGCACCTGCACCGGCAACCAAAAGGCAATAATCATCATCGGTTACAACAGCTCTTCTCTGCTCATCGTCCAGACGAATCTTAGGATCGATTTCAGCAAGAATACTGTCAAAATATTCTTTCTCACTAACAAGAGTTCTTTCTATATATTCCTCATTATGTGTAACAATGCTCTCATCCAGCGTATGCATCTTTCTCAAAAAGCGTTTCAAACTATCAATATCGATGCGAAGCGAAGAGGCATTATTACAAACATACTGAAAAATCAGTTTGTTTTTCAATGACACATAGTATTCCCCATAGGTAGAATGCATATATGCCTGTTCTCTGTGCGAAATATAGTGACTATCAGAGAAAAGATCTATATAGTCTTTGTCAAAAGAAATGATGATATTTGCAATGCTTTTGTAGTCGATATCATTATTCTTGTTTGAATCCGCACTTGGTGCGCCAAAATATTCTGCCGGCAATCCGCAATGAGGGCATTTGGCCGCTTTGTCAGATATGGAATTTTGACATTCGGGACATTTTATAAGCGCCATAATTCTCTCCTTTTTTCACAAATCAACTACAAAGATAGTTTCTCCCCGCATTTTAGAATTATATCATATTTCCCTATTAGTTGCAATATTTGAATTCTTGTACAGCAACTTGATAATTTTGAAACCCGTGCAAGACTTTAAGCCCCAATTTTAGGATAAAGTCTTTCTTGTATCAATCTTGATGGGATTAGGCAAACACGAATAATCCGAACCTCCGTCTAATAGGCGGTGGGTTCGGATTTTCTCTTTAGGTAGACTATCCAAATTTCAACTCAAAAACAAACGGAGGTT
>JAZQDS010000005.1:0-22054 GCA_045546895.1 Eubacteriales bacterium | reverse complement strand
GTTTAACTTTATTCTCTATTTGTGCAGATGATAAGGTTAATTCTTTTGTTTGACGAATATGGTCATTATACATTTCAATATTCAGTATCATAACACACACCCATTATCTAAATCTGACTTGTAAACACAGTTTGATTTTATATTCGTCGTTTTCTTTGTAAACACTCATATAGTGGAATTTGCTTGTACTGGGTTTATCAAAATAGGTGTAGTCGAGCAGATAATTTTCAAACTCGGTACGGTTGTACAGATGATAGCACACTACCGAACCATCATTTTTTACAGTTATGTAACCGCCGTTTGCGTCTTCATTACCTAACCAGTCGGTTCGTTCTGGTGTTAACCCCAAAGCCCAAGCACAAAGCAATTTCTTGTACTTATATGTGTACATTTCAAGGTTTGAAAATCCGAGCGGATTCAACTCTTTCATTTTATCAATGAGTTGCGCCGAATTTTTAATACTGTACCTATAACTATACAAAAGCATATAGTTAATAAAGGTCGGCATTATGGTATCAATAAATTGCAAGTTTTCTGTAAATTGCGCCGAAATCGAATTATCTTGCAATCCAAAAGAGCAACCGTTCGAAATAAGATACTCTATCTTATCAATAATTTTTGTTCTTGTATCTATCGCATTGACACTATCCATTATTTCATCGGTACAACCATTAAGTATATAGGTAAAATTTGTATTAGTACCAGCATTTATTAAGGTCGGATTCGCACCTAAATAAGACTTAATACTAAATCCGCAAATAGGTTGAATACCAGTGTTAATATCGTGTAACTGTACTGTAATATCTTGCTTTTTATTAGACGCTGCTTTTACCTTGTTGCAATAAATACTGTCAAAAAATTCATCAACAGACGGAATTTCAAAAGCTCTGCTACCTTGCGGTATCTTATCAAATAATTCGGCAACCACATCATCAAATTGCGATTTTGGAACTTCTTTAAGTAATTCGTCGCCGTTGTAAATACGAATTACATCGCCAGTTTTATAATCGATGGGTTGTCCTTCCGTTTCTTCACGGATAATTTTTAGAACTGGAAAATATATTTCATCGATTTTATTTAAATCCTTATCTGCGGAATATAATATTCCAGAACTTAACAGATAAGCAAAAGTATATATTTCGCTCCATTCTCCTTTGTTATATCTTCGCATTATCAAGTACCACCTTTATCTGCTCTGCAATCGCTTGAATAACCGGAACGGTTACAGAGTTACCGAACTGTTTATACAAATGTGTATCCGCTAACACCAATTTATAAGAATCTGGAAAACCTTGTAGTCTTGCCCATTCTCTGGGTGTCATTTTACGAATACCATCTTTGTTGATTTCGCCTTTAATATGAGTTGTAGGCGTCAAGTCCTTTTGCCTTTTATCGATTATGAGATTTCTTTCTCTACCCATACCACCACAAACAATGGCACCGGCGATACTATCAAGAGAACGGATTTCATATCCAAATCCGTTGCCTTTCGCTTCGTGTCTTGCTTTATGCCTTTTTAATGTGTCAACATAGGTTTCGGAAAGATAATATTTTGCAGGGACTGGTTTCTGTTCAATAATATCTCTAATAGTCTTTGTTGTGTCTGTGGGTTCTGGGAATACGAATCCAGAACTGTCAATATCGTTACGGAAAGCAACGATGTAAATTCTCTCACGATTTTGCGGAACACCATAGTCTTTGCTATTTAATACCTTGTGGTAAACAGTATATCCCATTTCTTCAAGTGTTCCAGTTATTACCTTGAACGTTCTGCCCCTATCGTGAATAGTCAAACCTTTTACATTTTCGCAGAAAATAACTTTCGGTTTATGGTGTTCGCATATACGAGCAACATCAAAGAACAATGTACCTCTTGACATACCTTTGTAGTTGTCCTTGAATCCTTGTCTTTGTCCCGCCAAACTGAACGCTTGGCAAGGAAACCCAGCCAGACAAATATCAAATTTTGGAATGTCCTTTTCATCAATCTGGGTAATATCGCCATTGATAGAGATTCCATCTGTAAAGTTTGCTGAATATGTCTGTTGCGCAAATTTATCCCATTCACTTACAAAAACGGTTTGTATGCTATCGGCAAAGGCGTTATCAAAGCCCATACGAATACCGCCAATACCAGCAAACAAATCAATAGATTTAAGCATAAATATAAATCTCCTTTATGGTTTATAAATCGAAAGGTTATTGTTTTATATTAACAAGTTTTATTTTTCCGTTTTTTCTGGTGCTTTATATTCGACAACATCTCCGAACGTCAAATGATACTGTTCGCAAATTCTGTCGAGTATTTCCAGACTGACATATTCATCGTTGTTAATTTTAGTCCAAGTGTTCGGGGAGATATGGCATTTTGCTCGGCAATCAGCTGGTGTAATGTCCTTTTTCGCCATAAATACCCGTAACGGTTTATAACTAACCATAGCGAAACCTACCTTTACTATTTGTGTGTAGAATAAAGCTACATATTATTATACACCTATGTTCGTTTTTTTGCAATAGAAAATCCCAAGAGTTTGCGAAATAATCACATATTATCAATTTATCATATATGCGTGTTATATAGTATTGAGTATATACCCCTTATTAGTAAACGAAAAGGTATCATTATCGAAAACGATAATGATACCGACACCGAGAGCGAAAGGACACCGCCATCGAGAAGCAAGGTTACCGATATGCACTTGAAAGGGAATCGTTATCGAACAAATTAAACACAAAAAAGCAAATGTTTTCGATTTTGATTTAAGTCTTTCATATTTATTACGAAAGCAAATGTTTTCAAATAAAATAGAAAGGACTTTTAATTATGTTAAACGTTATTAGAAAACACCGAAAAGAATTAACCAACGAAGAATTAGGAACACTCGTCAATATGAGTTGCGACGTCATAGACGGCGAAGACGTTGCAGAATCCGAGGTTCGTATCGTCAACTATCTATTCAAAACACAATTCAAACCATCTGCCGAAAGGTATATACAGACCTTGTCGAAAAGACGAAAGGCTGGCAAGATGGGTGGAAGACCGAGAAAGGAGCATAGCGAGGTATGAAAGATAAAACCGGAATGAATCTATATTACGATTATCTGGATAATGAATTTGCCGAATTGTCGTTAGAAGAAATTGGCGCTTTGTGTATCGGCGCTCTGTCTTTTGACTGTGGAGAAGAACTTCGCCAAGACGCCGTTGAAGTTATCAATCGTGATAGAATGATGAAAACATTATACAAGACAATTTGCGGTAAAACGAAGCGTGCCACCGGCAAATGGTACGAAATGCAAGAACGACTTACCAAAGCTTCTATCATTAAGGAGATTATGGAAGAAGAAAATATTTCCAAAGAAGAAGCGGAAATATTATATAAGCAGAGGTACGAAATACCAGAGAAAGATATTCCCGAATCTCAAAAAGGCAAACCAGAACCGAGCGAACCGAAAAACGAATCTCCCAAAAATGAAGTTAAGGTTTTAAGGGATTGGTTCACATTTGACGACGATAAGCACGTTACCATTGAATATGCCGAGGACAAGAAAGAGAATGTTCCGACCGTAAAGGACATTCAAGAAGCGCAGCAAGAACACGACGACGATTTTATAATAAGAGTATTGAATCTGGGAAATCAAAAGAAATGGGAATGTGATTTTTGGGATATTGTCGATGAATTGGCATTTTTCGAATTTACAGAACAGAACGAACCGCCTACACCAGAAGAACCATCGACCGACACCCCAGAACCAGAAGAAGAATTACCTTTTTAATGTATGAAAAATCGCTCATAGGCAAAATGCTTATGAGCGATACTTTTATTTAACGACGATGGTTTTAACTTTTGCCATAAATTCAGCTTGTTTTTTCCACATTTTCGCTTGTTCGACTTCGTATTCATAGAGCAGTTTATATTCTTCTAAATTGCTTTCCAAGACCTGTATTTCCGTTTTTAGTTTTCGTATAGTATCACGATATACTTCTAAACGAACATCGTCGTATAGGTCGTTAAAACTGCCCATAACGGCAAGTCGTTTTTGTTTCAAGTCTTTTAATGTTTCATTCATAACGGTTTTCTCCTTTCTGCAAAAGTGCTTTGATTTCGTTCTTTCGTTTTTTGAGTGCTTCGCGCTCGTCAGCTGGCAAGTTGGCACTATTGCTCAATTTGGATAAGACCGTTTCCAATTCTTGATTTAGGGTAAGTGCCGTTTCGTGCCGAATCTGTTCTTGAAACTCTCGGCACAAAATTTCGTATAAAAGTTTGTTGACCGATGTGTTCTTGTCAAGAGCAGTACGCTTGATTTTATACTTCATTTCTGGTGTTACATAGCAACGAACATCTACATTTTTCGACATTTTTATATCTCCTTTCCATAATCAGTAATATCGCTTGTTCGCTCGATTTAAGAATGACTAACGATTTTTTTATTTGGTAGATGTACTGTGCGCAAGTTTTATCTACGAAGTAGCACAATGCGAATGTCTGGGTACGGACGTTCGTAATTATTGTGTTATTATCACAGACCGCAGTCTTGATAATTAAAAAACCGTCATACTTCTTTTAGAATAATGAAAGGAGATTATTATTTATGGCATATAATTTCACGATTTCAGTACATAAGGGTAACTGCTCGGAATCTCATTTAGGGCATAATCGCAGAACGATTTTTGTTCCGAGTGCAGACGAAAAGAGATTGCATTTAGACGAAGCGATTATCGACGAACCTATCGAAATCGCCTATGAAAAATTGTTCGGCAGCGCCACCGAACAGTACAATAGGGGCAAGAAACCCAGTCGCCAGATTAAAAATTATTACGAACACATCAAGGCACAATACGAAAAAGGCGAAGCGAAATTGCAACAAGCAATATCGAGAGGGGCATCGAGAGCTGAATTGCGGAGAGTAAAATCATCGTACCCGAAGATGTATCACGAACTTTTACTTACGGTCGGAAGTAGTGACGCCTACAATGGATTGTTTTCTTCAAAAGGAAAATATGAAAATATTACGGTCGAGACGTTAAAGCTCTTTGTTGAGAAATTCAAATCCGAGAATCCGCATTTATATATCATAGGATGTTATCTCCATAGGTCAGAATCTCACGGACACATACACTTGGATTATGTACCTTGGACCGACGAAAAAGGTCGAGGTTTGCCGAAAAGAGTGTCCGAAAACGGTGCTTTTAAGCAACAAGGATTGACGTCGGGCAAAATGGGAGAATACGGCACTATCGCTTTTCAAAAGAAAACGAGAGAAACCCTTGCCGAATCCTTGTCGGAAATTGCTCAAAAGCACAATATCGAAATCGAAATTGTTTCCGGAAAGCGAGGTAACAAAGAACATTTATCAACAGAGGAATTTAAGGTTCAATGCCAAAAAGACGAGATTGAAAAAGCGAACTTGATAATCGAAAGTCAGTCTGGGAAGTTGTTACAGTATCAAGATGAATTGGTGCAGTTTTTGAGAGAAAACGGAATTGAAGATAGCTTTGCACAACACATTGAAAAGGTGGTATTACAACAAGACCGGTCGGAACTCGAAAGTATAAAGGATAGAAACAAAAAAATTCTTGCTCAAAGTTGGCAAGAATTTAACGAATATACTTCGACATTTTTCGACGAATACCGTCAAAACAAAAGAGAGGTATTCGCACGGTTGAAGGTAGCAAGAGAAAATGCAAATTGTAATAAGCGAAGATTGACCGATTTACTGTTTGATATTACGGATTCAACAGACTTTTTGATAGTCAAACTTTTCAAGTTGCTTTGCGCCTTATTTATGGCGATAGATAATATCCGCTACGAAAAGGAGATTGAACGACTGCAAGAAGTGAACAATCGACTGAAAGCACAAGCAAAGGAAGTTATGAAACAAAGTGCCGATGTGTCGGCAGTCTTGAAAGCAAAAGATTTTGAGAACATCGAAAACACATTGAGGGAATACGACAAAAATCTACATTTGGCAACATCATTCATACAAGCTACTGCCCACACGGTCGGTCTTTATGTTGATACAGATATGTATAGATAATCGTTAGGCAAAAGAAAAAGGAAGACCGAAAATGGTCTTCCTTTTATAAATAATTTTGCCAAATGGTCTAAATGTGGTCTAAAACGATATATTTTTTCGTTATAAAGTGCCACAAACCATTGATTTTACTGGGTTTTTGTTAATCTAACGGCTTCATCGTGGGGAACAGGATAACATCGCGGATGGTATCGGTTCCGGTAAGCATCATAACAGCACGATCAATACCGATGCCCATACCGCCGGTAGGCGGCATACCATATTCCATGGCCAAGAGAAAATCTTCATCCATCATCTCGGTCTCATCATCGCCGCGCTCACGCTGCTCGACCTGCTTTTGGAAACGCTCGCGCTGATCGATCGGATCATTCAGCTCGGAATAGGCGTTTGCCAATTCGCTATGGCAAATAAACAGCTCAAAGCGCTCGGTGAGGCGCGCATCGGCGGGAGATTTCTTGGTCAGCGGAGAAACCTCAACGGGATACATCGTAATAAAGGTAGGCTGGATCAGCTTTTCCTCCACCTTTTGATCGAAGCAAGCATAAAGCGCATTGCCCCAGGTCTTTTCTGCGGCTTCGGCCAGCTCAACACCGGCGGCTTCGGCAGCAGCAACCGCTTCTACATCATCGGTAATTGCACCGAAATCGATGCCAACATACTCCTTAACAGCATCCACCATAGTCAGGCGGCGCCAGCCGGGGGTCAGATCAATCTTTTCGCCCAGCCATTCCACCTCATAGGTGCCCAGCACATCCTTGGCAAAGCCGGAAAGGATGCCCTCGGCAATATCCATCATATCATGGAAATCTGCATAGGATTGATAAAGCTCAACGGTAGTAAATTCGGGATTATGCTTGGGGACCATACCCTCATTACGGAAGATACGGCCGATTTCATATACCCGCTCCATTCCGCCAACGATCAGCCGCTTCAGCGGAAGCTCGGTAGCAATACGCATAAACATATCGATATCCAGCGTATTATGATGAGTAATGAAGGGACGAGCAGCAGCGCCGCCCGCGATGGTATTCAATACCGGCGTTTCAACCTCAATATAGCTCATATTATCCAGATATTTACGAACATACTGAATGAATTTAGAGCGAAGAACGAAATTGCGCTTTACATCGGGATTGATCATCATATCCACATAGCGCTGGCGATAGCGAAGATCCTGATCCTTTAGACCATGGAACTTCTCGGGCAGGGGGCGCAGGGATTTAGAGAGCAGAGTAATGCTCTTGGCACGAATGGAGATTTCACCCATTCTTGTTTTAAAAACAACGCCCGATACGCCAACAATATCGCCGATATCTAATTTTTTAAAGGCAGTAAGGGCTTCCTCGCCAACCTCATCGATCTTAACAAACAGCTGAATTTTGCCTTCGCCATCCTGCAGATCGGCAAAAACAACCTTACCCATCCCCCGCTTGCTCATCAGGCGACCTGCAACAGAAACCGATTTTTCCTCAAAATGCTCAAAATCGCCCTTGATCTCTTCGCTATGATGGGTCACTTCATATTTTGTAATTGTAAAAGGATCATTGCCTGCAGCCTGCAGCTCGCTGAGCTTTTCGCGCCGCACCTGCAGCAGCTCATTCAGCGAAAGTTCTTCCGTTACTGCATTATTTACATTTTCCATGGCTTATTTCTCTACTTTCAGAATCTTATACTCCAGCATACCGATCGGAGCTTCCACCCGGATGCTCTGGCCTGCCTTGCAGCCCAAAACCGCCTTGCCAAGAGGGCTATCATCCGAAATCTTACCGTTCATCGGATCGGCCTCAATGGAGCTAACGATATCATAGGTCAGCTCATCGCCGGTTTCAACATCCAAAACGGTAATGGTATTGCCCAGCCAAATGGTATCTTCATCCTCGGATACCGCATTATCATCCTCAACAATGACAGCATTTTTCAGCGTTGCTTCGAGGGTTGCAATACGGGATTCAACGATCGCCTGCTCATTTTTAGCTTCATCATATTCACTATTTTCGGAAAGGTCACCATAAGAACGGGCAACTTTGATCTTCTCGGCGATCTCTTCCCGCTTGGTAGATTTCAGCTCGGCCAGCTCAGCTTCCAGCTTCGCCTTACCTTCCAGAGTTAAAGAAACTACTTTTTCTGCCATATTCAATACACTCCTAATTGCTCAATAAAATCCTGCAAAGCGACCTTGGCAAAACCAAGGTCGCTTTGGATTATAAACTTAATTATTTGCTCATGCTGGCAACTTCGCTGGCGAAATCGTCAACTCTCTTCTCAAGGCCTTCGCCCTTAACATAGGAAACGATTGCCTTAATATTAATATCGAAGCCAACTTCCTTGCTAACCTGCTTGAGGTAATCACCAACAGAGATCTTATCATCGCGAACATAAGCCTGCTCCAGCAAGCAATTTTCGCTGTAGTACTTACCGATCTTACCGCCGATCATCTTTTCAAGGATGTTTTCGGGCTTATTGGCATTCTTAGGATCGTTCTTAATCTGGGCCAGCAGAATGTTCTTTTCATTCTCAATAACCTCGGCGGGAACTTCCTCGCGGCAAAGATATGCGGGATGCATCGCAACGATCTGCATGCAGACATTACGGGCAGCTTCCTGGAACTTCTCATTTGCAGCATCTGCTACATCGCAAAGAACCATAGCAGCCTCGGTACCGCCGCCATGAACATAGCTTACGCAGGTACCTTCCAGACGAATGAAGCGGCGGATGTTCATATTCTCGCCGATCTTCAGGATCTTTTCACGCAGAATATCTTCAACAGTATACTCGCCATCCTCAAATTTGCAAGCCTTCAGCGCATCAACATCAGCGGGGTTATAAACGGCAGCTGCCTTGGCAGCGCCCTTAACCAGAGCCTGAAATTCAGCATTCTTGGCAACGAAGTCTGTCTCGGAGTTTACTTCGATCATAACGCCTACACCATCCGCAATATAGGTATCAACCATACCCTCGGAAGCAATACGGCTGGCCTTCTTTGCCTGAGCGGCAAGGCCCTTTTCGCGCAGCAGCTCGATGGCCTTTTCAACATTGCCATCCGCCTCGGTCAGCGCTTTTTTACAATCCATCATACCGCAGCCGGTGGTCTCACGCAGAGCGGCAACATCTTTTGCAGTAAAGTTCATATTAAAATCCTCCCTTATTCAGCAGCTTCTTCAGCAGCCTCTTCGGCATCGGCGGCAAACTGCTCGCCCTGCTTCCCTTCCAGAATCGCATTTGCCATAGTTTCGGCAATCAGCTTAACGGCACGGATCGCATCATCGTTGCCGGGGATGGGATAATCAACCTCATCGGGATCGCAGTTGGTATCAACAATAGCAACAACAGGAATACCAAGCTTCTTGGCTTCGGCGATTGCGATGTGCTCCTTCTTGGGGTCAACAACGAACAAAGCGGCGGGAGCCTTGGGCATCTCCTTGATACCGCCATAGTTCTTTTCAAGAATTTCCATCTCATGGCGCAGCTTCAATACTTCCTTCTTGGGCAGAAGATCGAAGGTGCCGTCCTCAGCCATCTTCTCCAGCTGGTTCAGACGATTGATAGACTTACGGATGGTCTGGAAGTTGGTCAGCATACCGCCGGGCCAACGTACAGATACATAGTACTGACCGACTCTCTGAGCTTCCTCACGGATAGAATCCTGAGCCTGCTTCTTGGTACCTACAAAGAGAACCTCGCCGCCTTCGGCAGCGATATCGCGCATGAAATTATACGCTTCTTCGATCTTCTTAACGGTCTTCTGCAGATCGATGATATAGATACCGTTTCTCTCGGTGAAGATGTATTCCGCCATCTTGGGGTTCCATCTTCTGGTTTGGTGGCCGAAATGTACGCCGGCCTCTAACAGCTGTTTCATAGAAATAATAGACATGATTATTTCCTCCTTTTTGTTTTTTTACCGCCACAATGCCTCGCTGAAAACCCCACCGGCAAGCCGGAAACAGGGGGCATGACATTGTGTGAGTATTTTACAGCCTTAAAAGTATAGCATATATTATTTTAAAATGCAAGCCCTAATTTTATAAAATTGCCATGGCGATCGCAAAATAGAGAATCAAAGAGATCGCATCAACAATGGTTGTTATAAAAGGGCTTGCCATTACCGCAGGATCCAGCCCGATTTTCTTAGCCAGCATCGGAAAAGCGCAGCCAACAAGCTTTGCCGCCAAAACACTGCAAAGTAAGGTGAGGCAAACCACCGCCGCCACTGCGGGGGTTACTGCTGCACCCAGCAGCCATACATCAACGATCATAATTTTCAGAAAATTCGCAATCGCCAAGGCTCCGCCGCAAAGCAGCGCGACCCGTAATTCCTTCCATAGCACTTTAAAAAGATCCGAAAACCTCAATTCCTGCAAAGAAAGGCTGCGGATCACCGTTACCGATGCCTGACTTCCGGAATTACCACCGGTATCCATCAGCATAGGAATATAAGCGATCAAGGCTGCCTGCGCCGCCAAAGCCGCTTCAAAGCGGGCAATGATCTGGCCGGTTACCGTTGCAGAGATCATCAATACCAGCAGCCATGGAATTCTTTTGCAAAAAACTTCAAAAGCGCCCGTTTTCAAATAGGGCTTATCGCCGGGGAGAATGGCGGCCATCTTTTCGATATCCTCGGTATTTTCCTCCTCGATAACATCCATCGCATCATCAACAGTAATAATACCAACCAGACGCCCCTCTCCATCGGCAACGGGGAATGCCAAAAAATCGTATTTATCAAAGGCTCTGGCTACCTGCTCCTGATCCTCGAGGGTATTAAAATAAATAACATTTTTGTTCATCAGCTCGCCAACAATATTATCCGGCTCCGCCAGCAAAAGCTCTCGAACGGTAACAACCCCCTGCAGGCGGCGGCTCGCATCCGTAACATAGCAGGTATAGATCGTTTCGCTCTTCCAAGCCAAGCGGCGCATCCGTTCAAAGGCGGCCTGAACGGTCATATTGGCTTTAAGATCAATATATTCGGTTGTCATAATGCTGCCCGCGCTATTTTTGGGATAACGCAGCAACTGATTGATAACTGCCCGCTTTTCCTTTTCGGTATGCCTCAAAATTCGCTTCACAACATTAGCAGGCATTTCTTCGATCAAATCTGCCTCATCATCGGCATAAAGACCATCCAAAATTTGAGAAAGCTCCGCATCATTGAAATTCTCAATCAGGCGCTCCTGCTCCTCCGCTGCAAGCTCAGCAAATACCTCCGCCGCCTGCTCTTTACTCAAAAGGCGAAAAAGCGCAATTTGCTTTGCGGGGCATTCCGCCAAAAGCCAGGCTACATCCGCTGCTTCCAGCCGCGCCAGCTCCGATCGGAGGCGACTATATTCTTCGTTTTCGATCATTAAAAACAGCTGATCCATCAGCTCTTCTACTCTGCGCATAGCAACACCTCCATCGTGATATGCGTATAATTATAGCTTAAATAGGTTATAATTTCAATATAAATATTGACAATTCGAAAAAGGACCGCTATAATACAAGCGGAAGCTTATTTGGCGCTGTGGGGAAATCTTCCGCAGGCCGTTTTTTATTTTTAAAAGGAGCAAATTGGTTTATGAACCCTAAAACAATTCCGGAGCTTTTTGGCAGCATGGTTTTCAACGATAAAGCGATGAAAGAATACCTTCCAAAAGAAACCTATCAGGCGCTTAAAAAGACCATTGAGAGGGGCAAAAGCCTTGATCGTTCCATTGCTGGAACTGTTGCTGCCGCGATGCGCGATTGGGCGCTGGAACGAGGCGCAACCCATTTTACTCATTGGTTTCAACCGATGACCGGTATTACCGCAGAAAAGCACGATAGCTTTATTACTCCCGATAAAAACGGCGGGGTCATCTTGGAATTTTCCGGCAAGGAGCTGATCAAAGGCGAGCCCGATGCCTCCTCCTTCCCCAACGGCGGCCTGCGCGCCACCTTTGAGGCGCGAGGCTATACTGGCTGGGATCCCACCTCCTATGCCTTCATTAAGGATTCTACCCTCTGTATCCCAACAGTATTCTACTCCTACGGCGGAGAGGCTTTGGATAAGAAAACCCCCCTGCTGCGCTCCGATGAGGCGGTTAACCGACAGGCGCTGCGTATTTTAAAGCTTTTCGGCAACGAGGATGTTACCAATACCGTTACCACCGTTGGACCCGAGCAGGAATATTTCCTGATTGATGAAGAGGTTTACCGCGCCAGAAAGGATCTTGTTCTTTGCGGTCGTACCCTCTTTGGCTCCCGCCCGCCCAAGGGGCAGGAGATGGACGATCATTATTTCGGCACATTAAAGCCGCGGGTTATGGCTTTTATGAAGGAATTGGATGAAGAGCTTTGGAAACTGGGCATCTATGCCAAAACCGAACACAACGAAGCTGCTCCCGCCCAACATGAGCTGGCGCCTATTTATTCCCGCACCAATATTGCCACCGATCATAATCAGCTTACCATGGAGCTGATGAAAAAGATTGCTGCGCAGCATGGGATGGCCTGCCTGCTCCATGAAAAACCTTTTGCAGGCGTCAACGGCAGCGGAAAGCATAATAACTGGTCGATTTCCACCAATACCGGCATCAATCTTTTGGAGCCCGGCGATTCGCCCAGCGAAAATACTCAATTCCTTTTGATCCTTGCGGCAATCATTAAGGCAGTAGACGAAAATCAGGATCTGCTGCGCTTCTCCATCGCTTCCGCCGGCAATGATCATCGGCTGGGATCCAGCGAAGCTCCGCCCGCAATCGTTTCTATGTTTTTGGGGGATGAATTAAATGCCATTTTGAATTCGATCGAAAGCGGCACTGTTTATGCGCCTGAGAATGCAATCGAAATGAAGGGTGGAGTTCATACCCTGCCGCGCTTCTCCCGCGATGCTACCGATCGTAACCGCACCTCTCCCTTCGCTTTTACCAACAATAAATTCGAGTTCAGAATGCTGGGTTCTTCCGCCTCCATTGCTGAGCCCAACATCGTTTTGAACACTATTATCGCCGAAAGTCTCAAGCAATTTGCCGATCGGCTGGAGAAGGCGGAGGATCTTAACACCGAGCTGCGGCTTTTGATTCAGCAAACCATCAAGGAGCATAAGCGTATTATCTTCAACGGAAATAATTATTCCGAAGAATGGGTTGCCGAAGCAGAGCGGCGCGGATTGCTCAACCTCCATTCAACGATGGATGTTCTTCCCTATTTTGTGCATCAAAAAAATATCGATCTCTTTACCCGCCACGGGGTATTTACGGCAGAAGAAATGTATTCCCGCTATGAAATTATGGTCGATAATTATTGCAAAACCCTCAATATTGAGGCAAGAACCTTGAATTCTATGATTAAGCGCGAAATCCTTCCCGCCGCCTGCCGCGAGCAGGATCGGCTGGCGACCGCGCTGATTCATAAGAAAAAGGCCATCAAAGGGATCTCCTGCAAGGCGGAGGAATCGCTGCTTCAGGATCTGGCGGCGCTGACAGATGAACTTTATACCATCTGCGCCGAATTTGAAAAAAAGCGCAAATACGCCAAAACGATTCCCGATTTTTATGAGCGAGGCATTTACTACCGCGAGGAAATTTATGCCGACCTGGAGCGCCTCAGAGCGATCATTGATCAAATGGAGATCATTATCCCCAGCGAGGAATGGCCCTTCCCCACCTATTATGATCTTTTATTCAGCATCCATTAAATTGATAGCGTCAAGGCAGCCGTTCGGCTGCCTTGACTTTTTCTTACCCTCCTGATAAAATAAAAACATATTAATTAAAGGAGAATAATATGAAACGTTTTTTCATTCTTTTGATGGCTTCCATGCTTTTGCTTTCCGCTTGCGCCAAAGCGCCTGCAGAGGGCGGTCTTTCAAGCTTTACCACTCAAGATCTCAACGGAAATCCGCAGGATGAACAGCTTTTTTCCGAATATAAATTAACAATGCTGAATGTATGGGGGACCTACTGCAGCCCCTGCATCCGAGAGATGCCCGATCTTGCGCAGCTGAACACCGAATACCGCGATGAGGGCTTTCGGATTGTCGGCTTAATTGCGGATGTAGCCTCGCCTGAAAGCGCATCTGCCGATTCTGCACGAGAAATCATCGGAACGACCGGTGCCAATTATCCCCATCTTTTATCGGATCCCTCCATGGCCGATTTTCTTGGAAATATTCAAGCAATCCCGACCACCTTTTTCCTGAATGAAAAAGGCGAGCAGATTGGCGAAGTCTATGTCGGCGCGCGCAGCAAGGAGGAATGGGCCGCCATAATTGAGCAGCTTTTGGAGGAAGTAAAATGACGGAACAGCGCAAAAACATCATCGCCCTTTCCCTTTTTGGGCTGGGCCTGATCGCGCTGATCGCCGGCATTCTTCGCGGCGAAGCGGCAGATGTTTTTCAAAAAGCGATAACGATTTGTTTGGAGTGTATCGGAATTGGTTAAGAAACTCAAAAGAAAGCATATCCGCCCGCTGATTCAGGCGCTTTTCGCCCTCTTTTCCAATGGCTGGATTCAGGGCTTCTTTCAAGGGCGCATCTTCAAGGGCGCATCCAAGCATCTATGCTTGCCCGGCCTGAATTGCTATTCCTGCCCCGGCGCGCTGGGCGCTTGCCCCATCGGCGCCCTTCAGGCCACCCTTTCCTCTGCCCAATTCAAGGTAGCTCTATATGTTACGGGCTTTTTGACGATGGTAGGCGCGCTGCTCGGCAGATTTGTTTGCGGCTTTTTATGCCCCTTTGGCTGGATTCAGGAGCTGATCCATAAAATCCCGTTTCCCAAAAAGCTGCGAAAGCTCCCCTTGGAAAAAATCCTACGTTGTTTAAAATATGCAATCCTCGCCCTGTTCGTTATTTTACTACCGATGCTTTTCATCGATGCAACAGGGATCGGAAAGCCTTGGTTTTGCGCCTATATCTGCCCCGCAGGAACCTTAGAGGCAGGGATTCCTTTGGTTTTAGGCAATCCCGCCTTGCGCAGCATTTTGGGATTTCTTTATACCTGGAAGCTTTTAATTTTGGCCGTCATTCTCTTTCTTTCCGTATTGATCTGGCGCCCCTTTTGCCGCTATCTTTGTCCGCTGGGCGCCATCTACGGCTTCTTTAATCCCATCGCTTTGGTCCGCCAAAAAGTTCGCAAGGAAAACTGCATTGATTGCGGCGCCTGCCAAAGCGCCTGCCCGCTGGATTTGAAGGTTTGGCAAAAACCCAATCAATTGGATTGCATCCGCTGCGGAAAATGCCGCGATGCCTGCCCCACCAATGCCATCGGGCTGATCTATCCCTTTAAAAAATAGCAAAAACCGCTATGCCGGGCATAGCGGTTTTTTATTATGAACCGATATAATTTTCAAGAATGTACTGCGCGATATGCTGATCATTATTGCAAGCAACGGCATCTGCCATTTCCTTCAATTCATCGCAAGCATTTTCCATAGCAAGCCCAAGCGCCGCATCCCTGATCATAGAGCAATCGTTGGTCCCATCGCCAACCGCAATGGTAAGGGACGGATCCACCCCGAGCCGCTTCGCCAATGCCAGCAAAGCACCGCCCTTGCCGGCCCGATCCGAAACAATCTCAAAGCTATGCTGCGCAGAGCTGGCGGTCTGCACCCCTTCCAGCTGATCGATCCGCGCGCGGCATTCCAGCAATTTTTCATCGCTATGGAAAAAAAGAAAGAATAATTCCAGCTCATCCTTTTCAAGCAAAAAGCGTTCATAATCCTTGATGGGGCGGCAATCCTGCGGGATCATCGTTGTATAATACTCATTCATCTGATAATAGAGCATCCGATCCATACGATCGGCATCCACATAAGCAACGCCATCATAATGAATCAGCCCAAAATATTCATAATCCGCCAAAATATCAAAAATCCGCCGGTTTAATTCCCGATCCATGCATAAAAGATCCTTTTGATCGCTTTCCTTATCCCAAATTCCAGCGCCATCGGAATAAATAATATAGCGAAAGGCGGGATGATCGCGGATGGCGGGATCCATCTCATCCAGCGTTCTTCCTGTTGCAGGCACAAAATATATTCCCCGCTCCCGCATCTCGGTAATTGCGGCGGCATTCTCCTTCGACACTTGCATCTTGCTATTCAACAATGTTCCATCCAGATCGCTGGCGATCAATTTATATTGTTTCATTCTTTTCTCCATCAATAAAAGGTTGCAACCTCATCCAAAGGCGGCAGCGCCGGCTCTACCTGAATCACAGTAAGCAGCGGGCCCTCACGCCCATAGGCCTCGTGGTTTCCGATATGGATTTTAGCAGTAACGGTGGCCCAACTGCCGTTTTTCAAAGAAAAGGCATCGGGATAAAGGCAGGCAACGCCTGCGAACTGAATATCCTCAATGCAGCAAGTCATTACCTGCCGACCAAAAACAAAAAAGCTGCCATCGCTGCGGTCGTCAATTATAACTCTACCCTTCAACCGAACAGTTTTACCCTCATAATTCGGAAGTTCCTCCGAAAGATCGCGATACCAGATCGCATAATCAACATCTTCAATATCGATGATTTCCGCATTGATATCGAAAGGAAGAGGGTCCTCGATGGTATCGGGGCTGACCTGCCCCTTTACATCCTCATAAATAATATCCGCTCGGCGGGAAATGCCGCGCACAAGCTTATGATAAGGCATAACATCCGCGCCCTCTGCCAAACGATTGAAAATAACCATCTCGGCGGTTTGCAGCTTATCCACAACAAGATTGCGCATATTGGCATTATAGCTCAGGATGGTGCTGCTATCCATAAAGCAAAATTCCTGAACAATCACCCAGCCTTCGGGCAGGGCATCAAAAAGCTTACGCCCCTCCCACATTCCGTTGTATTCCACAAATACCCGCTGCGCACGGCTGCTCCTTAAAAGGCGCTCCAGCAGCTTGGGCTTCAATTCATCGGGAGAATCAATGGTCTGAACAAAGATACGATTAGGCATCTTTTCTTCATCAAGCTCGATCTCACCCTCCTCGCAGAGGAGCAGCAAGGTCGGAGTGCCGTCATTATAACGCGGATCCTCCAAGGTTTCCTGAATAAACGAGGTCTTTCCGCTATCCAAAAAGCCTGTAAAAAGATAAACAGGAATTTGAGTCATTTTTATGCCTCCAAACCAAACAATTCCGCCAGCGCCGCCTCATTCAAAGCAGCACCGATCACGCAGAGCCTGCCGATTACCTGCGCACTTCCTGCCCGAACATCCTGCTCGCCGGGAACATAATCGAAAAAGATCCAGCTGCCATCGGCCGCAGGTACCATTCCCTTGGCGCGAAGCACAGTTCCGTATTTTTCAGTATCCAGCTCTTCCAGAATTTGTTCCAATTCCTCCATGGAATAGAAGCGGGTTGTTTCACAGCCCCAGCTGGTAAATACCTCATCGGCATGATGATGGTGATCATGGCAACCGCAATCGCAATCGGGGCCATGCTCATGATGATGCTCATGCTCATGATGATGCTCATGCTCATGATGGTGTTCATGCTCATGATGATGTTCATGCTCATGATGGTGTTCATGCTCATGATGGTGTTCATGATCGTGATCATGGCAACCGCAATCGCAATCAGGGCCATGCTCATGGTGATGCTCATCATGATGATGCTCCATCTCCTTCAAAATATCGGCAAGGCGATCCTTTTGCTCCATAGCATCCAGAATTTGCTTGCCATCAAGCGCATCCCAAGGCGTTGCAATGATGGTCGCATCCGCATTTTTCTCTTTAATCAAAGCCACTGCCTTTGCCAGCTTATCCTCTTTCATATTCTGCGTACGGCTAAGGATAATGCAAGCGGCATGCTCCAGCTGATTATCATAGAATTCTCCGAAATTCTTAGCATAAATGCGGCATTTTGAAGCATCGGCAACAGTTGTAAAGCTATTAAGCTTTACATCCTCAAGTTCTAAATTAGTAACTGCAGCGATAACATCGCTGAGCTTTCCCACTCCGCTGGGCTCAATCAGGATACGATCGGGATGATAGGTATCCAAAACCTGCTCCAAAGCCTTGCCGAAATCGCCCACCAAGCTGCAGCAGATACAGCCGGAATTCATTTCGGTAATCTCAATTCCCGCCTCCTGCAAAAATCCGCCGTCAATGCCGATCTCACCGAATTCATTTTCGATCAAAACCAGCTTTTCACCCTGATAGGCCTCCTCCATCAGCTTTTTGATCAGAGTTGTTTTACCCGCGCCCAAAAAACCGCTGAAAATATCAATTTTAGTCATATTCTTATTCCTCCGCTTTGGTCAGCTTTGCAAAGTTGGCCATAATTTTTTTCGTTCCCACCTTATCGAAATCCACTTCCAGCAAAAAATCGCTGCCCATCGGGGTTTTGGCCTTCAAGGTGCCGATTCCGAAAGTTTTATGCAAAACACGATCGCCGCAATTAAAATGAAATTCCGCCGCCGGCTGCTGCTGCGCGGGGCGGCGAATTTCCGCAGCTGCAGCGGGAGCTGCAGTTCCGAAGCGAACCGGCGATGCCACGCGCCGCTGATAAGAAGAACCGCTATATCCGCCGAAAGGTTCCTGCTTCGGCGATAGATCCTTAACCACCAACGGAGGCAATTCCTTCAAAAAGGAGCTCGGCATACAATACTGCGTACGTCCGTAAAGCATTCGCTGGCGGGTATGGAGCAAATAAAGAGCCTTTCGCGCGCGGGTAACACCAACATACATCAGCCTGCGCTCTTCCTCCAGCTCGCCCTCATCCATGCAACGCTGGCTGGGAAACAGCCCTTCCTCCATCCCGATCATAAATACACAATTAAACTCCAAGCCCTTGGCAGAATGAAGGGTCATCAAAACAACCCGCTCATCCTCATCGTTCATCTGATCCAAATCGGTCAGCAAGGAGACCTCTTCCAAAAAACCGGAAAGGCCGCCCTCGGGGTTTTCGTTTTGATATTGCTTGACCGAGGAGCAAAGCTCCATAATATTATTGATGCGATCCCGCGCTTCATCGGTATCTTCCAGCTCCAGCATCGTAATATAGCCGCTTTGCTTGGCAACCTGCGCCACCCATTCATCCAGCGGCATACGTTGCAATGATTCTTTCAGCTGATCAATCAGCTGCGCAAAAGTTATCAAAGCCGCAGCGGCACGGCTGAGCTGAGGATATTCATCGGCGCAGCGCATAATCTCAAGCATTGGCTTGAATTCCCGATTGCCGATTTCCTCGATATGAGCAATGGTGGTGGCGCCGATTTTACGTTTCGGCTCATTGATAATCCGCTTCAGCCGCAGATCATCCCGCGGATTATTGATAACCTGCATATAGGCAAGGATATCTTTGATTTCCTTACGCTCGTAGAATCGAAATCCGCCTACGACCTTATAGGGGATTGCGCTTTTAACAAAATAACGCTCTACCGAGTTTGCTTGCGCATTGGTACGATAAAGCACCGCAAAATCGCTATATTGCGCGCCTTTCACAATCCGATCCTGAATCGTTTCCGCCAGAAAGCGGCTTTCCTCAAAATCATCGTTGAGCCGTTTCACATAAACAGGCTCGCCCGCCTCCCCCGCTGTCCAAAGATTTTTGCCCTTACGCTGAGTGTTATGGGCAATCACCGCATTGGCGGCATCCAAAATATTGGAGGTTGAGCGATAATTCTGCTCCAACCGAATGACCTTTGCATTGGGGAAACGCTCTTCAAAGAGCAAAATATTTTCGATGGTTGCGCCGCGGAATTTATAGATACTTTGATCATCATCGCCAACAACGCAGATATTTTGATATTTCGAGGATAAAAGCGCCACCAAGCGATATTGCAGCGGATTTGTATCCTGATATTCATCCACCATAATATAGCGGAACCGACCGGCATATTTGGCAAGGATCTCAGGATGGTTTTCAAAAAGTTCCACCGTTTTGAGAATCATATCATCAAAATCCAGCGCATTGGCCTCCCGCAGGGCGGCATCATAGCGCGCATAAATTTTTGCGATCTGCTCCTGCCGCACATCCCTCCCGAAATGCTTGCAATATTCCCCAGGGGAGATGCGCTGATCCTTTGCCTGCGATATCGCCCATTGCACCAAGCGCGCAGGAAGCGCTGTATCATCAATTTCCAGCGCCTTAATGGCCGCCTTGATTACCCGCTGGGAATCATCGGTATCATAAATGGTATAATTACTGTTAAAGATACCGTCTACCCCGATCTCTGCCCGCAAAACCCTGCCGCAAAAGCTATGGAAGGTGGCGGCGGTAACGCCGAATGCCGCAGGGCCCATCATACGATCGATCCGATCGCAAAGCTCCTTGGCCGCTTTATTGGTAAAGGTAATTGCAAGAATATGATAAGGCGCGCAAAGCCCGCGGGAGAGCAGATAAGCGATCCGATTGATCAATACGGTTGTTTTCCCGCTGCCTGCGCCCGCCAAAATCAAAAGAGGCCCTTCAGTATGCTCTACCGCCTCGCGCTGGCGCTCATTCATCCCATTCATTTTTTCTTGCAATATATCCTGAAGCATTTTTTCCTCACTTTATTTTTTAATCTGAGGGGCTTCAGCCCCAACTTTTTTTATTATACTCCTTTTCCAATTTGAAGTCAATAAAGAAAGCCGCCCGAAAGGCATTCCTTTCGGGCGGCTTATTTCATTTAAAATTACTCAGCTTCGCACTCTTCTTCGCAGCAATCGCAATCGCAATCACATTCCAAATCGGAAAGATCAAATTCCAGATCCTCGCCGCAATTGGGGCAATTGATTTTGCCCAGCTCAGCAACTTCGTCATCTACCGAAAATTCTTCGCCGCAGGTGGGGCAAACGATGGTATAATAATCATCCTCATCGCAGCAGCAATCTTCATCGCACTCCTCATCGAGGAAGGTCTCAACAGCGTCCAGATCCTCATCAACCTCCTGGATATACTCATCCAGCTCGATGATATTATCCTCAACATCGGTAATAGCAGCAGCCATATCATCCAAAACATCGAGAATATTTACAAACAGCTCCTTATAAGGATCCTCATCCTTCAGCTTCATACCCTGCAGAAGGCCTTTAATATAAGCAACTTTCTCCAGCATTTCAATTCTCCTTTATTTAATTATTTTGCACGGCCCATATATTCGCCGGTACGGGTATCAATTTCAATCAGCTCGCCTTCATTGATGAAGATGGGCACTTTAACGATTGCGCCGGTTTCCAGAGTAGCGGGCTTGGTAACGTTGGTGGCGGTATCGCCGCGAACGCCGGGCTCAGTCTCGGTAACTTCGAGGGTTACAAAGAAGGGGCACTCAACGCCGAAAACATTGCCCTTATAGGACATAATCTTAACAACGTCGTTTTCCTTAACGAATTTAAAAGCTTCGCCAAGCTTATCAGCGCCGAGGGGCAGCTGATCATAGGTTTCCATATCCATGAAATAATAAAGATCGCCATCTGCATAAAGATACTGATAATCCTTACGATCGATGGTAGCCTCTTCAAACTTATCGGTGGGGTTGAAGGATTTTTCAACAACAGCACCGGTAATAACATTCTTAAACTTGGTACGAACAAAGGCAGCACCTTTGCCGGGCTTTACATGCTGAAACTCAACAACCTGAAAAACCTGACCGTCCATATCAAAGGTCACACCGTTTCTGAAATCGCCAGCAGTTAACATAACTCATATTTCCTTTCTTTTACGAAAAAATTCTCTACCTTATATTTTACACGATCCTTCTGCGTTTTTCAAGTAAAATCTTTCAAAACGCTGCGAATAATCTCAAAATAATCATTTTTTCGCTGCTTTTTGATAAAGCCGCTTCATTTCCAGCGCATCCTTGCTTTGGGTACCCGCCGATTCGCAGATAATCGTTGGGGCTGCTCCACGCTGCGCCAAAACCTCCGCAAGGGGGGCAAATTCGGGGCCGAATTGCTGATCCTCAAAAGTGAGATGCCGCTTTTCGCCGCCGCCGGTATATTCAATCTTTGAAAAATGCGCATGAAAATGATCGGCACGATCGCGGCCCAATGCATTTTCTATAACATTCATTACCCGCTCATAATCCTCGCATCCGAAGAATCAGCCCTGCTCGCGAGCATTCAGATGGCCGGAATCCATGGTCGG
>JAZQDS010000004.1:0-6431 GCA_045546895.1 Eubacteriales bacterium | reverse complement strand
CTTGCTGCCCGCCTTGGAGAAATTAGCGGTTACCGTATAATCGGTAACGGGGGCATTGGTATTATTGCTATAATATGCGGTAACGATCATGCCTGCCTTATCAAAGGCTTCGCCGATCTCATATTCCAGCTTGGAAGGCTTTTGGGTCACCTTGATCTCGGTCAGGCTCTTGGGGCTGACCAAAACATTGAAGCAATCATTCTTGCCGCCCCAGCGGATGGTAATCACCTTGGCTCCTGCGGAGGAAAGATCGGCCTCGATCTCATAATCGGTAACAGGATGGTTTGTATTGTTATTATAATACGCGGTAACGACCATGCCTTCCTGATCAAAGGCTTCGCCCTCAATATAGCTCAGCTTGGTCGGCTTGGCGGTCACCTTGATCATGGTCAGGCTCTTGGCTATAACATCGACCGGGAAGGATGCGCTCTTGCCTTGATAGGTAACGGTAACAATCGCCTCACCGATGGCAGAGAGATCGGCCTCGATCTCATAATCGGCAACAGGATGATTTGTATCGTTATTATAATAAGCGGTAACAATCATTCCGGCAGGATCGAATTCGGTGCCTTCTATGTAGGTCTGCTTGGTGGGCAGGGTTGTTACCTTGATTTCGCGGAGTGTAACGGGGGCAACGGTGATCATAAAGCGATCGCTCCGTTCCTGATAGGTAACGATCGCTTCCTTCTCGCCCGCAGCGGAGAGATCGACTTCGATTTCATAGTCGGTAATCGGCTCGCTGGAGTGATCATTGTAATAGGCAGTAACAACGAGTCCTGCGGGATCAAAGATATCACCCACAAAATAATTCAGCTTAGAGGGCTTTTGGGTTACCTTGATTTCCGTCAGCACCTTATTGGCCGAAACCATGGGGATGCCTGCCTCCGTGTTTTGAACCCAATTGCGATTGGAGATGGCTTTTAGCTTGTTTCTCAGGGTACCGTCTGCCAGCTCGGCGGCGGTAACACCTGCGAAATTATTGGCAGGAGTCAGGGCTGCGCTGCCGGCAAAGGATGTGCCTTCGGTATAGCATTCGGTGGTGGTTGAGTTGGAATGATAGCCATAGAAGCCATCTGCATTGGTGACGGATGCGGTATCTTTCAGCACCAGCTTATTTTTCGCCTCGCCGCAGGCGGTAACGATCGCGCCATCGGCACAGCCGATGATGAAGCCGACATTATTCCATTTGCCGCTGCCGTTGACCTCGATGGTATTACCATAGGCATAGCAATTTTCGAAAACATGGGGCTTCTGATAGGTAATCGCCGAGAAGAAGCCGGCATTTGAGGCTGCGGTTGTAGAGGTATTTATCAGGGAAAGGGTGCAGCCGGAGATGGTGCAATTCCGGATGGCATAGCGATTATCGCCATCGGCACCATAGACGAAGAAGGATGCACCGTTGCTATTTTGAATATTTTTATAAGTACTATCCAAAATATGAACATTCTCTACCAGAACCTCGGTACCGATCACGCTGTAAACCAGCATTGCGCCCCAGCCCTTATTTTCGGTATACGCATTCTTGAAGGTCACATTTTTGAGGGTGCCGCTCATGCCGCGGAAGAGCGCATATTCTGTACTGCGCGGGGTATTCTTCATATTCTCAATGGTATAGCCCTGACCGTCATAGGTGGCGGCGAAGGGTGTATCTTTATTGCCAATGGAAATATTGGGATAGTCGATAAGATCAATATCGCCGGTCTGGAACAGAGTGGAATCGGCGGGGATGGCGCCGGTGCCGGTATAGAGCGAAATATCGCGGAAGTCCTTGGCTGAGCTTACGGAATAACGGGATTGGCCATGATAGAAATCGCTTGCCAGCAGCGCAAGGGGGATCAGCTTATCATTTTGTTCCAGCAGCGCAATCGCCGCATCATAATCGGCGGCAGAATCCGCCTCGGCTATCGCTGCATCAAAGAGAGAGAGGGAGGCGGCGGTGAAATAGCTGCGATCCAGCTTGGCGGCCTCGGCTGCATAAGCCTCCAGCTCCAGCTGCCGGAACCAGTTGTTATCATAGGGGGGCATGGTGGTCATAAACTGCCCAATATAGGGGGAGAGGAGATCATAGCCTGCGGCATTGGGATGGATAAAGTCGGTAGGGTTATTGGCGTTGCCCAGATAGGTTCCGCCCGCGGAAGCGCTTTCCGCCGCTTCCTCCAGCTTCATTTCTTTGGTGATCTTTGGATTGCTCCATAGATCGCAATATTCAATGCCCCATTTATCGCAGATCTTGCGGGCAATCTCGAAATAGGGGCCCATCTCATCGATATTGCCGATATGGCAATTGGCGGCATTGAAATTAAAGAGATAGCCGATGGCAGCGGTATCACCGTAATATTTAACCGCATGATAGAAGGCCTCCTCCAAACCGCCCGCATAGGTATTGATATCGAAGCTTGAGAGGTTGAAGCCATCGGAAACCTCGCCAACGGGATAGGCGTTCCAGGCATCGTTTACGCCGCCATGGAGAAGAACATAATCATAATCGTCATTGCGATACGCTTTGATCTGGTTGATGATACGGTTGGGATCGCGGGCAGTGGAATAGGAGGAGCCGCTGACGCCCGCATTGGTAGAGATCAGGCCGAATTTTTGAGCGATCCGATAGGGCCAGCCGTTGCCGACAGTACTATCCTGCGTTGCAATGCAGATGGAATCGCCGAAGAAAAGGCCGCTCTTGCCCTTCAGGGGATTTTGCGCAAAATAGGCTTTGCGATCGCCGTTGGTAAAGGGGCGATCCTCGGTTAGCAGGAATTCATCCGCGATCTCGGTAGGGGCCAGCATTTTAATATAGGCCACATCCGAGGGAACGGTAGCGGTATAGATGGAATAGGTATCATTGATCTTGATGGATTCTGCGCCCTTGCCCCAGCAGCCGGTGGCGATGGGATTTTTATTCGCATCATACATCGCAAAATGATAGGCCTGAACCGGCAGAGGGCCATAGGTCAGGGTCTTTCCTGCGGTAACCGGAATAAAATCATAGGAGGTGCAGTATTGATATTTATTCTCGGCATTCAGGCTCATTAGAGAGCCGTCTTGATTAAAGATGTTATTATTGGTATGGAAAAAATTATAGAGATTCTTGATGCCGGTAGCATCGCCGATATCAAAGAAATCATAGCGCTCCGCCTCGGTAAAGGGGCGATTAAGGGTGAGGAGGAATTGCTCAGCATTGCCCGCTGTTGCGGTAATGCGAACATATTGGATGGCGGAGCCCTCGGGGATGGTATAGGAATAAATTACGCCGCCGTTGATGGAATTTTCGGTAATGCTTTCGGAAATATCGGCGGATTTGATCCAGCCGGTGCAGCCGGTGCCATCGTTGGCGGTGAAGCCAACCAGCTGATAGCTTTGGCTCGAATCGGCAGGGCCAAAGGTCAAAACATCGCCGGCCTTGGCGGCAATATAGCCGGAGGTGGCAAAAGCGGCGTTTGCGCTTTCCGCGCCATCGCTCAAAACAACGCCTGCAAAGGCAGAATCGGCATCAAAAAGATTTTCGATGGTTGGAATCTGATCGGCATATTCCTTTTGCGCCTTTACCAGCTCCCAGATGGGCTTGCAGAGAGTCAACTCGGCGGAGGTGTTGCTGGGATAGAGCCAGCCGTCAATAATTTCGCCGACTCCGAAGGGGCTGCCCTTGGAAAAATTCTCCGCAAAGATGACCTTGCCTTGGGCATCTTTGATTACGATGTTATCATAATAAGCCTGCGCCTTTTTGGAGTCCAGATGGCGGAAGCCGAGGCCGCCGTAGGCAAAATCGGAGGAGGTGGTAACTGAATGGACGGTGGTTCCATCGGAAACGGTCATGGTACCGGAGGAGCCGGTTGTTACCTCGATCTTTACCGAATAAACGGTATTATAGGCGATGGGATTGGCGCCGGGCCATTTATTCGCTTCGTTGCTCGGAGTATTGCCCATCAGCCCGCTATTGAAATCGCAAAGGGTAATGGCATTATGATTTTGAGCAATGGTGGCAAAGGAGAATTTAGAAGTATTGGTATCGCCAAAGGCGAGGCCGGGGTTTCCTTGCTCGATCTTGGTATCGTATTCGATGGTATAATTGCCGGTATAATTTTTGGCGTATTCCACATCCTCATCTTCCGGCTTAAGGGAGAGAAAGGTAATGACCTTTTCGGTGCCGCCCGAAACCTTCAGGCGCCCGTTGGTTACTTCGCCGAACTCGAAGGGGTTTGCTCCCGAAAAATCATGGCGCAGCAGATCGTTGCCTTCGCTGTCTTTGATTACAAGGTTATCATAATAAGCGGTATCCCGCGTACCTGAAGAATGGCGGAAGCCGAAGGAATGGGTATCCATTTCGGGATCCTTGAGGATGATGATGGGCTCGCCGTAGCTACTGCCGATGGCTGCGCGGTAAACTGCGGCGGTGGCATTGGAAGAGCCTACCCCCGATACTGCGATTTTATAGGCATAAGCGGTGGTATCGGCAAATTCGATGGAATTTTCGGCGGTCTTGGATTCATGAATGACGCTTCCCTTGGTAATAGATGCGAAATCAGTATCGCCGCTGAATTTTTCCTGATAGGTATGGGAAGAGGAATCAGCGTTATAATGATCCATCTTCAGCTGGCCGGAGCCTTTGTTCATTTGCAGGAAGAAATAATCATTTTTGTCTTTTCCGGCAAAAATGAAGTTTGCCAGATCGCTTGCCGCCTCGGCTTCAAATTCGATGGTATAATCACCGAAGTAAGAAGAGATGTGGGTCGCTGCAGCGGAGGCGGGGATAACAATGCAGGTCAGCATCGAGAGCAGCATCATTATGGCCAGCAGGCCGCTGAGTAATTTTTTGCCTTTCATAGTCAAAAACCTCCTTAAGCAAACACGAATGATCCGAGCCTGATTTCAAGGGGCGGATTTTCGCCTTTGCTAAATTGTTACTCTTTAATTTTATTATAATCTAAAATATGGGGGATGTCTTGTAAATAAATTAAAAAAAATAATAAAATATTAACTTTTCAATGAAAAAAGCCGCAGATCGGAAAGGCGATCTGCGGCTTTGGTATTATTTGAATTGGATATAGGAATAAATGAGGTTGTGATCGGAGCAATTTGCCTGATAAACCTCAACGCCCGCTTCGGTATCCTCGTTCCAATAGTAATCCATCGTATCGGTAACGATGATATTATCAAGGGCTTGTTTGGAGTTGGCGCCCTGCGGATAAGAGGGGATTCCTTCATCGAAATCATCTCCGCCGTTGAGAAGGGTTACCTTTTTGGTTTTAACAAACGGCCTCATTTGCTCTACCACCATATTCATATCGCCGGTCAAAACAGCATACTGATCCTGATACAATCGATCCAAAACAGTTTTCAACTGCTGGCCCCGATAGGAGATATCGCCTTGGGCGGAAAGATGGGTATTATAGAAAACCAGCTTTTTGCCGTTTACATCCAGCTCGCTGCGGGAGTAATTGCGATTATGGTCATTGGTGCCGGTAATCGGATAATTGACATTTTCTGATTTTTTGATGGGATAGCGGCTGAGGATGCCATGGCCATAGGAGCCGTTGTTCCAGGGCTCGATGGAGGGGGCATAATACCAATAATCATAGCCCAGCTCCTTTGCAAGGATCTCTACCTGATTATATCGCAGGCCGTGAACTCCCGCGCTGCGGGTATTATTCACATCGATTTCCTGCAGGCCAACGATATCGGGATTGACCTCCTTCAGAACATCAACAATCTGCTGAAGGGATTTGCCATCATCCAAGCGGCAAACGTTATAGGAAGCAACCTTGATATAGGAGGAATAATCCTTTTGCTCGGGGGATTCCACCGATTGATCGGGGTCCTCATTCTTATCCTGCTCTTCAGCGGGGGGTGTTTGCCCGCCGCTCTGATCGGAATCGGGCTTGGTTTGCTGGCCGCTCTGATCGGAATCGGGCTTGGTTTCCTGCCCGCCGCCCTGCGGCGGCGAATTTTCCTGTTCGGCAGGCTTGCTGCCTTGGCTTTCGCCCTCGTTATCGGTGCCCTGCTGGGGCTTGGAATTGTTGCCGTCTGATTGATTATGATCGTTATTTCCCTGATTTGAGCCCGGCTGCCCGCTGCTCTGCTGGGGCAGCTCTCCGCCCGCAACATATTCGCCGAGGGAGCTGCTTTCTTCCTCTTGCGGCTTTTTGCCGCAGCCTGCGGCCGCCATCATCAAAAGGGAAAGAATTAAGAAAATGGAAATAAGCTTTTTCATTGATCTAAAAATCCTTTCATAATTGTTGCAACCTGCGCGCGGGTAGCGGTGGTATTGGGAGATACGCAAAGCTTGCCGTTTTTCATCATTCCGCTGATCACGCCATTGGCAACCGCCCATTGGGTGGCCTCCAGCGCCCAGGAGGGAACCTCCGCCTTATCCTTAAAGGATTTCAAATTATCACGCTTTTCATTGGCAATTCCATTCTTCTTGGCATAGGCAAAGA
>JAZQDS010000003.1:0-8043 GCA_045546895.1 Eubacteriales bacterium | reverse complement strand
AATCAAAGCAATCAGGGGACGGTTCTGTGATTGAAAAGTAAAAGCCGCGCGGAGCGCGGCGGTAGGGGGGGCACTTTTTTAAGTAGAGATTAAAAAAAGCTCGATCCGGCGGCTCGCAGCAAATAAAAACAGCACCCGATTGGGTGCTGTTTTTATTTGGCTGTTCCGAACCATTTAGATGCCAGCTCAAAGTTGGCGTTTAATTTACTAATTCACTATGTTTTGCCAACCATAATCTACGGTTGCCGTTGTCCCATCTGAATACTCAAGATATAAAGAATCGAAAGATATTTTATTACAAACGTCACAATAGACAAATACATCACAAGAGAACTCTATGGTTTCTTTGGGTTCAAAAGGACCAATTAATCTAACACTATTTGTGCTTTTTCTTTCAATGTCATCAGGAGTAGGATTTCCCACAGCATCATATAAAGTGAATGTAACTGTGATATAATTAATTTTTCTACTTCCAGTATATTTTTGTTTCCAATAAAATTCAATGCCACCAGCGGAATTCATAAAAAAATCCAGTGTAGGTGTGCCAGGAAAAATATCATCACAAGAAATATAATTTGGATCAGACGCAGAACAACGCGTACAATACCCGTTTGAATAATTATGTCCTAATGCCATTCCACGAGTTTCATCACATAACAAACATTTTTGTGGTTCCGTACAATTTGCGTCTACCCACGAATGATCGCAACCACCAAACCCATCAACTTCATCAGTATATGAATTAAAACTGCCACATCCGGTAAAACAACACATTAATGCTAAAACCAAAATTGCCGCTAATATTTTTTTCATTTCACTTATTCCTTTCATATTAAGCAATGGTTGAATACCATAGAAATTCGTTTCTATTATATGACATATTGTCATATTTGTCAACAATAAATTATGACATAATGTCATTGAGGTGAGTTGATGAAAAACAATTTGAAATTATTGCGAAAGCAAGCGGGATATACGCAGATTGCGGTGCAGATGAAAACCGGAATTGAGCAAGCGTTACTTTCGAAATTTGAAAACGGGGAGCGTGTTCCGCCCACCGAAACGCTGATACGATTGGCGGAGTTTTATAACGTGAGCATTGATTATATTTTGTGCCGGACCGATGTGCCGGAAGTGAATAAAAAATGAGCCTTGATAAAGGCTCATTTATTTTTTAAAAAAGAGAAGTCCATGGAGAAATGCCGAAAGAGGAAAGAGGGTGAATTTGGCGGTTGGAAACTCCATCGGAGTTTTCAACGGTCAAAGAGGGAGAAGGGGGAAGGTGGCATTTCTCTTTATCTTTTGCTTCCCTCTTCTCCCTGATCGCCCAAAGGGCGAAAAGCGGGCAAGCCCGCTAAAAAAGTAGAGCCGCCCAAGGGCGGCGGTAAAAAGGCTCTTGTAAAAGATTGTGGAAAAACGGAAGCAGGCAGACAAAGCGGATACTCTGCGCCCCTTGATTTTTCGAGCCGCTGGTCGGCGGCTTTGCGAAAAATCGGCGTTGCTCGAGACACGCCTGTCCGCCCGTTATCGACGGGCGGCAGGCTCAACGAACTTTTTTGCCTTGCAAAAAAGATTCGGATCCTAAGCCCTCTCCCACCAAACAAAAACAGCACCCAATCGGGTGCAGTTTTTGTTTGGTGGGAGAGGGCGGATTCGAACCACCGAAGCAAGAAGCAACAGATTTACAGTCTGCCCCCTTTGGCCGCTCGGGAACTCTCCCATTTGGAGCTGGCGAACGGAATCGAACCATCAACCTGCTGATTACAAATCAGCTGCTCTGCCAATTGAGCTACGCCAGCATTAGGTGACGCCTCGCGCCGTTACCTTAAATAGTATAATCACTTCCTTGCGATTTGTCAATAACCTTTTTAAAAATTTTTATCGATATTTTTCCAGCTGCACCTCGCCCGATTGCAATGCGATCATATCTCCCTCAGCCGTTTGGAGCAGCAGGGCGCCAGCCTCATCGATTCCCGCAACAACGCCTTCCAGCCGTTCGCCGCCCCGAACCGCGGCAACCTGCTTTCCCTGCAGATAGGAGCGGCTGCGATAGGCTTCCATGATATCGGGATCATTCAGCGCCCGATAGCGCGCAAAAAAGCGCTCTAAAATAGCCTCGGCCAGCCGATTGCGCACCGCCGCATCGGGCGCACCCTCCAGCAGCGCGCCCGCAATCTCCGAAAGCGCGCCAAATCCTTCCGCGGGCGCATAAACATTCAAGCCGATCCCCAAAACGCAATAGGTAAGCCCACCCTTATCATCGGGCGCACCCTCCGCCAGAATGCCGCAAACCTTCCGATCCCCCAAATAGAGGTCGTTTACCCATTTAATCTTCGGCGCAAGCCCCAGCTCCCGCTCAATCGCCTCCGCCACCGCAACCCCTGCGGCGATGGTCAGCCGCAGCGCATCCGCAGCCGCGCCCTGCGGGCGCAGCAGGATCGAAAAATAAAGGCCGCTGCCTGCGGGCGAAAAAAAGCTTCTGCCCAGCCGGCCTCTGCCCGCGCTCTGGCGCTCGGCAAACAATACCGCGCCCTCGGCTCTGCCCGCGGCCGCCCATTCCTTTACCTCCCGATTGGTGGAATCAATTGCATCAACAATTTCAATGCGCAAGCCCGCCGCCTGAATATTCAATTGGCTTTTCATTTCCTTTTTCATGCTTTCATTATAACGAGCGGGCGCAGGCTTTGTCAATGCCAAAAATAGGGGGTTGAAAAATATCCTCTATATTATTATAATAAGAATGTTAGGATGAAATCATCTATTAAGGAGTTTTTATGAAACACAGACTTAAAATTCTTTTGCGCGTTTGCGCATTTTCTCTTATTTTTTTGCTGCTTTTTGCAGCCTTAGGGGAATTCTTCCGCCCGCTCTGGTACGATAATATGGTTCATTCCTTTTACGACCAGCCCGAAAACTCCATTGAATCGGTCTTTTTGGGAGCGAGCATTGTTTCCGCGGGCGTAAACCCCGCAGCGCTTTATCGCGATTACGGCATCAGCGCCTTTAATCTCGGCAGCGCAAAGCAGCCGATGCTGGAAACCTATTATTGGCTGGAGGAAACCTATCGGCTTCATCCGGAAAGCTTAAAAACCGTCTTTTTGGATGCATCCTCCCTGCGCACCTATGACGAAAGCCGCAGCGGCCAGATGATCAGCCAGATGAAGCTTTCCCCCGTTAAGCTGCGGGCGCATATCGATCAATACGGCAAAAATCCAAAGGAGCTTTTCAATCGCTTAAATCCTTTTGTTGCCAACCACGATCGCTGGGATGCTCTCTCGGTTGCCGATTTTCATAAAGCGACCCGCGATCGCAACAACGGCGCCCGCGGCCATAATGATGCGGAAGGCTTGGTTTTTCAAGCCGACTATGTTGCCGCCGATGCGCTTCGGGTCAAGAGCCTTGTTTTGGATCGCAGCGCCGAGCCCGCAGCCCTGAATGAGCGCTCCCTTCAATATTTTGATAAGATGGTTGCTTTCTGCCGCGAAAAGGGGCTGAAGCTGATCCTTTTCAAAACGCCCTCAGGAAATTGGAGCTCCTCTTTGAGCCTTGCAGCCGAGCAGGTGGCAAAGGATAACGATCTCCCCTATCTGGATTATAATTTCTATCCGCTGGCGGAAGATCTCAATTATTGCTATGCCTACGATAGCTTAGACGATACCCATCTCAATTATTACGGCGCCTATCATCTGACCCAAAAATTGGGCCGATATCTGGCCGAAGAATGCGATGCCACCGATTTCCGCGGAAAAGAGGGCTATGAGCATCTGGAAGCGGAATTAAAGGAATATGAGCTGCGCTCGGTTCAAAAGGTTGCGCTGGCGGAAAGCACTACCGCCGCAGAATTTATTGAAAAAGCAAGCGTTGCGGGCAATACCGTTTTCATTACCGTAAACGACAGCGCCTCCGCCGCCTTAAACGAAAGCCTGCGCAAGCAATTTGCGGAATTGGGGCTGGCCGAGCTGGCAAAGATTGAAAATACCGATTCCTATCTGGCGGTGATTGAGAATGGCGAGGTGATCCATGAGGCGCGCCAAAGCGGAGCGGAAAAGGAGCTTTCCCCCTTGCTTTACCATGGCAAGACCCAAGACGGCTCCCAATTTGATCTAAAAAGCGGCGGCTATTATCATGGCCTGACCTCCTCCTGCAAGATCCGCCATTCGGAAAAGAATCTCAACAACCGCGGTATCAATATCGTTGTATATAATAATGAAATCGGCGATACGGTTTTTGCCGATTGCTTCGATACCCATCAATATGCCGCGCGCCAGACCTATACCCTCGATACCGTTGCCGAAATTATGGCATCGCCCGAAACAAGCTATCCCTCCTGGCATCTGAAAGAGAAGGTGCGCCAATATCTTTTAAAGGTCAAGCAGCAAGAGGCTGCCGATCTGAAAAAGCAGGGCTGAGCAAATGAGGAAGCATCGATTTAAAATTATAACGCGCCTTGCCTGCTTTGCGCTTATTTCAGCGTTGCTCTTTACCCTTTTGGGGGCGTTTTTAAAGCCCTATTGGTACGCCGCGACCTTTGAAGGCTTTTACGATCAGCCGAAAAATTCCATCGAAACGGTCTTTTTGGGCGCAAGCGTTGTGAAAGACGGCGTCAGCCCCTCGCTTCTATACGAGCAATACGGCATCAGCGCCTTTAATCTTGCCACCGCCCGCCAAACAGTTTTCGATTCCTATTGCTGGGCGCAGGAGGCCCATCGCCGCAATCCCGCGGCCTTAAAAACCGTTTTTTTGGAGGCCTCCTCCCTGCGGGCCCATATGGACGATAAATTCGGGCTGACTCTGCGCTCTATGAAAATGTCGCCCCTCAAATTGCGAGCCTTTTGGGAATTTGCGGGCGGAGATCTTTCCGATTTTTTCAGCAAGCTCTCTAATTTTGTTTCTTATCACGATCGATGGGATGAAATTGAGGCGGAGGATTTTGAAAAGCTCCATACCGATGCCAATACCGGCGGGCGCGGATATTATTTCAACCGCGCATTTTATCGGGCAGGAAAAAGCCCCCATGCCAATCCCACCGTTTTGGATTCTGAGGCAGCGCCCGCGGCGCTCAATGAAATTTCGATGGATTATTTTGAGCGGCTGGCAGCCTTTTGCAAGGAAAAGGGGCTGAAGCTGATCCTTTTCAAAACGCCCTGCAACAATTGGAGCCCTGCGCTTCATAATGCCATTCAGCAGGTAGCGGATCGGCATCGGCTTGATTTTATGGATTTTAATTACGCGCCCTATTTCAACGAGCTGAATTTCATCCACGGATTTGATCAGGCCGATTCATCCCATCTCAATTATTACGGCGCCCATAAGCTTACCATGCGGCTGGGCCATTATCTTTCTACCCGCTATCATGCAACCGACTTCCGCGGAAAGGAAGGCTTTGCCCATCTGGAGCGGGAGCTGCGGCAATATCAGCAGCGCTATCAGCTGCCCTCCGCCCTTTGGTCGGCAGATACCATCGTCACCTTCTTGGAGCAAGCGATGCGGGAAAATGCAACCATCCTTATTGCAGTGCAAGACGAAGGCTCCCGCAGGCTTTTGCCGCAGCAGCGCCATGCGCTGAAGAAAATGGGGCTGCCGCTTCTGGCCGATCTGGAGCTGAATGATTCCTATCTGGCGGTGATTGAAAACGGCGTTGTTGTTTATGAACAGCGGCAGGCAGCAAAGGAAAGCGATCAGCCGCTGGTCTACCGCGGAACGCTGCCGGGCGGCAAGCGCTATATCGCCAAAAGCGGCGGTTATTACAGCGGCAATCTCTCCTCTCTTCGGATCGATGGCGAGGAGCATTCCCCCGCCCGCCAAGGCATTAATCTGGCGGTTTATCATAATGAATTGGAAACGGTTGTTCATTCCGATTTCTTTGAAACCTATAAATATGCCAACCGCCTTCGCTATTCGCTTCCCCTTTCGGAGCGCTTCTTTGAGAATACGGAAGGAACCTTCGCCTCCTATTCTCCGCTCTCCAAAATGCAGCAATGGTATCGGGCGGCGCAGGAGGCAAATGCTGCCCTCTCCCAATAATTTGTTTAATATTTTTTAAAATAGAAAGGAACCTTTAAAAATGGAAAAGCTTTTAGAAATTTTGAGATCCATCCGCAGCGACATTGATTATGAAAACGAGACCGCATTGGTAGACGATAACCTGCTGGATAGCTTTGATATCGTTTCGATCGTAGGCGAGCTTTGCGATGCTTATGAAATTACCATCACCATCGATGAGATCGAGCCTGAGAATTTCAACAGCGCCAAGGCCATGCTTGCGTTGGTTGAGCGCCTGCAAGACGAAATCTGATTGGAGATCCTTTAAATTATGGCTCTGAATTCATTATCATTTTTGATCTTTTTGGCGGTTGTATTATTCTTTTATTACATTGTGCCGAAAAGCAAGCAATGGTTGATCCTGCTGATCGCGAGCTACGGCTTTTATCTCTTTGGCGGGGTAACCAATGTTTTCTACATTATCGCCACCACCCTCATCTCCTTCGGTGCCTCCCATTGGATGCAGCGCATCCGCAATAAGCAGGCGGCCGAGCTGGCGGCGTTGGGCGATACCATCAGCAAGGAAGAAAAGCGCACCATGAAAAAATGCGCCGCAGCGCGGATCCATCGCATTCAGGTGCTTACGGTTTTGGTCAATCTCGGCGTTTTGGCTTATGTGAAATATCTGAATTTCTTTATTGCCAATGCCAATAATCTCTTTACCCTCTTCCGCTGGGATATTTCCATGCCGTTGGTCAATATCCTTGTTCCGCTGGGTCTTTCCTATTATACCTTCAATTCCATCGGCTATCTGATCGATGTTGGAAGAGGCAAGCTTGCGGCCGAGCGCCATTTCGGCAAATTCGCCCTGTTTGTTTCCTTCTTCCCCTCCATCGTGCAGGGTCCGCTGATGCGCTATGGCGATGTTGGCCTGCAATTGCAGCAGCCCCATAAATTGGAGTATAAAAACCTGAAATACGGCGGCCAGCTGATCCTTTGGGGTCTTTTCAAAAAGATGGTCATCGCCGATCGGCTGGCGGCGGTTACCGCCACTGTCTTTAATCCCGAATTTACCGATTTCAACGGTGCGCAGGTGCTCTTTGCCGTTTTGGCCTATTCCTTCCAGATCTACGGTGATTTCTCGGGCGGAACAGATATTACCCGCGGCGCTGCCCAAATGATGGGCATCGAGCTGCCCCTCAATTTTGCCCGCCCCTTCTTCGCCACCTCTATGGCGGATTTCTGGCGGCGGTGGCATATGTCGCTGGGCGCCTGGATGCGGGAATATGTATTCTATCCCGTTATGCTCTCCAAGCCGGTAACAGCAGTCAGCAAAACCTTCCGCAAGCGCTTCGGCAGCTATGCGGGCAAGATTGTTCCCTCTGTTGCGGCGCCGATGGTAGTCTTTTTCCTGATCGGCATCTGGCATGGCCTTACCTGGCAATACATCATCAATGGCCTTTATAACGCCCTTCTGATCTCCGCCAGCGTTGCGCTGATACCGGTCTATAAATGGCTGGCGGAAAAGCTCAAGGTCAATACCGAAAGCTTCGGCTTCCGCGTTTTCCAGATCTTAAGAACCTTCTTTTTGCTCTGCATCTCCCGCATCATCGTAAAGGCGCCCTCCATCGGGGTGGCGCTCCAAATGATGAAGGCGGTGGTTACCGATTTCGATTGGGCCTTTATTACCGGCGCAAACGGCGAAATTTTCAAGCTGGGCATTAATGAAAAGGAGCTTACGCTGATTCTGATCTGTATTCTGGTGCTGTTTGTGGTTGGCGTGTTGCAGGAGCGGGGCGTTCAGCTGCGGGAAACCATTGCGCAGCAAAATATCGTTTTCCGCTGGACCCTTTACCTGCTTTTGATCTTTGCCATTCTGATCTTTGGCGTTTATGGCCCCGGCTACGATGCCAGCGTATTTATCTACGGTCGATTTTAGTGTATTCAAAAAATGCAGATGCTTTCGCATCTGCATTTTTTAAATGATTCAAATCTTCGATCAGGGCACCAAATAAAAACACCACCCGATTAGGCGGGTGCGCATAGGGATTTACACGGTTT
>JAZQDS010000002.1:0-12993 GCA_045546895.1 Eubacteriales bacterium | reverse complement strand
GGTAAAAAAACTTGTTTACACAGGAAAAACCAAAAATGTTTATGCATTAGAAAATGGCAATTATCTTTTGAAATTTAAAGATGACTGTACAGGAAAAGACCGTGTTTTTGATCCTGGATAAAATTCTGTTGGATTGACAATTGATGGTGTAGGTGATGTAAATTTACGTATGTCAATTTATTTCTTTGAAAAGATCAACGCTGCCGGTATCAGAACCCATTATGTAAATGCGGATCTGGAAAATACCACAATGGAAGTACTGCCGGCAAAGGTATTTGGACAGGGCTTAGAAGTTATCTGCCGTTACAAAGCAGTCGGCAGCTTTTTGCGTCGTTATGGTCAGTATATTGAAGAAGGCGCAGATTTGCCTGCATATGTAGAAACCACCTTTAAGAATGATGATCTGGGTGATCCTTTGGTTACCAAGGATGCACTTGCTGCTTTGGGAGTTATGACAGAAGAGCAGTACGATTCTATGAAGGATATGACCCAGAAGATTACAAAGATTGTTGCAGATGATTTGATGGAAAAGGGTCTTGTACTCTATGATATCAAGTTTGAATATGGTTATGACGCTGATGGAAACGTAATGCTGATCGACGAAATTGCTTCCGGCAATATGCGTGTGTATAAAGATGGTCAGTATATCGATCCAATGACGCTCTCTGAGCTGTTCTTTGCGTAATGGGCGGCTTTTTTGGAGCAGTTTCCAAAAGAGACTGCGTATTGGACATTTTCTTTGGAGTAGATTATCATTCTCATCTTGGTACCAGACGGGGCGGCATGATTATACATGATTCTAAGGATGGTTTTCAGCGTCAGATCCTTTCTATCGAGAATACCCCCTTTCGAACCAAGTTTGAAAAGGATTTATCAGACTTCCACGGCTGCAGTGGTATCGGTTGTATCAGTGACAGTGATCCCCAGCCTTTGTTGGTTCGTTCGCATTTAGGACTTTATGCTATTTCTACTGTAGGCATGATCAATAACGAAGAAGAATTGATCGAGAAATATTTTTCAGACCATGGACATCAGTTTATGGCGATGAGTTCCGGCAAAGTCAATGCTACCGAATTGGTTGCCGCGTTGATTAATCAAAAGGATGATCTGGTTTCCGGAATTCTGCATGTGCAGGAGCAGATTGTAGGTTCCATGACACTTCTTATCCTGACTTCAGAGGGGGAAATTATTGCTGCCCGTGATAAGATGGGACGTTTGCCGGTGTTGTTAGGAAAAGATGAAAATGGATATTGCGTATCCTTTGAATCCTTTGCATATCACAAACTAGGATATACAGATTATTATGAATTAGGGCCCGGAGAAATCGTTAGGATAAATCCCGATGAATTGGAAATTCTTTCACCAGCAAGAGATGAAATGAAGATCTGTGCTTTCCTTTGGACCTATTACGGATATCCTAATTCCCGTTATGAAGGCAAAAACGTAGAAGTGATGCGTTGCAATAACGGGAAAATTATGGCTCGTGATGAGCAGCTCCATGGAGGTGTTCCGGATGTGGATTATGTGGCCGGAGTACCGGATTCCGGTGTTCCCCATGCTATGGGTTATGCACATCAGAGCGGTATTGAATATGCTCGTCCCTTTGTAAAATATACCCCAACCTGGCCCAGATCTTTTATGCCTGCAAATCAGGAGGTTCGTAGTCAGGTCGCTAAGATGAAACAGATTCCGGTACCGGAGCTGATCGAAGGAAAGAAGCTTCTTTTGGTGGATGATTCGATCGTTCGTGGTACTCAGTTGCGGGAAACCGTAGATTTTCTTTATAATTCCGGTGCAAAGGAAGTACATATGAGATCTGCATGTCCGCCCATTATGTACGGATGCAAATATTTAAATTTCTCCAGAAGTAATTCTGAAAATGAGTTGTTGGCACGTCGTGTGATTCAGGATTTAGAGGGGGATGAAGGACAGAAGCATTTGGATGAATATGCGGATGCCAAAACAGAGCGTGGTCAGTGTATGCTGAAACGTATTTGCGAGGAATTAGGTTTTGACTCTTTGGGATATCAATCATTGGAAGGTGTTTTAGAGTCCATCGGTATCGATAAAAATAAGGTCTGCACATATTGCTGGTCTGGAAAGGAATAAACTATGGAAAAATCACATTCCGCATCATATGCGGCTGCAGGAGTAAATATCGAAGCCGGATATGAAGGGGTTCGTCTTATGAAAAAGCATGTTGCCCGGACGATGATTCCAGGCGTAGTATCTGATATCGGAGGATTCGGAGGCCTTTTTACACCGGATATTAGCGGTATGAAAGAGCCTACTCTGGTAATGGGAACAGATGGTGTTGGTACCAAACAGCGTATTGCACAGTTGATGGATAAGCATGATACGGTTGGTATCGATTGTGTTGCGATGTGTGTCAACGATGTTATCTGCTGCGGTGCAAAGCCCCTCTTTTTTCTGGATTATATCGCTTGCGGCAAGAATTATCCCGAAAAGATCGCCGCAATTGTTTCGGGCGTTGCGGAAGGCTGCGTTCAAAGCGGCGCTGCATTGATCGGCGGCGAAACCGCTGAAATGCCCGGTTTTTATCCCGTTGATGAATATGATCTGGCCGGCTTTGCGGTTGGTATTGTTGATCAGGAAAAGGTGCTGGATCATAAATCCATGAAGCCCGGCGATGTTGTTATCGCGCTTCCCTCCAGCGGCGTTCATTCCAATGGCTTCTCGCTGGTAAGAAAGGTTTTTGATGTGGAAAAGGCGGATCTTAAGAGCCCTGTTGCCGAATTGGGCGGAAAGTCTATCGGCGAGACGCTGTTGACCCCCACCAAAATCTATGTTAAGCCGATGGTTGCGCTCTTTGAGCAGGTAAAGGTCAAGGGCGTTTCCCATATTACCGGCGGCGGTTTTTATGAAAATATTCCCAGAAGCATTCCTGATGGACTGGGCGCGCGGATTGAAAAGAGCGCGGTCAGAATTCTGCCCATCTTTGAGCTGCTTCAGAAGGTTGGCAATATTCCCGAGCGCGATATGTTCAATACCTTCAATATGGGCGTTGGTATGAGCGTTGTTGTTGCGCCCGAGGATGCCGATCGCGCCTTGGAGATCCTCAAGGCCGAGGGCGAGGATGCTTATGTAATCGGATCGATTGTTGAATCCGATGAAAAGATGATTTTGGTATAAGCCGATGAAAAAAACGAAGATCGCAGTTTTAGTTTCCGGCGGCGGCACCAATCTGCAGGCGCTGATCGATAGCGCAGCTGCAGGGGTTTTAAAAAGCGGTGAGCTGGCGCTGGTCCTTTCCGGTAATCGGGAGGCTTATGCGCTGGAGCGCGCCGCCAAGGCCGGAATTCCCGCCGAGATCGTTGTAAAAAAAGAATGTGCCGATCAGGCGGAATTCGAAGCGAAAATGATCGAAAAGCTGGAGCAATACGGTATCGAGCTGATTGTTTTGGCGGGCTTTATGAATATCCTTAGCGCCGATTTTACCGCCCGTTATCCCGAGCGGATTATCAATGTTCATCCCTCGCTGATCCCCTCCTTTTGCGGTAAGGGCTTTTATGGCTTGCGCGTTCATGAGGCGGCGCTGGGCTATGGGGTGAAGGTGACCGGTGCAACGGTTCATTTTGTGAATGAAATTCCCGATGGCGGGCGTATTATCGCGCAAAAAGCGGTAGAGATCCTGCCGGATGATACCCCTGAAATTTTGCAAAAGCGGGTTATGGAGCAGGCGGAATGGATCCTGCTGCCCCGCGCGGTGGAAGCGGTTTCCGCCGCAATGATGAAAGGAGAAACGGTATGAATATTTATGAAGTAAAGCCCATCGGCGAGCGGATCGATGGTAATAGCTATGTTGGCCGCGGCATCGCCATCGGTAAGACCGCGGATGGTAAAAAGGCTGCCGCCGCCTATTTCATTATGGGCCGCAGCGAAAACAGCCGCAATCGGATCTTTACCGAAAAGGATGGCGCGGTATTTACCGAGCCCTTTGATCCCTCCAAGGTAGAGGATCCTTCGCTGATTATTTATGCTGCGCTGCGGAATTATGAGAATAAGTTGATTGTTACCAACGGCGATCAGACCGATACAATCTGGGAATTCCTGAAAAAGGGTGAAAGCTTTGCCCAAGCGCTTACCACCCGCGAATTCGAGCCCGATGGCCCCAATTGGACCCCGCGCATCAGCGGTATGATCACCTTCGGCGCCGAGGATTTCAGCTATGAAATGAGCATTCTTAAGAGTGCCGATGCAGAAGGCAGCGCCTGCAATCGCTATCATTATTCCTATCCTGCTTTGGCAGGTCTCGGCCATTTTATTCATACTTATGTTTGCGATGGAAATCCCATCCCCACCTTCCAAGGAGAACCCGAGCGGATTGCCATCCCCGATGATATTGATGCTTTTACCAATGATATTTGGGAGCATCTGGATGCTGATAATAAAATTTCGCTCTATGTTTGCTATACCGATCTTGCTACCGGTGAGCGCGAGAGCCGTATGATCAATAAAAACAAATAAGGACGGTATTTTTCAATGAATGAATTTGAATTGAAATATGGTTGCAATCCCAATCAGAAGCCTGCAAAGATTTATATGAACGATGGCAGCGAGCTGCCCATCAAAATCCTTTCGGGCCGCCCCGGTTATATTAATTTTTTGGATGCCTTCAATTCCTGGCAGCTGGTTAAGGAACTCAAGGAGGCGCTGGGCTTGCCCGCCGCCACCTCCTTTAAGCATGTAAGCCCCACCTCTGCGGCGGTTGGCATCAAGCTGCCCGAAAAGCTGAAGAAAGCTTGCTTTGTTGATGATATCGAGGGCTTGGATGATTCCCCGCTGGCCTGCGCGTATGCCCGCGCCCGCGGCACCGATCGGATGTGTTCTTTCGGCGATTGGGTGGCTCTTTCCGATGTTTGCGATGTTACTACCGCGCTGATGATCAAGCGCGAGATTTCCGATGGTGTTATCGCTCCCGGCTATGAGCCTGAAGCGCTGGAAATTCTCAAATCCAAGCGCAACGGTAATTATAATATCGTTGAGATCGATCCCGATTATAAGCCCAATCCCATCGAAACCAAGCAGGTCTATGGCATTACCTTTGAGCAGGGCCGCAATGAATTTGAAATCAATGAGGCGCTGCTGGGCAATCTTGTTACCGAAAATAAGGAACTGCCCGATTCCGCAAAGCGCGATCTGATTGTTGCGCTGATCACCTTGAAATATACCCAATCTAATTCTGTTTGCTATGCGGTGGATGGTCAGGCCATCGGCGTTGGCGCAGGCCAGCAATCCCGTATTCATTGCACCCGCCTTGCAGGCACCAAAGCAGATACCTGGCAGCTGCGTCAATGCGATAAGGTATTGAATCTGCCCTTCAAGGCTGATATCAAGCGCCCCGATCGCGATAATGTTATCGATGGCTATATCAATAAAAACGAAGAGGATGTTTGCAAAGACGGTATCTGGCAGAAATATTTTACCGAGCAGCCTGCTCCGCTGACCCAAGAGGAGGCGGATGCCTATCTGGCAACCCTTTCGGGCGTTGCGCTGGGCAGCGATGCATTCTTCCCCTTTGATGATAATATTGAACGCGCCAAGAAGAGCGGCGTTTCCTATATTGCGGAGCCCGGCGGCTCCATCCGCGATGATGCAGTTATTGAATGCTGCAATAAATACGGTATGGCAATGGCCTTTACCGGTATGCGCTTGTTCCATCATTAATTTAGTAACCACCATTTCCATCTTAGTTATACATCTTTACGGCGGAAATTCGCCTCGCAAATCTGTATGTCAAAATGAAAATGGTGGTTACCTTGCTTTTCATAATACAACAAGGAGATAAGATATGAGAGTATTGGTAGTCGGCGGCGGTGGCCGCGAGCACGCCATTATAAAAAAATTGAAAGAGAATCCGCAGGTTGAGGAGCTCTTCGCGCTGCCCGGAAACGGTGGTATGGCAGGGGATGCTACCCTTGTTAATATCGGCGCAAAAGAGATCGATAAGATTGTTGCCTTTGCCAAGGAGCAGGGGATTGATTATGCGGTTGTTGCGCCGGATGATCCGCTGGTTTTGGGTTGTGTTGATGCCCTTAATGAGATCGGAATTCCTTGCTTTGGCCCCCGCGCCAATGCGGCGATTATCGAGGGTAGCAAGGTCTTTTCCAAAAACCTGATGAAAAAATATGGGATCCCCACCGCGGAATATGAGGTTTTCGAAGATTGCGCGCAGGCGCTGCAATATCTGGAAACCGCCCCGATCCCTACCGTTATTAAAGCCGATGGTCTGGCGCTGGGCAAGGGCGTTATTATTGCTGAGTGCCGCGAGGATGCCAAGGCGGCGGTACGCTCTATGATGGAGGATCAGGTCTTTGGCGCCAGCGGCAGCAGGATTGTTATTGAGGAATTTCTTACCGGCCCCGAGGTCTCTGTTTTGGCCTTTACCGATGGGAAATGCGTAAAGCCGATGATTTCCTCCATGGATCATAAGCGTGCGCTGGATGGTGATCAGGGCTTGAATACCGGTGGTATGGGTACCATCGCCCCCAATCCTTATTATACCGATGCTATCGCTGCGGAATGTATGGAAACCATCTTCTTGCCTACTATCCGCGCTATGCGGGCGGAGGGGCGCCCCTTTAAGGGTTGCCTTTATTTCGGCTTGGTGCTGACGCCGAACGGTCCGAAGGTGATTGAATATAATTGCCGCTTTGGCGATCCCGAAACGCAGGTCGTTTTGCCGCTGCTGGAAAGCGATTTGCTTACCGTTATGATGGCAACAACCAATGGTACTCTTGCCGAAACCGAAGTGAAATTCAGCAACGGCAGCGCTTGCTGCGTTGTTATGGCCTCGGCGGGCTACCCCGGTAAATATGAAACCGGCTTTGAATTAAAAATTCCTGCCGAAATTCAAAAGGATGTATTTGTTGCAGGCGCCAAGCTGGATGCGGGCGTTTTGAAAACAGCGGGCGGGCGTGTTTTAGGCGCCACCGCGGTGGCCGAAAACCTTTCGGCAGCGATCGATGCCGCTTATGCCAAGGCCGCCAAGATTGAATTCGGAAATGTGTTTTATCGCAAGGATATCGGTCGGCGCGCCTTGCAGGCAGGAAAGGAGAACTAAATGGTTTATCGTATTTATGTTGAAAAAAAGCCCGCGCTTGCCAATGAGGCAAGAGATCTGCGCAATGAGGTGCGCCAGATTCATCAGATCCAATCGCTGGAGCGGGTGCGGGTCATCAACCGCTATGATGTTGAAAATATTGATAAGGAGCTTTTTGATTATGCGGTTGGCGCTGTTTTCTCCGAGCCCCAGCTGGATATGACAAGTACAGAGCTGGATACTGCGGATGCCAAGGTGTTTGCGGTAGAGCCGCTGCCCGGTCAATTCGATCAGCGGGCTGATTCCGCCGCCCAATGTATCCAGATCATTTCTCAAGGCGAACGCCCCACGGTTAAGACCGCCAAGATCTATCTGCTCTATGGCGATCTTTCAGAGGAAGAGCTGGCAACGATCAAGAAAAGCGTAATCAACCCCGTTGAGAGCCGCGAAGCAAGCCTTGCAATGCCGGAAACGCTGAAAACCGATTATGCCATTCCCGAAACGGTTGCGACGTTGGAGGGCTTTTTGGAGCTGGATGCGGCAGGGCTTGCGGCGTTTGTTGAGCAATACGGCCTTGCGATGGACTGCGATGATATCGCTTTCTGCCAAGCTTATTTCCGCAAGGAGGGAAGAGATCCTACCATCACCGAGATCCGTATGATCGATACCTATTGGTCGGATCATTGCCGCCATACCACCTTCCTTACTACCATTGATCATGTTACCTTTGAGGATGAGCTGCTGCAAAAGGCTTATGAGGATTATATTGCTACCCGCAAGGAACTGGGCAGAACCAAGCCGATCAACCTGATGGATATCGGTACTCTTGCTGCGAAGTATCTCAAAAAGATCGGCAAGCTGGAGAAGTTGGACGAATCGGAAGAGATCAACGCCTGTACCGTTAAGATCGAGGTGGAGGCAGACGGCAAAAAGGAGCCTTGGCTGCTGCTCTTTAAAAATGAAACCCATAACCATCCTACCGAGATTGAGCCCTTCGGCGGCGCCGCCACCTGCATCGGCGGCGCGATTCGCGATCCCCTTTCCGGCCGTTCCTATGTTTACGGCGCGATGCGCGTTACCGGCGCTGCGGATCCCCTGAAGCCGGTAAAGGAAACGATGGAGGGTAAGCTGCCCCAGCGCAAGATTGTTACTACCGCTGCCGCAGGCTATTCCTCCTATGGAAATCAGATCGGCTTGGCAACCGGTATTGTTGATGAGCTTTACCATGATGGTTATGCCGCCAAGAGAATGGAGATCGGCGCGGTTGTTGGCGCGGCGCCTGCCGAGAATGTTCGCCGCGAATGCCCCGATCCCGATGATGTTATCATCCTTTTGGGCGGGCGCACCGGCCGCGATGGCTGCGGCGGCGCAACCGGTTCCTCCAAATCCCATACCTTGAAATCCCTTGAAAGCTGCGGCGCTGAGGTTCAAAAGGGCAATGCACCCGAAGAGCGTAAGCTGCAGCGGCTGTTCCGTAATAAAGAAGCCTGTCGCATGATCAAGCGCTGCAATGATTTCGGCGCAGGCGGCGTTTCGGTTGCCATCGGCGAGCTTGCCGATGGCCTGAAGATCAATCTGAATGCCGTTCCTAAAAAATATGATGGTCTGGATGGTACCGAGCTTGCCATCAGCGAATCTCAAGAGCGGATGGCGGTGGTGGTTGAGCCTGAGAATGTGGAGCGCTTTATCGCGCTGGCCGATCGGGAAAATCTGGAAGCCACCGTTGTTGCCAAGGTGCAGGCGGAGCCTCGCCTTGTTATGGAATGGAACGGCAGAATTATCGTTGATATCAGCCGTGAATTCTTGAATTCCAACGGCGCTGAAAAGCATATCGATATCGCGCCTGCAAAGCCTGCTTGCTATAAAAAGGCAGTCGGCGCGGATTTTGCGAGCGAGCTGAAGGCGCTGGCGGGCGATCTGAATGTTTGCTCCAAGCGCGGCCTTTCCGAGCGCTTTGATTCCACCATCGGCGCAGGCGGCGTTTTGATGCCCTTCGGCGGCAAGCATCAGCAAACCCCCGTTCAGGCAATGGTTCAGCTGATCTCGATGGAGGAAAAGCACACGGAGGATGTTTCGCTGATGGCCTGGGGCTATAATCCCTATGTTACCGAAAAGAGCCCTTATCATGGTGCATATCTTGCGGTCGTTGAATCGGTGGCAAAGCTGATCGCGACCGGCGCGAAATTTGAGGATGTTTATCTCACCTTCCAGGAATATTTCGAGCGCCCCGGCAAGGATCCCAAGCGCTGGGGCAAGCCCTTGGCGGCGCTGCTGGGCGCCTTTGAGGCGCAAAAGGAGCTGGGGATCGCCGCCATCGGCGGGAAGGATTCCATGAGCGGCAGCTTTGAAAAGCTGGATGTTCCGCCTACCCTCGTATCCTTTGCTGTTACTACCGGAAAGACCGGCGAAATTGTTCCCAATCATTTCAAAAAAGCGGGCAATCGGCTCTATTTGATCAAGCCCGAATATAATGCCGATCATCTGCCTGATACCGCATCCCTGCTGAAGGTATTTGATCAGGTTTATGATCTGCTGCAAAGCGGCAAGGCGGTTACTGCCTATACCCCCGGCTTCGGCGGAATTGCCGAGGCGGTTATGAAGATGGGCTTCGGCGATGGGCTGGGCTTCCGCTTTGAGGATGCTCTTTCGATGGAAGCTCTCTTTGGTTATTGCTACGGCGGCTTCCTGCTGGAGGCTCCCGAGGCTATCGATGGTATTTTGATCGGTACCGTTACCGAAGATGGCGCCTTCTCCAAGGGTGCCGAGCAGGTATCCCTCAGCGAGCTGCAGGGAATTTATGAAAATAAGCTGGAAAGCGTTTACAGCTGCAACATTACCCATGCAGAGCAGCCGATGGAAACCTTCTCCTATGAAGCGAAGGAGCGGGTTGCGCCTGCGATTAAGGTTGCCTCTCCCAAGGTATTGATCCCTGTTTTCCCCGGAACAAACTGCGAATTCGATAGCGCTCGTGCCATGCGGGATGCGGGCGCTGATGCGCGAATTTTGGTGATCAATAACCGTACCGCCGAAGGCATCAGCCGCAGCGTTGAGCAATTTGCGGAAGAGCTGAAAACCGCCCAAATGATCTTTGTTCCCGGCGGCTTTTCGGGCGGCGATGAGCCTGATGGCTCCGGTAAGTTTATTACTGCCTTCTTCCGTAATGCAGCGATCCGCGAGGGTGTTACCGAGCTGCTGGAGCAGCGGGATGGCCTGATGCTGGGAATTTGCAACGGGTTCCAGGCATTGATTAAGCTGGGCTTAGTGCCCTATGGCAAGATCATCGATACGGATGAAAATTGCCCCACCTTGACCTTCAATACCATTGCCCGCCATCAGTCCAGAATTGTTCGTACCCGCATCGCATCCAATAAATCTCCTTGGCTTGCCAATACGAAGGTTGGCGATGTTTATAATGTGCCCATTTCCCATGGCGAGGGCCGCTTCCTTGCGGATGAGGCTTTGATCCGCAAGCTGGCGGAAAATGGCCAGATTGCTACCCAATATGTCGATTTTGAGGGGAAGGCCACCTCCGATATTCTCTTTAACCCCAATGATTCCTGCTTTGCCATCGAGGGTATTACCTCTCCCGATGGGCGCGTTTTGGGTAAGATGGGTCATTCCGAGCGTATCGGCAAGGATCTTTATAAGAATGTAATCGGCGAATATGATATGCAGATGTTCCGCTCTGCAGTAGAATATTTCAAGAAATAAGGAGAATGAACAATGGCTTATTTATCGGATATTGAGATTGCGCAGCAATGCGAAATGAAGCATATCTCTGAAATTGCAAAAACTGCTCAGGTTTCGGAAGATTATCTTGAATACTATGGCAAATATAAGGCTAAAATCGATCTCTCCCTCTTGAAAGAAGAAGGGAGAGAAAACGGCAAGCTTGTGCTGGTAACCGCCATTACCCCGACCCCTGCGGGCGAGGGAAAAACCACCACCACCATCGGCCTTGCCGATGGTCTGCGCCGCATCGGTAAAAATGTTACCGTTGCGCTGCGGGAGCCCTCCCTTGGCCCTGTTTTCGGCATCAAGGGCGGCGCTGCGGGCGGCGGCTATGCGCAGGTAGTTCCGATGGAGGATATCAACCTGCATTTTACCGGCGATTTTCATGCCATCGGCGCGGCTAATAATCTGCTTGCTGCCATGCTGGATAATCATATTCAGCAGGGCAATGAGCTGGGAATCGATGTAAAGAAGATTACCTGGAAGCGCTGCGTTGATATGAACGATCGCCAGCTGCGGAATGTAATCGATGGCCTTGGTGGTCGGATGCAGGGCGTTCCTCGCGAGGATGGCTTTGATATTACCGTTGCCAGCGAGATTATGGCAGTGCTCTGCCTCTCCTCCGGCATTACCGATCTGAAGGAGCGCTTGGCGCGGATCATTGTTGGCTATACCTATGATGATCAGCCCGTTACCTGCGGCCAGCTCAAGGCGCAGGGCGCAATGGCGGCGCTGCTGAAGGATGCGCTTAAGCCCAATTTGGTGCAGACCTTGGAAGGTACCCCCGCCTTTGTTCATGGCGGTCCCTTTGCTAATATTGCCCATGGCTGCAATTCCGTTATCGCTACTAAAATGGCGCTGAAGATGGGCGACTATGCCATTACCGAAGCGGGCTTCGGCGCGGATCTCGGCGCTGAAAAGTTCCTCGATATCAAATGCCGTATGGCAGGGCTGACTCCTGATGCGGTAGTAATGGTTGCTACCATCCGCGCGCTGAAAATGCATGGCGGCTTGGCCAAAACCGAGCTGGGCGCCGAGGATCTTGCTGCGCTGGAGCGCGGCGTTCCCAATCTGCTGCGCCATGTTTCCAATATTAAGAATGTTTATAAGCTTCCCTGCGTTGTTGCGGTCAATCGGTTCCCGACAGATACCGATGCTGAAGTTAATTGCCTGATCGAAAAATGTAAGGCGCTGGGCGTTAATGTTGTTCTCTCCAATGTATGGGCAGAGGGCGGCAAGGGCGGCGAAGAGCTTGCCCGCGAAGTCGTTCGCCTTTGCGAAGAGGAAAAGGGCGATTTCACCTTCAGCTATGAGGATGATACCTCCATTTCCGAAAAGATCGAAGCCATCGTTCAAAAGGTTTATGGCGGCGAGGGCATTAATATTCTGCCCGCTGCGCAAAAGCAGATCGATCGGTTGACCGAGCTGGGCTATGGCAATCTGCCCGTTTGCATGGCCAAGACCCAATATAGCTTCTCCGATGATCCTGCCAAATTGGGCGCGCCCGAGGGCTTTACCGTTACCGTTCGGAATGTTAAGATTTCTGCCGGTGCCGGCTTTATCGTTGTTCTTACCGGCGAGATTATGACCATGCCCGGCCTGCCCAAGCGGCCTGCCGCCGAGCGCATTGATGTGGACGAAAACGGCATCATCTCCGGCCTCTTTTAAGCGCAATTGGCGCCGAGCCCCTTTTTCCGTCCATCAGCGTATCACATACGCCTTCGGCCGGAGAAAAGAACCTCGGCATCAAATTGCATCTTAAAAGATCATACTGCGCAATTGGCACCGAGCCCCTTTTTCCGTCCATCGGCGTATCACATACGCCTTCGGCCGGAGAAAAGAACCTCGGCATCAAATTGCATCTTAAAAGATCATACTGCACAATTGGCACCGAGCCCCTTTTTCTGTCCATCGGTGTATTTTAAAAATAAAAAGAGCGAACTCAAAAGAGTTCGCTCTTTTTTATCTTAATTATCAGCGGTTATATTTTGCAATCGTTCCGCTGAAATCGGCGGCGATCAGCGTATCCTTTTCCAAAATCGGCGCTGTTAGGGCGCGGGCGGTCATGGCGATGGTTTTCTGCAGTGCGGCGGTATTTTTATCATAGAAATAAATATTACCGTCCATCGAAGCAAAGATTAGGGTATCGCCTTCGAATTGCAGATCACCCTCCACCATCTCGCCGGGCTTTCCGTTAT
>JAZQDS010000001.1:0-3710 GCA_045546895.1 Eubacteriales bacterium | reverse complement strand
TGGAAGGGTGATTCGCTGGGTGGAGGAGGAAAAACTTCCGATTCTTCTTCGCAATCGGGCGGAGAGCATCAGGTTGGCGATAAAAGTGGATGGAATGAGCGAAGAAGAGGCTCGCCGGGGGGCTGGAATGATAGTGAAGGTAGACTTATCCGAAGTGATATAATCGATGATCTACCATTGCTTTCACAATAAATAAAAAAGACGGTCCAAAGACCGTCTTTTTTGTTGGTGGGAGTTAACGGGCTCGAACCGCTGACCCTCTGCTTGTAAGGCAGATGCTCTCCCAGCTGAGCTAAACTCCCAAATATGGTGACCCGAACGGGAATCGAACCCGTGATACCGCCGTGAAAGGGCGGTGTCTTAACCGCTTGACCATCGGGCCATGGATGGTGGCGCTAATTGGATTCGAACCAATGACACTGCGGGTATGAACCGCATGCTCTAGCCAACTGAGCTATAGCGCCATAAGGAACGTGTTATATAATACACTATATATTTTAATTTGTCAACAACTTTTTTGAAAAAAATAATTTTTTTTCCTTTTTTGTTAAACCTATTTAAAAAAAGAAGAAACGAGGGTTAATATGAATACCGAAAATGAAAAACCAAGCAAAAACGAGCAGCTGGAATCTCTGCTGGAATTGGGAATTGCAGAAGCGGAAAGCAAGATTCGGGTATTAACGGTGATCGGACAGGTGGAGGGTCATTTCATCGCCCCCGATCAGCATAAAACAACCAAATATGAGCATCTGCTTCCGCTATTGGTGGAACTGGAGGAGAGCGAAGGGGTGGAGGGTGTTTTGATATTGCTCAATACTATGGGAGGCGATGTGGAAGCGGGGCTTGCCATCGCCGAGCTGATCGCATCCATGCAAACGCCGACAGTTTCGCTGGTATTGGGCGGCGGTCATTCCATCGGTGTTCCGCTGGCCTGCGCCGCCCGCCGCTCTTTTATTGTACCCAGCGCAACGATGACCATTCATCCTGTTCGCGCTACCGGCACGATTATCGGCGTACCTCAAAGCCTCCGAACGCTGGAGGAGATGCAAAACCGCGTTTGCCGCTTTATTACCAAGAATTCTATGATCTCGATGGAGCGGCTGCAGGCGCTGATGATGGCGGTAGGAAACATGGTATCGGATATCGGAACGGTATTGGATGGGGAAGAGGCGGTAGAGGTCGGGCTGATCGATGGGGTGGGCGGTCTGCGAGAGGCGCTTTCGGCCTTGAAAGAAATGATTGAAAAAGAGAAAGAAAGCGAGTATAATAAAAAATATGATGACGATAAAAGCAACACAATCTGATATTGAGCCGCTGGCCGCCCTCTTTGCCGAGGGCTTTATGGCCGATCCGCTCTATTGCCATTATATTCCTTATGAAGAGGAGCGCTTGGATATTTTGCATCAGCTGTTTCGCAAATATCTGATCGAATATTGGGAGGAGCTTACGGTCTTTACCCTGCCCGATCGCTCTGCCGCCCTTTGTATCTGCCCCTCTGAGGCGCGGGGGATCGAGCGGGTGGTTTTGCCTGCCCATGTGCAAAAGGTATATGATCGGATCAATGCGGGCGTTGCAGGAGAATTTTACCGCGATTTCCTGATTTTGGATCTTCTGGCGGTCCGCCCTGCGGCACGGGGAAAGGGCATTGCCCGCGGCTTGGTAGAGGCCTTTCAGCAGGAGGTTCGCCGTGCGGGGAAAACCGGCGTTGCGGAAATCTATAATCCTGCCAATATCGATTTTTATCAGCGGCTCGGCTTTCGCCTTGCCCATACACATCCGGTCGGCGAAACGCTGACTGCATATTTATTGGAGTATTAAATGACCATTGCATCTTTGAAAAATTTAATCGTTGAATTCGGCGAGCGGCGGGTGATTGATGGGGTGAATGTCCTCTGCGAGGAGGGGGCAGTAATCGGATTGATCGGCAGCAACGGGGCCGGAAAATCAACGCTTTTGAATGTTTTGGCGGGCAGCCTTGCGGAGACCTCGGGCGAGCGATTTCTCCATCCCAAGGCGCGGATCGGCTATCTGCGGCAGAACAGCGGCCTTTCGGGCGGCAGGAGCATTCTGGCGGAGCTGCGCAGCGTTGTGCAGGAGGGGCTGGATGCAATCGAGCTTCTTCATCAAACAAGCAATCCCGCCGAATATGCCCGCCTGCAGGCAATTATTGATGCCACCGATGCCTATCAGATCGATGTTCGCATCAAAACCGTATTGAACGGTATGGGATTTGCCGGCTATGATATGGAGCTGGATGTTGCGGAGCTTTCGGGCGGGGAGCAGACCCGCCTTGCTTTATGCAAATTGCTGATTGAGCAGCCAAATTTATTGCTGCTGGATGAGCCTACCAACCATCTGGATTTTAAAACCCTCTGCTGGCTGGAGGACTACATAAAGAGCTATAAGGGCTCGGTAATCGTTGTTTCTCATGATCGCTTTTTTCTGGATCGCTGCGTTTCGGAAATCTGGGATATGGAAGAGGGGAAAATTCGCTGCTATAAAGGGAATTATACCGCCTTTAAAGAGCAAAAAGAGCTTTATATAAAAGAGCAGGAGCGGCTTTATGAGCAGCAGGAGCGGGAGGTGGCCAAGCTTACCGATTATATTGATCGTAATCTGGTAAGAGCCTCGACCTCGGGCATGGCCAAAAGCCGCCGCAAGAAGCTGGAGCGAATGGAGCTGATGGAAAAGCCCCATACGGCTGAACGCAAGCTTCATTTGAAATTCAATCTGGATCTGGCGGGCGGCAATGATGTTTTGCAATGCAGGGATCTTTCGGTTGCGGTTGGCGAGGATCATCAGCTTTTTCAAAATCTGACCTTTCGGATGCAAAAGGGGGAAAAGATTGCCATTGTTGGCGATAACGGCACCGGAAAATCCACCCTCCTTTCGGTATTGATGGGCGAGCTTGCGCCCCGCAATGGCCATATCCGCTGGGGCGCCAATATTCAGCGCAGCTATTTTCGGCAGGCAACGCATTTTATTAATGATGATCATTCGGTTTTGCAGGAATTTGCGGAGCTTTATCCGCGGATGGATCGCGGTCAGCTGCGCGCTGCGCTGGCCATGGTGGCGTTTATCGGCGAGGATGTGGAATTGAAAGTAGGGAAGCTTTCGGGCGGTGAGCGGGCGCGCTTTCAATTTGCTGCCCTGATGCCGCAGCGCTCCAATACCCTGCTGCTGGATGAGCCTACCAACCATTTGGATCTTCCTGCCCGCGAGGAAGTGGAGCGCAGTCTTGCGGATTTCGGCGGAAATCTGCTGGTTGTTTCCCATGATCGGTATTTTCTTTCCCGTGTGCCCGATCGTATTTTGAAGCTGACCCCCAATGGCTTGGTTGAGCTTAAGCGGTTGGAGGATTATTGGGAGGAGCAGCCCGCAGAATCGCCCCCCGCACCCCAAAAGGAAAAAAAGCCCCAAGCCAATTATAAATCCAAGGAGGATCGTGCCCGCGAAGCAGCCCGCAGGCAGCAGCTCTCTAAAATCGAGCGAGAGCTTGCGGAGGTAGAAGAAGGTCTTGCAGCTCGCGAGGCGCAAATGGAGGCCGCAGGCGGCGATTATAGGGCGCTGGAGCAATGCTGCCGCGAGATGGAGGAGCTGCGCTCTCGGCAGGATGCCCTTACAGAGCAATGGCTGCTTTTGCAGGAGGAATAAAAGGAAAGATGCATGGAATTTCCATGCATCTTTTTTTGAAAAACCTATTGACAAAT